>CAIVVZ010000316.1 GCA_903909505.1 uncultured Desulfobacteraceae bacterium
ACCGGAGACGTTTCAGGTGCCGAACGTCAGGCCCACACCATCAGGGGCGCATCGGCCAACGTCGGCGGCGAGGCCTTGATGGCAGTGGCATTCGAGATGGAAATGGCGGGGAAGTCCGGCGATCTGAACGCCGTCAAGGCCAGCATGGCCGAGCTGGAAGCGCAGTTCGACCGGTTGCATCATACGATTACTAATGAACTTTTATCGACCGCTAAAGGAAAATACCATGAAGACACTGATTGTTGAAGATGATTTCACCAGCCGCCTGCTCCTGCAGGAACTCCTGAAAAGCTACGGCCCGTCCCACGTCGCCGTCAACGGCAAGGAGGCGGTCGAGGCCGCGTATTTGGCCCTGGAGATGGGCGAACCCTATAACCTGATTTGTCTGGACATCATGATGCCCGAGATGAACGGTCAGGAAGCGCTCCGGAAAATCCGCGAGCATGAAGAGGCCAGGGGAATCCTGTCATCGAACGGTGCGAAGATCGTGATGACCACGGCGCTGGGAGATCCGAAGAATGTGGTTGCCGCATGGCGAAGCTTGTGCGATGCGTACCTGACCAAACCCATCCAGAAGGCCAAACTCCTGGAGGAACTGCGTAAACTTGGACTGATCAAATGACTATGAAAAAGACTCTTGAGCCGTGAACTTCTGAACCCCTCATCTTCCTTTCAAGGCAGGCGCAAAGGAAACATCCATCGCTGAGCTGATGAAAGCCAATATCGTCCTTGCCGGCGCCGCATCAGACCTGGTTAACGAGCTGCAAAAGGAGCGCGGCATGTCGGGGCTATGCCTCACAAGAGGGTGGACAAAAGTGCCATCGATGGCCAGCGCCGACAGAGCGATACGGTTCCTGGCCCCGTTCCGGGCGGCCCTGGAGCTTGGACGGATCGGGCAAGAGAGCAAACAAACACAAAGCCAAGGAAGGACTTGACGCTATAGAGGGGTTGAGGCGGTCAAGGAGAAAATGCCGGCAAACTCAGAGCGACCATGTCGAGTCTGCTGGCAGCCAACCGGCCCCTGTCTTTCAAGGGCATCCAGGCGATTGTCGGTTTGAAGGCGAACGTCGATGTCAATTTGAATTCGCACGCCTTGGCGCTTTCCCGGGAAGCCAAGGATAAACTGGATCAATTCCGCAAGATACGGTGCTGGAAGCAAAGGACGGCGTCGAAGCCGTGGAGGTATTCCGGCTTCACCGGCATGAGATCCGCTGCGTTCTCTGCGATTTGACCATGCCGCGCATGGACGGCTGGGAAACACTGACAGCCCTTCGCAAGCTTTTGCCCCATATCCCGGTGATCCTTTCCAGCGGTTTTGATGAGGCACAGGTTCTGGCAGGCGAATATCCTGAACGCCCCAATGCATTTTTGGGCAAACCTTATGATATGAAGCGGCTTAGAGACGCGATCCGTCATGTGGCTTATGCTTCGGACTGTTATGGCTGAAGGCCGGGAGGTGAAATAAAACGAGATGGTCCGGGGGATACTTACCTTACTTGTCATTTGGCTGAAACCGAAGTGTCTCTTTCAGAGATTGTCAATAAAAGTGTCAATTCTTTGGCCATGCTTCAATATCTCATCTACAACCGGATTTGACATATTGAAATCTTTTTCTCTGAAAGGATGTGGCTCTATTCTGCTATCAATTTTACGTCGTAGTCTCATTAATTCCAATTGTATATCTATTGGATTTTCAAATTCCTTCAGTATTACGGCAATGTCAATATCGCTCTCATCGTGATAAGTCGCCTTTGTGTATGAGCCGAAGAGAAATATCTGCTTACAATCATAATTTGTCTTTATCAATGCAGCATATTGTCGGGCAAGATTTAAAGCATCATTTTTATCCATTTGAATAACTCCTTTATCCGACCAATCCATAACTCAGTATATTCGGGAGTACAAAGATTGTAAAATTCTTTCCTATAATCATCGTATCTGGCATTTATATTGAACGATGTGATTGTATCAAGCCAATCAGAGTATTCATCGGTCAATTCAATCTCACATAATTCTGCTAATCTGTACAAATTGTGAATGATGGGTGCGTGTTTTTCATGTAATTTCACATATAGTGCTTTGAGCAATTTTTCTACAGATATATGACCGACAAATAAAGCCCAGTTATAGGATTTTGATTTGAATAGTCCGTTCATTGTTTTAAAATCATCACATGAAGTCTCAATCCAATGATTCTTAATTTTCTCAATGGTGATGCCATTTGTTTCTTGATTTTTCATATTAAATTTTCTCTAAACAGTGATTTTTATTGTAACCGCACTCTTTCCGATAAAGACTGTTTTCAACAGTTGTTCTTTTCTTTGTCTCAACTTGGTAACCATCTTCGCCTTGTGTTTCCAAAACCTTTATTATCATAATCTCTCCATTATTACCGTCATGATTCCAATCGATTGGAGTGGTGTTCCCCCTTACGATGAAATTTCAGGATTGCCGATCTCTATAGCGCTCGGATTTTTACTTCAATATCCATTATTATCATCAGAAAAAAAGATATTGCATTATATCACCTATAATTTATGATGAAAGGAAAATTCTCCCGTATGCCACGATAAGGGTAAAAACGACAGGTGCGCTCATGGACATCACTGCATCTACGAATGGAAGCGATCAAAGGGCAGTCTCCCTCACTTTTTTACAAACCCTGATCGATACGGTTCCAAATCCCCTGTTCCATGCCGACAGAGACGGCCGCTTCCGGTTCTGCAATCCGGCCTTTGCTGAGTTGTTCGGCCATGCGCCCGCGGACATCATCGGTAAAACGATTGCCGATCTGGTGCCATCGGTGATTGCCGGGAATGCGTTGCTGCATCAGCATCCCGGCCGGCACGTCGTCGAATGGGCGCTTAAAAAGACTGTATTCGACATGGGGTTCAGCCACGCAGGATAGTTCATTCATTCCGACAAACTGGTTCTTGAGATATTGCCATAAATCTAATATTTATCACTATGGCACAAATCCTGCATTTCATCATTGTTTGGGCGGACAGCCAGCTTTTTCAGAATGTTCAGCATGAGAGAGCGCTCGGTTCATTATGTTTCTTCATATTTGACAATGACATCCATTGCCATTGATGATCAACGGAGGGTTGCTATGGAAAAGAACAGCTCAATACAAATCAACGATGAAATCCGGTTTTCAATTGAAACTTTCGAGGCAAAGAACGTTTCTTTGAGTGGAGAATTTAACAAGTGGCGTTCTGAGGTAGTTCGTGATACCGTCACCAGTCGGGATGAATTGCCGGCTCCCCAAAATTATTCGCAAATGGCACCGTTTTCCCCCCATACGCGTGAGGATGAACCGAATTCTTTTCATTTCTGACGATGGTTCACGGTGTGTTCCCCGTCCACGAGAGAATGAACCGGCGAGCAGTAGAACCGGCCATGCAAAGATCACGGGGGCATATAACCTGGAATTCAATTTGCCCATAAGAAACAGAAGAGAACCAAAAAATGGTACCGGATCAAAACTCAGTTCTAAAAAGTAGTTGGTTGGCGTGGGTACTGCTGTCTGTTGGGCTGATTGCCACTGTCGTTGCCCATGAACAGATCCAGACATGCCGGCAGTTGGAGTACGTCCGCATCTACGGGGTTCTTTTTTCTGGGACGATCATCAGCCTGCTGTTGTTCGGGCTCCTCGCTTCAATTCTGAACACCCGATTCAGGGTGCGGCGATTGGAAGCGGCCATTATACACGCCAATGAAATTGCGGTTCAAGCGCAGGCGGCCTCCATCGCCAAGAGCGGGTTTCTGGCCGGCATGAGCCACGAAATCCGCTCGCCACTCAATGCCATTCTGGGATTCTCGCAATTGATGCGGGACGATCCGGGAGCTATCCCTTTCGCAAAAACAGCACGTTGAGATCATCAACCGTAGCGGTGAGAATCTTCTGGCGCTTCTAAACGATATTCTGGAACTTTCCAAAATCGATGCCGGACGGTATACACTGTATCCGGAAATCTTCGATCTGCATGCCCTTTTTGACGAGCTGTTGATGCTATATCGGCAAAAGTCAGAAGTCAAGGAATTGACCCTCGATACCGACTGGATTGACCGGGTGCCGCATTATATTGTCGCCGATGAACAAAAACTGCGCCAGGCGCTGACCAATCTGCTCGACCATGTCGTAAAATTTACCAAAACCGGCTGTGTCCGGGTGCGCGCATGGGCTGAAGCGGCCGAACTGGAAGATTCAGAGGGGTTGAAACTGGTGATACTGATGGAAGACAGCGCGACGGGTATCGAGACCGAAGAAATTGACCTGTTGTTCAATGCTTTTGAATATCCATCGTCAGATAGTCGCAATGGCCGGGGTACGGGTCTGGGACTGGCTATCAGCCGCAGGCTTGCACGGTTGATGGGCGGAGACGCGAGCGTCAGCGGCAAAGAAGATAGTGGCTGCGTATTTCGTTTCGAGATTCCCGTTAAGGCAGGGACCGAAATGATAACGACAAAAAAAACCGGTGATGTCTGTAACCAAACCCTGGCTGCCGGAGATAGCAATGGACAATCTCCGGCCTTAACCAAAGAGATGCTGGCCGATCTTCCCATGGAGCTGAGGAAACAGATTCGCGAGGCCGTTGTCAGAGGCCGCCAGGAGCAGATAATCAAATCGATTCAGCAAGCCGCTATTATTGATTCGGATACATGCGTAAAACTTCAGGATCTCGTTAATAAATTTGATTATGAAACATTACTGCAATTACTTGAATAGGAGGCTGGCGTGACCTCAGAAACAAAAGATTTCCAGAACATTCCCGGCATTCTCATCGTGGATGATGTCCCTGCCAACCTGAAACTGCTTTCCGAGATGCTAAGGATGCGGGGCTATGAACCGCGTCCGATCCCCAGTGGCAAGCTGGCCCTGCAGGCGGCGCAGGCTGACCCGCCCGACCTGATTTTGCTGGATATTCGAATGCCGGAGATGAACGGTTTCGAGGTGTGCGAACGCCTCAAGGCCGATGCAGCGCTGAAAGAGATCCCCGTGATCTTCATCACTGCGATTACGGATACCGCTGATAAAGTGAAATCCTTTTCTCTGGGAGCGGTGGATTACGTAACCAAGCCCTTTCAGGTTGAAGAGGTCTGTGCGCGTGTGGATGCGCACCTGGAATTTCGCCGCCGGAAGCGCGAGTTGCAGCGATCGTATGACAAACTCCGTGAACTGGAGACGTTGCGCGACAGCCTGGTGCACATGATCGTCCACGACATGCGCTCACCGCTGATGGCCGTCCTCGGCAACCTGGAACTGGCGCAAACGGAGCCGCTGACTCAAGATGCGACTGAATCCATCGCCGCCGCATCGGCCTCCGCCAGAACGATCCTGGAGATGATTTCTTCCTTGCTGGACGTGAGTAAGATGGAGGCGGGACTGCTGACGCCGGAGTTGTCGGCGGTTGACATGAATGCGTTGGCGAGTGAGGCGATTCGAATGATCGAGCCTCTCCGGGGCCAACGCGGGCTTACGCTTGCATCGACAATGGAAATGGATCCGTTTGCGTGTGACGAAAATCTGATTCGGCGTGTTCTACAGAACCTTATCGGCAATGCGATCAAGTTCACCGACAGAAAGAAGGGTATCATTACGCTTGGCATTGCGGTTACGGCCGCGGACAAGGTGCGCGTGTCGGTTGCGGATAA
This sequence comes from uncultured Desulfobacteraceae bacterium, assembly GCA_903909505.1. Lineage (GTDB taxonomy): Bacteria > Desulfobacterota > Desulfobacteria > Desulfobacterales > Desulfatirhabdiaceae > RAAP-1. The sequence continues at coordinate 5,659 of CAIVVZ010000316.1, forward strand.
CGGCCCTGGAATCCCCCTGGAATATCGCGATAAGGTATTCGACAAATTTTGTCAGGTGGAAACGCGCAAACAGAGCCGGGCCTATTCGACCGGTCTCGGCCTGACGTTCTGCAAATTGGCCATCGAGGCACATCACGGTCAAATCGGACTGGAAAGCGAGGTGGGCAAGGGGAGCACGTTCTGGTTCGAACTGCCACGAAAATGATCTTGCAGACCAAAACCGTTGAAAAATTCATGACCCTCTGGTCTGTGCTGGAAAGGCGGCTGTTGCCCGCTTACGTGTGGGCCAGCGATCCACTGACGTTCTGGCGGGAACGGATTCTGTTCATCATCTGTTTTCTTGCCGCCGTGCTTGGCCCCATCGCGCTCATCCCCTCACTTTGGATAGCCCATCAGGAAGGGTTATGGAGTGTTGTTCTGCTGGATTCAACAGCTTATTTCACCGCCGTGGTCATTATCATCGGCCGCAATCGGCCGTTAAAAGTCCGAACCGGTGCCGTCAGTTTCATCTTGTATGCCCTCGGTGTCTGCCTCTTGTTTATTCTGGGCCCAGTGGGCGCCGGCTATCTTTGGCTGTTCGGTGCGTCTGTCATTATCAGCGCCATTATCGGACTTGAAGCCGCCATCTGGACACTGGTGCTGAATGCCGTCACACTTTTGTCTATTGCAGTCTTCATGGCATACGGCCAGTTGCCGTGGACAATCCAATTCGACAATGCTCTGGAAAAATGGCTGGTTATGTCGGGTAATTTTTTGCTTCTGAATGCCCTTGTCACCTTGACCACGGCAATGATGCTGAAAGGTCTCAGCAAGGCGATATCCAGAGAACAGGACATCAGCCGCAGCTTCCAGGAAAGTGAAGAGCGGTTTCGGGCCATATCGGAATTTTCCCATCATGCCATCTGCATCATCGATGAAACTGCCAAGATCACATGGGTGAACAATAGAATGCTCGAAATCAGCGGTTATTCCCGGGGGCAGGTTTTGGGCGGCGGTACGTTTCTTGATTTTCTCGCACCCGAGTCTTCGGATTTCGTAGCGAACAACTATTTAAAGTTCCTCAACGGGGAAGTCTATCAACATCATTATCATTTCAATATCATTCGTGCCGATGGGGAAAATCGTCTCATCGAAAAGTACATGACGGACTACGCGGACAAACACGGGCGCAGGCATCTGATCATCAGCATGCTGGACGTCACGGATCAAAAGCGTGCTGAAGCCGAGCGTAAAGTCATGGAAGAAAGGATCAGGCAGGGGCAGAAGATGGAAGCGATCGGCACGCTATCAGGCGGTATTGCGCATGACTTTAACAATATTCTGAGTTCAGTTTTAGGATATGCCGAGCTGGCCCTCAATACCGTTGAAATGGAGACACCCCTTGAAAAATATATTAACGGCATCTATCAGGCCGGCATCCGGGCACGGGAACTGGTCCGGCAAATTCTGATGTTCAGTCGAAAAAGTGAAAAAGAACTGAAACCAGTTCAGGTGAACCTGATTGTCAAGGAAGTACTCAATCTCCTGTCATCGACAACACCCAGCAATATAAAAATTGAGCACAATATGAACAGCAAATCCCTTATTTTGGGTGATGCGGTTCATATTCACCAGGTACTGATGAATCTTTGCACCAATGCGGTATACGCCATGGAAGATACCGGCGGGGTATTGACAATCAACTTGACCGATGTGATTCTGGATGAGTTCTTCGTCACGCCCTATCCGGATCTGAATCCCGGTAACTATATCAAGCTTGAAGTTTTGGACACGGGCACAGGTATGTCGCCTGATATCCTTGAGCATATTTTTGACCCCTTTTTCACCAGCAAAAAACCAGGGGAAGGTACAGGGATGGGTCTTTCAGTTGTTCATGGAATCATCAAAAGCAGTGGCGGCGAGATCCTTGTCGAAAGTACTCCCGGAAACGGATCGGCGTTCACGGTTTATTTACCTATTCTGCAAAACGGATCAGCGGTGGAGATCGAGCCACTGACGGCCCTTCCACGGGGAAACGAACACATATTATTTATTGATGATGAGGTTCGGATCGCTGAAATTGGTGAGGAAATATTGAGACTGCTGGGCTATCGGGTCACCATCAGAACCAGCAGTCTGGAAGCACTCGATCTTTTCAAGCGCCGGTCCAATGAATTCGATCTGGTGGTAACGGACATGACCATGCCCAATCTGACCGGAGATAGGCTGGCCGTTGAATTGATGAAAATCCGTCCCGGCATTCCGGTCATCTTGTGCACGGGTTACAGCAAAAGAATATCTGAGGAAGCAGCTTCAGATATCGGAATTATGGCGCTCGCATATAAGCCAATTGTAAAAGCTGACTTTGCAAAAACTATCCGAAAAGTCCTTGATGAAGCAAAAGGAATGACTCAAGGATGAGTATCCGAAGGTTGAGTATCCGAAGGTTGAGTATCCGAAGGTTGAGTATTACTGTGGCGGACCGCCGCCCTCGCTCCCTAGGGTATTTTCACTCGTGGGTAAGGCCAGAATTTATGGTCATGACCATTTATTTTTTTAACCAGGACACTTTCTATGAATCACAGCAAAAATGACAGTGATTTTTTAAAGACACTCACCCTCCTTTATGTGGAGAATGACAAAGATACGTGCGAGCATCTCTGCAAGTTCCTGAAACAATGCACCGGAACACTGATTACCGCAGAAAACGGTGCTGCCGGGCTGGCTGCATACCACACGCATCACCCGGCAATCGTCATTACCGACATTCAGATGCCGGAAATGGACGGACTGACCCTGGCCCTGGAAATCCGCAATCTGGATCCTGCCGTGCCGGTCATCGTCACCTCCGCGTTTGAGCATACGGATTATCTGCTGCGTTCGATTGAAATCGGCGTGAACAAATACTTCACCAAACCGGTAGATTTCGACCAACTGCATAAGGCGCTGCTGGAATGCGCACACCGGCTCCGAGCCGAGAAGGAGAGGTCGGAACATGAGACCTATAGCCATTTGCTACTTGCTTCTGTGTGGGATGGAATTTGTGGTATAGACAGTAATGGACTTACGACGTTCGTCAATCCGGCGGCGTGTAAAATGCTGGGATATACGACCGATGAACTGATCGGCAAGGACCTGCATGCCCTCACGCATTACACGAAACCGGACGGGCGGCCTTATCCGATTCATGAATGCCCAATCGTCATGTCCTGCAAAGACGGCACAGTTCATCAGGGAAGTGATGAGTTCTTTTATCGCAAGGATGGGAGCGCTTTTCCGATATCGTATTCCAGCCGGCCAATCGTTGACATGGGAACAATTGCCGGAGCAGCCATCTGCTTTCAAGACATCACCGAGCGCAAGCTAACCGAGGATACTTTCCGCAAGATCTCCGCTGCGGTGGAACAGAGTCCCGTCTCTATCGTTATTACTGACACCACGGGCGCCATCGAATATGTCAACCCGAAGTTCACTGAAACGACCGGCTATACCCTTGCCGAAGTGGTGGGTCAGAACCCCCGCTTTCTTAAGTCGGGAGAACTCCCCCCTGAGGCGTACAAAGCGCTTTGGAGCACCATCCTTGCAGGCGAAACCTGGGGGGGAGAGTTCCACAACAAGAAAAAGAATGGCGAACTCTTCTGGGAACAGGCATCCATCTCACCCATCAGGGATGCTCGGGGGGTTATGACCAGCTTTGTGGCAGTCAAAGAGGACATTACCGAGCGCAAACATGCCGCTGAGATGCTGCGAGAGAGCGAGTCCCGCTTCGATCAATTGGCCGAGCAGAACCGCACCATCATCTGGGAAGTGGACGCCCAAGGTCTCTACACCCATGTAAGCTATATGTCCAAGGCCGTTCTGGGCTACCGCCCGGACGAAGTGGTGGGGCGGATGCATTTCTACGATCTGCATCCCGAATCCGGACGCGAGGTATTCAAAAAAGCCGCCTTCACGGTCTTCGATCGGAAGGAATCGTTCCAAGATCTTGAAAATGCAGTACAAACCAAGGATGGCCGCCAAGTGTGGATCTCCACCAATGGCATCCCCATCCTGAACACCGATGGCGTCTTGCAGGGCTACCGCGGCAGCGATACCGACATCACCGGGCGCAAACTGGCGGAAGAAGCCCTGCAAAGGACTGAAGCCAGACAGCGCGCCATGGTGGCCAACATCACGGATGTCATCGCTATCGTCGATTTGGACGGCATCTTTAGGTATATGAGTCCAAATATCGACAAATGGTTTGGCTGGCATCCGGAAGATGTTCTCGGCGTCCCCTCTTGGGAATACGTCCATCCCGAGGATCTGGACCGTACCCGGCAATTCTTTGACGCACTTCTGGGGGAACCTGACGCTTCCGTAACGACGGAATTCCGGCACCGGTGTAAGGATGACAGTTATAAATGGATAATACTTACCGCGGTAAATCGATCCCACGATCCTGATATCCGAGGCGTTTTATTGAATTATCACGATGTCACCAAACGCAAGCGCGCTGAGGATGCGCTGCTGGAATGGAATCGCTTCCTGAGCGCCACCCTGAATGCCCTCTCCGCCAACATTGCTTTGCTGGATGAAAAGGGCGTCATCCTGCTCGTGAACAAGTCATGGCGGGACTTTGCGGATCAAAACGATTTGCCGTCCGAAAATGTCTCTGAAGGCCGGAACTACCTCGAAGTATGTGACCATGCCAATGGTAGACACATGGAAGAAGCAATTCCGTTCGCCGATGGCATCCGTGCCGTGCTTGCCGGCGTGGCGGAATCCTTCATGCTGGAGTACCCGTGTCATTCACCCAATGAAGAGCGGTGGTTTATTGGGCGGGTTACACCATTTCCGGGGCCTGGACCGCGTCGTGTGGTGGTTGCTCATGAGAACGTCACCGAACGCAAACGATGGGAAGTAGAACTCCGGGAGACCAACCGCCGGCTGGTGGAGGCTACCGCCCGGGCCAACGACTTGTCCCTGAAGGCTGAGATGGCCAGCACCGCCAAGAGTGATTTCCTGGCCAACATGAGTCATGAGATCAGAACCCCGATGAATGGGGTCATCGGCATGACCGGGCTGTTGCTGGATTCGGAGCTAAGCGATGAGCAGCGGCGCTATACCGAAATCGTGCGTAGCAGCGGCGAATCGTTGCTCGGTTTGATCAACTCCATCCTCGATTTCTCCAAGATCGAGGCAAAGAAGCTCGATCTGGAGACGTTGGACTTCGATCTGTCGAGCCTGCTGGACGACTTCGCCGACACGCTGGCCGTGCGGGCTCACGAGAAGGGACTGGAGCTGCTCTGCGCCGCCGATCTAGATGTGCCCATGCTTCTGAGTGGTGATCCGGGCCGTCTGCGCCAGATCCTCACCAATCTGGCGGGCAACGCCGTCAAGTTCACTCCTGCCGGCGAGGTGGTTGTTCGCGTCTCTTTGGTCGAAGGGATGGAAGCTGATGTATTGCTGCGCTTCTCGGTGCGCGACACGGGCATCGGCATCCCGAAAGACAAGATCGGTCTGCTTTTCGACAAGTTCAGCCAGGTGGACGCATCCACCACACGACAGTACGGCGGCACCGGGCTGGGCCTGGCCATCTCAAAACAACTGGCGGAGCTGATGGGCGGTGAGGCCGGTGTGAGTAGCGAAGAAGGTAAAGGCTCGGAGTTCTGGTTCACCGCACGCTTTGGCAAACAGGCCACGGGGGAGCAAGCTGAAAGTATGCCACCCGCCGACCTGCGCGGCGTGCGTGTGCTGATCGTGGACGATAACGCCACTAACCGCGAAATTTTGATCACCCGCCTGACCTCATGGGGCATGCGTCCGTCCGAGGCGCAGGACGGCCCGTGGGCGCTCCAGGCTCTTTACCTTGGGTTGGACGAGAACGACCCTTTCCGTATTGCCGTGATCGACATGCAGATGCCGGGCGTGGACGGCGAGTCCCTGGGCCGGATTATCCATGCGGATAAGCGCCTGTCCGACATCCGGATGGTAATGCTGACCTCCATGGGGACGCGGGGCGACGCCCGGCGCTTCCAGGAAATCGGTTTCGTGGCATATGCGACCAAACCGATACGGCACCAGGAATTCAAGGCGGTTCTGTCCCTGGTGTTGACGGATCGGGACGCAGCGGAGGCAACGACGCGGCCCATCGTTACGCGCCACACGGCCCGCGAGACGCTGAACCTGTTCGCCGGCCGCAACGCGCGCATCCTGCTGGCCGATGACAACATCACCAATCAGCAGGTAGCCCTTGGCATCCTGAAAAAACTGGGCTTGCGTGCGGATGCCGTGGCCAACGGCGTGGAAGCGCTCAAGGCCCTGGAAAACCTGCCTTACGATCTGGTGCTCATGGATGTGCAGATGCCCGAGATGGATGGGATCGAGGCGACAAGGGTCATTCGAAACTGGAAATCGGAAACCGGAGAAGATAGTGATCATCGAATTTCAAGTGACAGGAGTCGAGTCTCGCGCATCCCCATCATCGCCATGACGGCCCACGCCATACAGGGCGACCGAAAGCGCTGTCTGGAGGCGGGTATGAATGACTATGTCACCAAGCCGGTGTCGCCCCAGGCGTTGGCGGAGGCACTGGACAAATGGCTTCCAAAAAACAATGATGAATGCGGAATGATGAAAAAGAAAGAGAAGATTGATGAGGTCGGTAGCCCTTCATCACGGATCACAGATCACCCGTCACTCATATTTGACCGTGCGGGCATGATGGTCCGGTTGATGGATGATGATGACTTGGCCCGAAAGATTGCTGAAGGCTTTCTGGAAGATATTCCGCGGCAGATCTCAGCGCTGAAGGGCTATCTGGAAACCGGAGACGTTTCAGGTGCCGAACGCCAGGCCCACACCATCAGGGGCGCATCGGCCAACGTCGGCGGCGAGGCCTTGATGGCAGTGGTATTTGAGATGGAAATGGCGGGAAAAGCCGGCGACCTGGATGCCGTCAAGGCCCAAATGGCCGAGCTGGAAGCACAGTTTGACCGGTTGAAACAAGCGATGACGGAAGAACTGTTAATAACCACAAATGGAGAACACCATGAAGTCATTGATTGTTGAAGATGATTTCACCAGCCGCCTGCTCCCGCAGACTGTATCCTGTTTGACAGCAATTTGAAACTGGCAATCCCTAAACACAGTGCCTTTGTGTATCCGGATATGATGGTTGTCTGTGGAAAAATCGAAATTTATGAGAATCAAAACGACATCATCCAGAATCCAATGCTCATTGTCGAGGTTTTATCACCTTCAACAGAATCTTTTGATCGGGGCAGGAAATTTGAATACTATCGTACCGTGGCGTCTTTAACGGAATATGTGCTGGTATCCCAGAAAGAGCCAATCGTTGAGATATATTTCAAACAGAATGAAAAGAATTGGCTGTATTCCGTGGCAAAAGGAATTGAAGAGAACATTGTTTTACAATCACTTTCAAGCGGTATTGGGTTAAAGGAAATATATCAGAAAGTGGAAAACGCTGATTGGGATTATATTGATGATCAAGAGATGACCTTGATCATGCAAAACGGATACAAAAGTATCTTCATCGAGGTTTTGATGAAAACCAAACCCATCCTGAAAGAGTAACCCCTCCAGGTGCCAGAGGATCAAATCGTAGATATGTTTGTGCCTCTTTAAAAAAAATACCTCCGTGTCGTTGGATCTCCAAGAATAATAATATCGCTTTTTCTAAGTACATCGGTTAATGAAAGAACGATACTTTGCACGGAATCATATTTTTCGTACCTGAAGGAGAGCCGACAGCCATGTTGCGCGTTTTTCGAAACGATTTATTTGATCCCAATCAGTTTATCGTTACACTGGAGCTGGTGCCGGGCCGAGAGCACGGCGGAAAATCCGTCGATACGGTCATGCGGATCGCATCCGATGCCTTTTCAGATGGCCGCATCTCTGCCGTCTCCATGACGGACAATCCCGGCGGAAACCCATCGCTTAGCCCGGATGTTCTGGGATCTGACGGCCTGCCGGACAGCGACATCTGTATCGGGATGAAGTAAAAAACGCATCGCATGAAACACTTAATTTTGATGAAGATAGCTAACGGCTATCCCCAAAAATAATACATTTTAAAAAGGCAAAACATGTCGGAAAAACCAACCTTTCAGGCCTTAGAGCAACGGGTCATGGAATTGGAAGCGGAGATCGCCCGCTTTAAAAATACCGAGAAAAAACTGCGGGTCAGCGAGGAGCTGTTCCGTCTGGCATTTCGAACCAGTCCCGATTCCATTAATCTCAACCGCGCATCCGATGGCATGTACGTCGACATTAATGAGGGATTTACGAAGCTCATGGGGTATACGCGTGAAGAGATTATCGGAAAAACCTCTTTGGAGCTGAATATCTGGGAGGATCCGGATGACCGCAAACGTCTGGTGGATGGACTCAATGCCGCCGGTTATGTGGAAAACATGGAAGGCAGATTCATCGGAAAGGATGGAAACGTCAAGGTCGGCCTGATGTCGGCGCGCATTATTAACGCCAATGAGGAAACCATGATTCTTTCGATAACCCGTGATATTACCGACCGAAAGCGGGCGGAAGCCGATCATCGGAAGCTGGAGAAGCAGATTCAGCAGACCCAGAAGCTGGAGAGTCTGGGGGTGCTTGCCGGAGGTATTGCCCATGATTTTAACAATATCCTGATGGCAGTGCTCGGTCATGCCGAGCTGGCCCTGGATGAAATCTCGCCCATGTCCGCGGCGCGGGGAAGTATTCTGCAGATTACCACCGCCGCCCGCCGGGCCGCGGAGTTGTGCCGTCAGATGCTGGCCTATTCCGGCAGGACCACATTCGCACTGGAGAATGTGAATCTGCGCGAGCTGATCGAGGAAATGGCGCATCTGCTCAAAACTTCCATTTCAAAAAAAGCGGTGTTGAATCTGAGTCTGGAGCGCGGACTTCCCGCCATTCAGGTGGATCCGAGTCAGGTTCGCCAGATTGTGCTGAATCTGATCATCAATGCCTCGGAGGCCGTTGGCGATCGAAGCGGGGTGATCACGGTTGCCGCCGGCGCCACGCGCTGCGACGCGGACTATCTGAGAAAGACCGAACTGCATGATAGTCTGTCGCCGGGGCTTTATGTGCATCTGGAGGTGACGGACACGGGCTGTGGCATGAATGCCGAAACCCGGGGTCGTATTTTTGAGCCATTTTTCACCACCAAGTTTACGGGCCGGGGATTGGGACTGGCCGCGGTGCTGGGCATTGTCCGGGCGCACAAGGGGGCGATCAAGGTTTACAGCGAGTTTGGCAAGGGAACGACGTTC
>CAIVVZ010000317.1 GCA_903909505.1 uncultured Desulfobacteraceae bacterium
GCCGGAAGGCTGATTTACAGAGGATATACGATTCAGGATCTGGCATCCCGGGCAACGTTTGAGGAAGTCGCCTATCTGCTGCTCTTCGAAAAACTGCCATCTCGAACCGAGCTCCAGGATTTCAAGAATCAACTTTCCCGGGAGCGCGAGGTGCATCCGGACCTGATTGCCGCGCTCAAAACCCGCCCGGCCAACGCGCTGGCCATGGACGTTCTTCAGGCCTCGGTCTCCATGCTGGCCAACCATGATCCCGAGCTGCCGCAGTCTTCTCAGGATGCCTCCGTCCGCATGGCGATTCGCCTGATCGCCAAAACAGCCACCCTCGTTGCCGCCTGGCACCGGATCCGGCATGGCCTGGAACCCGTTATGCCCGATCCCCGGCTGGATCATGCGGCCAACTTTCTGTATATGCTGAAAAAGGAGCCCCCGGATCCGCAAATCGCCGGATTTCTGGATGTCTGCCTGGTGCTTCATGCCGAGCATTCGTTTAACGCCTCGACTTTTGCCGCCCGCGAAGTGGCTTCCACCCGAGCCCATATCTACGCGGCGGTTTCGGCGGCAATTGGGTCCCTGTCCGGAGAGCTTCATGGCGGAGCCAATGCCCGGGTCATGGATATGCTGCTCAAGATCGGCACGCCGGATGCGGTGGAATCCTATGTCCAGACCGAGTTTGCGGCCGGCCGGAGAATCATGGGGCTGGGTCATGCGGTTTACAATGTGGACGACCCCCGTGCCTTCATTCTGGCCCCCATGTCCAAGACCCTGGGAGAGAAAATCGGCGATACCCGCTGGTACGATATTTCCAGGCTTCTGGAAATCCGGGCCAAGGCTGCGTTCAACCAGCGAAAAGGCATGGATATCGTGGTGAACGTGGACTTTTACAGCGCATCCCTGTATTATGCCATGGGAATCCCCTTGGATTTGTTTACACCGGTTTTTGCCGTTTCCCGGGTTGCCGGGTGGGTGGCGCATGTGATTGAGGAACAGTATGCCGGCGCTTCGGCCAAGCCCGTTCTGTACCGCCCGGAATCCGAATATGTCGGGGATTACTGCGGCCCTGAAACCTGTTCCTTTACACCCATCGAAAACCGCTCATCAAAAGGACAATGAATTTTGTCAAACGACCCGCAACTTCGAATGACTCGTCAGCGCCAGGTGATTCTTCAGGAACTTCGAAAAGTCAAGACTCATCCCAGCGCCGACGAAGTCTATGAAATGGTCCGGCGGCTACTTCCCCGTATCAGCCTGGGAACGGTTTACCGGAATCTGGAGATCCTTTCGGAATTGGGAGAAATCCAGAAAATTCAAATCTGCGGCAAGCTCAAGCGGTTTGACGGGAATACCCGGGATCATTATCACCTGAGGTGCCTGAACTGCCATCGCATTGATGATGTTCCGGAGAACATTCACTTTGATTTCAATTCGTCGCTGAATTCAGATACCGGATACGCCATCACCGGACATCGACTGGAATTTGTGGGGCTCTGCCCCGAATGCTCGGAGCAGCAAAGCAACCGCCTGTCCCTGAAGATTCAATCCCTGGATTTTCACCGCCAGCCGCTTTATGGATAAAGCGGTCAACCGTGGTGACGGAAGCGACCCCTTTCATCCAGGATGATGAGACTGTCGAGTTTTCTTGACAGAAACCGTCCGTCATAATATAAAAATTGCCAACTGCGTTCCGATTCAGCAGATTCACCGAAAATTGGAGATGGGCGAACCACACAACTTTTTTTATCAATGGGAGGATACACATGGCAGACTATTACATCAATATTTTCATGAATGATGAAAAACAGAAGAAACTCGACGGCGCTGGGCTGGCGGATCAGATCAAGGATGTCGATGGGAAGAAGGCCATTCAGGTTGAAGTCAGCGCAAAAGAGCATAAAAAACTCATCAAGGGGTTTCCGGATCTCGTGTTCGATGCTTCCAATGCCTGTGTCATTCCCGAAACGGCTGAAACCACGCTTCTGGATATTATCTGCAACATGAAAACCATTGACGTCATGAAAGTGGCGATCATGAAGATTTACAGCCCCCTTGCAGGCAAGGCCCCCCGGTCTGCAATGCGATAATGCCGAGGCGGGTCGTCCGCAATGCCCGCTGCCTCGGTTCATCTAAGGGAATAAGCCTGCGGCTTGTTCCCTTTTTTTATGTGAACGTCACCAATAAACCGGTAAACCGCGGAGGACCGAGGAATTCCGAATGTCGAAGGCGATATGAAACTCATTGATTTAAGCCACCCGCTTTTCGACGGCATGCCGGTTTATCCCGGCGCGGAATCGCCGCATTTTGAGGCTGTTGCCACCGTCGGACAGGATGGGTATGCTGAAAAGCGGATTACCTTCTTCTCTCACACGGGCACCCACCTGGATGCACCGTCTCATATCCTTGCACGGGGTTTGTCTCTGGATCGGCTACCGGTGGATCATTTTGCCGGATCGGCATCGGTTCTGGATTTTTCTTCTGATTCGAGGCTGTCGATTGAGGTTGACGATCTGATACCCTATCGTTATCTTATTGAAAGCAGCGATTTTATCCTGATTCATACCGGCTGGAGTCGGCACTGGGGACGGGCTTCCTACCATACCGGTTATCCGGTATTGTCCGTGAATGCCGCGGACTGGATTTGCGGATTCGGCCTGAAAGGACTGGGGGTGGATGCAATTTCAGTGGATCCGCCACAAGCCACGGGGCTTCCGGTTCATCGCCGGCTGCTGGAACATCGGATGATCCTTGTCGAGAACTTAAACCGGCTGCAGGACCTGCCGCAATCCGGGGTGACTTTTTTTGCCTTTCCGCTTCGGATTCAGGATGGTGACGGGTCACCGGTTCGGGCGGTTGCCATGATATAAGGAGGAAATATGTTCGGAATGTTTTATCGAATTGCAGCCATGGGTTTTATGGCGGCTTTTTTATTTACCGGCCCGGTGATGGCTGAAGAGAAAAAAGACATGGGCGGCTGGGAAAGAAACGGCAAATATGACAAGCTCTATGTTCCCAGTGATCGGGACAATTTTAAGGGAATTGTCACCGGATTCAAGGAAATCATCCCTTTTCCGGGCATGTCTCCGGGCGTGGCGCTTCTGGTCAAGGATCCGGACGGTGATCTTGTCACGGTTCATCTGGGACCCCGCTGGTTTATCGATCCCGCCGCCACCGGCATTCGAAAGGACGATAAGGTCAAGATCAAAGGCGCGTGGGTGGAACTCAACAATGAAGATATCGTGATCGCTTCCAAGATTTCCAAAGGGGATTTCTTTGAATACAAGCTCCGCCTGACAAAGGATGGAACGCCATTCTGGACCCTGAGCAAGGAAGATCTGGAACGGGAAAAAGGCGAAAGCCAGAAGCGGTAGGGAAAGGAAAGTGGCATGACATCTACGGATCAGAGTCCTTCATCGAATTTTATTCGAAACATCATCATCGATGACCTTCAGACAAACAAATACAACCGGCAGATCATGACCCGGTTTCCGCCGGAGCCCAACGGCTACCTGCACATCGGTCATGCCAAATCCATCTGTCTGAATTTCGGGCTGGCGGCCGAATTCGGCGGCGTCTGCAACCTGCGTTTTGATGACACCAATCCTGGCAAGGAAGACATCGAATATGTGGAATCCATTCAGGAAGATGTCCGCTGGCTGGGATTTGATTGGGAAAACCGCCTGTATTATGCTTCGGATTATTTTGAAAAACTCTACGACTATGCGGTTCAACTCATTCAAGAAGGCAAGGCATACGTTTGCAGCCTGAGCGCCGATGAAATCCGGCAGTACCGCGGCACGCTGACGGAGCCCGGCATCGAGAGTCCCTACCGAAACCGTTCGGTTGAAGATAATCTGGATCTGTTCACCCGGATGCGCAGCGGCGAATTTCCGGATGGCGCGCATGTGGTGCGCGCCAAAATCGACATGGCTTCTTCAAATGTGGTGATGCGCGATCCCGCGATTTACCGGATCCGTCACGCCACCCATCACCGTACCGGAGACAAGTGGTGCATTTATCCCATGTATGATTTTACCCACTGCCTTTCGGATTCCATTGAAGGGATCACCCATTCGGTCTGCACCCTTGAATTTGAAAACAACCGGGCATTGTACGACTGGGTACTGGATGCATTGGATGTTGCCCGCCATCCGCAGCAGATCGAATTTGCACGGCTGAATCTGACTTACGCGGTCCTTAGCAAACGCAAAATGATCGAGCTGGTTGAAAAAGGGGTGGTGAACGGGTGGAACGACCCGAGAATGCCGTCGATTTCCGGTATTCGCCGGAGGGGCTATCCGCCGGAGGCGATCCGCAATTTCTGCGAACGGATCGGGGTTGCCAAAAGAGACAGCACGGTGGATATGGCACTTCTAGAACACTGCGTCCGGGAAAATCTCAATGAAAGCACACCCCGTGTCATGGCCGTTCTAAAACCCCTTCGCGTCGTCATTGACAATTATCCCGAAGATCAGGTGGAGTGGCTGGATGCGCCCTATCATCCGGACAACCCGCGGATGGGTTCCCGGAACCTGCCGTTTTCCAAGGTGCTGTACATCGAAGCCGACGATTTCATGGAAGATCCGCCCAAGAAATTTTACCGCCTTGCCCCCGGGCGCGAAGTCCGACTTCGCTACGCCTTTTATATCAAGTGCGAGCGGGTGGTCAAAGACAATCAAACCGGGGAAATCCAGGAGCTGCACTGCACATATGATCCGGAAACCCGTGGCGGCGGGGCTCCGGATGGCAGAAAAGTCAAGGCCACCCTGCACTGGGTTTCCGCGGATCATGCCATTGGCGCTGAAGTGCGCTTGTATGATCATCTGTTTACCCGGCCCGATCCGGACAGCGCAAAGGACGGAACCGATTTCAAGGCATTTATCAATCCCGATTCCCTGAAAAAACTCACGGACTGCCGGCTCGAACCAGGGCTTGCCAATGCCGCACCTGGCAGCCGGTATCAGTTCGAACGCCTTGGCTATTTTTGCGTGGATACGGTGGATTCATGCGAATCAGCCCTGATATTCAATCGAACCGTTACCTTAAAAGATGAGTGGGCAAAAATTCGAAATAAATAAAATGGAAAAACAATTTCTGATTGACGATATCAAGTTAGGGGAATCCTGGCGCCTGTTTAAAATCATGGGAGAGTTTGTCGACGGGGTTGAGGCCCTTCATGATATTGGACCTGCCGTCAGTTTTTTTGGCTCTGCAAGGGTCAAACCGGATGACCCGAGATATCAAAAGGCCGAACACCTGGCCGGACTCTTTGCAAAACATCATTTCTCGGTCATTACCGGCGGCGGCGGCGGGATCATGGAAGCCGCCAACAAAGGGGCTGCCGAAGCCGGCGGTGTATCCATCGGACTCAATATCATTCTCCCCCATGAACAAAAGCCCAACGCCTATGCCAACATTACCCAGGAATTCAAATATTTTTTTATCCGAAAGGTGATGTTTGTCAAATACGCCATGGCCTATGTTATTTTTCCCGGAGGTTTTGGTACCCTGGACGAGCTTTTCGAGGCCGTCACCCTGATCCAGACGCATCGCATCAAGCCCTTTCCCGTGATCCTGGTCGGAACAGCTTACTGGAAAGGTCTGATCGAATGGATCAAAACCCATCTTCTGAAAGAGCAGATGATTTCACCGGATGATATCGAAATCATTCAGGTCATGGATGAGCCTGAAGCCATTGTGAAAGCCATTCAAAAGCTGGTAATATTGTAACACGGCTTTGTACCGGCATTAAAAATGCCTGTCCGGAGGCTGCGTTGCACTGCATCCTTCGTCGTTGCGGCGTACTGGTCGTACGCCTCACTCCTCAGGATTTGCGCGCCTTGCCCTGCGAACTTTTTACGAAGCCGTCTGAATTCTTCAGCCTTCGAAATGCGACGGCGTTTCGAACCAGTGTCCTGGCCCACTCGGGGGTTCCGGATGCATGGATATGGGTGTAGGTGGCAAGGATGTTTTTATAGCAGACCCCATCCCGGTGATTTAAAAAGCCGGTTCCCCTTTTCATGGAAAATACGAGTCGGCAATCCGCTGTCTCCTCAAACGACACCACCCATGAATAATGGAATTCATGTCCCCGGATTTCCATGCCCTCGGGATAAAATGGATTTTTCCCGTCAACCGTCACGATCGTATACCCATGGCCTTTTGGTTTTGGACTCAATCCAAAAACTACCGGCAATACGCCGACCATGGGATAGGCGGTATCCTCCAGAACAATTTCTTTTCCCAGGTACATCAGCCCGCCGCATTCGGCATAAATGGGAAGACCTGCTTCGGCCAGATCCCTAAGCTCTGATTTAAAGCAGGTATTTTCGGCCAGAATGCGTGCATGGGTTTCCGGAAATCCGCCGCCGATATACAGGGCATCCAGATCCGGAAGATGTTGTTGCGTCAGCGGGCTCAGGAAGACCAGTTCCGCCCCTTCCAGGGTCAGTGCCTCGATATTTTCCGGATAGTAAAACTGGAAAGCCGAATCCCTGATGATTCCGATTCGCGGCTTTTCCATGCTCACCGGTTCAGATTTTTCAAACGCGGGATAAACCGGCAGCTTTAGGGGAAGCGCCTGATGGGCGATTGCCTCAAGTCTGTCCAGATCCAGGCATGCTTTCACCACATCGGATACGGCATTCACGGACCCGGCCGCCCAGTCATGCTCAGGCGTCGGCACCAGCCCCATGTGGCGTTCCGGAAATTGGCTGTCCATCGCCGGAATCGCGCCGATAACCGGTATGCCGCAATGATGCTCGATGCTGCTTCTTAAGATTTGCTCATGACGGCTGCCGGCAACCCGATTCAAGACCACGCCTTGAATGGAGACATCCGCGTCGAAGTGCAGGCATCCCAGCAAAACCGCCGCCATGGTGCGGGTGGCTTTGGTACAGTCCAGACAGAGAACC
>CAIVVZ010000318.1 GCA_903909505.1 uncultured Desulfobacteraceae bacterium
TGCCTCTTTATTGGGATTGTCTAAAAAAGAAACTCAGGAGCGGGAGCAGGCGATTATCGCTTTTTCCGAATTGGAAGAGTTCATTGATCGCCCTGTAAAAAACTATTCTTCGGGAATGTATATACGTCTTGCTTTTTCCATCGCAACCAGCATTGACCCGGATATTCTGATTATTGATGAAGCGTTGTCGGTTGGAGATATGGCGTTTCAGCGCAAGTGTATTGACAGAATGAATGCTTTCAAAAGTCAGGGCAAAACCATGATCTTTTGCAGCCATTCCATGTATCATGTTCAGGAACTTTGCGAAAAGGCGATATGGCTGGATCGCGGACAACTGCGCTATATGGGCAGCGCCACAGAAACAGTAGCCCGGTATGAAAATTACTGCAAAGCCAAAAAAAAACCGGCTTCCGAAGCTCAATTTGAACCGGCTCAAGCATCTGACGCAAAAGACTGCCACATCTCGCTGCTATGTATTGAAGACAGTGCGGGCAATCCCACAGAAATGCTTATTCCTTATGCGGATGCCGTACTGAGGATGGATGTGGAAATTCTCAAAGACGGACTGCTGCCCCGGTTCGGTTTCGGATTTCTCATGCCGGATGAATCACCTCTTTATGCAAGCATGACTCATCATGATGGAATTTCATGCGGTCCGTACACTGCTGGAAATAAGATCACCGTCCGTCTTCATCTTGAAAAGTTTCCTGTCAGAGAGGGAACATATCGCCTGGTCGGCGGCGTTGCTGAAAACAGCGGATTGCTGTTTTATGAATATAAAATTATTGGACCTGTGAAGATACAGGCCAATAAAGGATTCGGTCTTCTTTCCTGCGGACATGATTGGAAGATCATAACTCAATGAGTAAGGAATAGAAAATGCGTATTTTATTTATCAATCATATTTCAAACGGTCCAGCATTCAACAGCGCTGTTGCTGCTTTATCGGCATTTCTGAAAAAGCAGCAACCATCCGTAAAAACTTATCTGATGAATGTCAGAGGCGGAAATACCGTTGATAGCATTCTCTCGGAGATAAACAGCATCTCTCCTGATATGATTGCGTTCAGCATTCATACACCGCATTGGGAGCATCTCTCCGAGCTTATATCGGAAATAAAAAAATCCGTTAATGCCCTGATCGTCTGCGGCGGATACCATCCGACCCTGTGTCCCGAAGAGGTTATGAACCATCCCGGTGTGGATGTGATCTGTATTGGAGAGGGCGAACGTCCTCTTTTAGAACTGGTGCGACGATTGGAAGATAAACGGTCTTATGACGATATTCCGGGACTGTGGGTGAAAAAACGCTCATCGCTTGGGACAAAAATTGTCAGGAATCTTCTGCCTGAACCTGAAAATCTGGACGATCTGCCTTACTGGGACAGAGATATTTTTTTAGAGTCAGGTGTCCCGGTCGGTCAGTTTTCGTTAACCCATATAGAAGGTTTTCCAATGGCTTCGGGAAGGGGATGCCCCTATCACTGCAACTTCTGCAATAATTCATCTTTGTTGAAAATGTATTCGGATCAGGGGCATAAGGGAAGTCGGTATGTCAGAAAACGAAGCGTTAACAATGTTATTGCCGAATGTGAAGCGCTGATGGAAAAATACAATGCTCAGAGTTTTGAATTCTGGGACGAAATGTTTGCCACGGACCCCGAATGGGTAAAAACTTTCTGTGATAGGTACACCGAAAAAATACATAAACCTTTTATCTGTGCGATTCGCGTGGAACGGGCGGATGAAACAACGCTACGCCGTCTGCATGATGCGGGATGCAGATGTGTATTCATGGGAGTTGAGGTCGGAAATGAAAATTACCGGAAAAAGTATCTCAACCGCAATATGTCGAATACAGCCATCGAAAGAGCATTTGAACAGGCAAGAGCTGTCGGACTTGAGCGGTTCGCGTGGGTAATGATGGGGCTTCCCGATGAAACTTCTGAAATGATAGATGAAACTATTGCATTTATATTGAAAATAAAACCGGATATTATCGGATGGTCTTTGTTTCATCCTCTGCCCGGAACATATTTATATCAGTATTGCATCGAAAAAGGCTATCTGACCGAGGAAGCTGTTTTTCCGTATCACGGCGCGCCGGAGTATAAAGTGCCTCTGTTAAAGCAGCCATCGATTTCAAAAGAAGACGTCATCCGTTTCTGCGATAAATTCAGAAAACTTGAAGACCTCGGATTCAGGGTAAACAAATAACCATGACAATATATTTTCCTTCTCAGGTCGTTTTGGAAGTTACAAGTGCCTGTAATCTGAGCTGCAAGGGCTGCGCAATACATGGGCCTGACCGCTTTGTAACCCGTCAGACAGGACCAATGCTTGAAAAATTCTGGCGGACGGCAATCGCCGAAATGGGCTCATGGAATCGGGAACTTAATCTGACCGCTCATGGCGGAGGAGAGCCGCTTCTTCATTCCCGGTTGAAAGAGATTTTACAGTTTGCCAAATCTTTTCCAAAACTTCAGGCAGGGTTTCTGACCAACGGAATGTTGCTGGATATGAACTGGTCTGAGTTTGCGGTGTCTCTGGGTTTGGATTGGATCGGCTTCAGCATTGACGGCGTATCCCCGGAAACGCATCGGATAGTTAGAAAAAAATCCGATCTTGATCTGATTGAAAAACATTTGCTTGATCTTCTTTCGGTCAGAGAAAGGGCAAAAGCTCAGAAGCCCTTTGTTACGCTGAATATGGTGGCTTATGAAGAAGTGGCAAATCAGAAAGAACTTTTTGTGAAACGCTGGCTCAACAAGGTCAACAATATCACAATTTCGCATTACAGAAATCCGCCGGACAGCAGACGATGGCCCGTTGTCCCTACTGAAAGAAAAGCTTGCTTTCTGTTGTGGTCACAAATGGTTATTGCCTGTGACGGAAGAGTGGGATTATGTTGCGAAGATTTCAATATAGATTTTCCGCTCGGAAGGATAGGGGAAAAGCCATTGATTGAGATTTGGAACGGTCCCGAGATTTCCAAATTAAGAAAAATGCACGAGCAGGGAGATTTCGAGAGCCATCCGATGTGCCGTGAATGTGATACATGGTCGGACAATATTGTTCATAAAACCGAAGAGATTCAGCGGATCGGATGCAGACTGTTTCACAAAACATCGCAGACAGAATATAAACCATTATGAATCAGGAAGTAAAATATCCCCCGTATCCCACAGAAGATCATCAGGCAATGGCCGCAGCACTGGAAATTCTGCCGCATGAAAAGGTTTTGGATGTGGGCGGAGGGCATCATCCCTTTTGCCGTGCGGATGTTGTGGCGGATATTGATTTTGATTCGGGTCATCATCGGGACGGAATCCGGATGCGGATTGATCTTTCAAAACACGGATATGTTCAGGCAGATATAACCGCGCTTCCTTTTAAAGATAAAAGTTTTGATGTGGTTATATGCATTCATGTTTTGGAACATACGGATGATCCGGCAAAAGCCTGTGAAGAACTGATGCGGATCGCATATCGGGGTTTTCTCGAAACGCCCAGAAAGTGGATGGAATATTATGCCGGTTATCCGACCCATCGCTGGCTGGTGGATGATGCAGACGGTGTTTTAACTTTCGAACCCATTACCTTTGATCGCTCGCCTTTTTGTAATTTCGCTTTGCCGCCGTTGTGGAGTTCTCCCGAAGTATTGGGGAAAGCATTGACAGCGTATCGCCATCTCGTCTGTGTTCAACTGCAATGGGCAGAGAGATTTGAGTATCGGGTAAAGGGCGAAACTGTGGTTTCCGAAGTTTCCGAGGCAGATCGACATTATCATTTTGCCCGCAATCTTCTTTACTGGATGGCGCCTGTTGAACACGGACTTTATCATGCGGCTCGTGCAGTTGAACAATTCCCGGACAATCCGGCTTATCGCAAACTGTATGCGGTTTATCTCATTCTGTGCGGAAAATGGCGACTGGCTTTGCGGTATGGACTGAGTCCGCAGTCAACCATACATGCTTTAGGAAGTGGCCTTATCTCGCGTATATTGCGTCGGCTGATTCTTTGGTACAGACATCTGATAAAGACGGTATCGCCATGAATATTTCTGACCGATGTCTGGATATATACTTTCGAAAAGTCCTTGAAGCAGCAGCCATTCTGCAGCCGCCGTCTGCGTATAAAATATTGCCTTACACAGGTCATTTATTCCGAAATTTTCGTGATTATTCATGCGGGTATGAACCGGGTGCTTTTTTTCGGGCACATCGCAATTTGGAAGAAGTCAATATCTTGCCCTCCTGCCATATTAAAGACGTTCTTAAAGAATACTTGCGTTTTGAAACCCGTTTTGCCTTGGAAAATATATGGGTAAGACGACAAAACAGGCAGCATGTGATTCATAGTTTTAATAATGCGGATATAAATTCATTGGAAAAATTGATTCGCAAACAAAATTACGTTATCGTTTCCGCCCACTTTTCAGGGATAATAGACATGGTCGAATTGTTGCGGGTGATAGGATATAAAGCAACATTTATCGCTTCAAATGCAATGAACCAACCGTGGAATGTTGCAACTCCGATGCAGCGAAGCGTGGCCGCGCTTTTCCGCTCATGGAGGCTGCGTCAGCCACTTATTTTTTCAGATGAAAAAAATATTTTGGACAGAAGTTCTAAGGTTCTCCTTGCTGATGAATCCATGATTATGGCTGCCGATGTTCCCGGTTATAAAGGAGCTAGAGTTTCCATGTTCGGCAAATCTCTTTGGGTTCCGGCAGGTTCCGCAATAATGGCGTGGAAATGCAAAGTTCCGATACTGGTTGCTATTCCATGGGCTTCGGCATGTGATAAGCCATATAAAATATTTCTTAGAACAATTCCTGCGTCTCGGGATTATGATGCCGTTATGACAAAAATATTTGAGCATATCGAAACAGTTGTAAGATTGAATCCGGCTGGTTGGAACGGATGGCTGTATTTTCACAGAATGCTTGCATGACCCAGAAAGAGGATTAATGGAAAAACTTATAGAAATCGAAGCCGGAAAATTTAACATCCGTCCCTATCGTGATGAAGATGAAGAAGGCGTGCATAAGCTTTGGAAAGCCGCTTTCGGCAAAGAAATGTCTTCTTCCCTGTGGCATTGGAAATATCTGAAAAACCCTTACAATCGCCAAATGCTGCTGTGTGTCAGCGAAACAGGCCAGATGGTTGTGTCTTATACGGGGATTCCCTATCGGACAAACTTACAGGGAAAAACCGTTGAAATGACACAACTGATGGATATCATGTCTCATCCTGAATATCGCAAAACAGGCTTGTTTATAAAAACCGCTCACGCATTTTTTGAAATTTTCGGCAAAGATATTCTTTTCGTCTACGGATTTCCGGGAAAATATCATCTGGATATCGGAGAAAAATATCTGGGATACAAAGCATTGACAAAGTCGGTGAGTTATCTGAGTGCTCAAATTGACGTTTTGGCGAGTAGAAAAGCGGAATCCGGCAGAATTGAGCGCATCATGGATATTGACGCATCGTTTGATCGGCTTTGGGAAAAATGTCAGGATAATTATCCGTTTTCAATCATCAGAAATTCGGATTTTGTCCGGTGGCGTTTTCTCAACCATCCGATGAAGAAGTATGAAATTTTCGGCTATCGGAAAGATTCGGACAATGGATTGAGCGCATACGCGGTATTTTCTGTTGAAGGGAAAAAAGCCAGAATAGCGGATATTCTGGCGCCATTTCCAGAAGATCTGGTTGGCGATTTTATGAATCAGACGGCTTGTGAATTGAAAGGCCGTGGTATTGAACGGATTGAAACGTGGCTGCCTGAAAATCATTTTATAACAAAAACGCTAACTTCAGCGGGTTTTATCAATTCCCCGGAACCTTTGGGAATTTTCCCTACCGTGCGGAATTTCGAGAAGGCACCTCTGTTGGAATGGACATCCGAGCATCTTTTTTACACGATGGCAGATGCGGATTTATTTTAATTGATGAAAACAGAAGATCATTTCATTCCGTTTTACTCAACGGATCTTACAGGCAGGCGCGTGCTTGTCCTGGCGTCCCATCCGGATGACGAAACCATTGGGTGCGGGGACGTATATTTGATACATTGAGAGCTTGTCAACCGGATTTGGTGGTTGCCCCTTCTCCGCTGGAATTCCACCCGGATCACCGTGCGGCATGTTCCTTATGGTCTTCGGAAATGATCCGAAGCGCCGCCTACTTGGGCAGTTCCCTGTTAATCGGCAGATGCTGTCAGGATTTGTAATATCTTCATTGATTTTTTCCCGATTCTTCCAATCCTGTTGCGCAGGGCTTTCCATAAGGGTCTGTTATGATCAATCCGGCATGTCTTTTATTTTTTACTTCCTGTCTCCCCTCCACCTATGTATTCCGGGGCTGAAGCGCGTCCACATCCAAAAAGAGCCCAGAAAGGCAAGTCCTGTTCCAGGCCCCATGACCAACAGGAAGACAAGCCATTCGAACTCGATAAAGGATCTTAGAAAATTGATCAGGATTTGAGCCGGGAATGCTGCCAACGAAAACGGGAAGGCAAGGCCGGACCAGAATCCGAACGCCACGATCAGCAGCATTGGGTCCAATCCAGTCAGAAAGATGACGGTTGAAAGTCCGTACAGCGCGACCGATAACCAGAGCGCTTGCCTTCTGATCCTATATCCACGATAAAAGAGATGCGCCGTCAGGCCATTTAGACAAAGCCCGAGTGCGGCAAAGACCCACTGAATCCACACCATGACATTCGGGTCCGGCTCAGCCTTGCCGGCTTCGACGTTGATCATTTCCCATGTTTTGTAGCTGGTTTCATTGTAAATGGCTTGAATCCAGCGTTCAATGAGCTTGGTTTTGGGCAGGTTCGGTTCATATTTGGTGTGGTCAATTGAATCGAGGAAGTGGGTGATAAAATCTCTGCGAACCTTGTTGTAAATCAAACCGGTTCGCATGACAGAACGGTGCTGATCTGCCGCGGGATATACAAAAACCGGCGCCGTGTTTGGCTCTGAGTCCGACTCGTCTCCCAGGGCAAATATTTTCATGGCATTGCCCTGGGTTTCGATTTTCAGCCGATGGCCTTTGGGACCAAATATCTTTCTAAAGCAGTCTGCATAGACTCCCCATGCCAAAACATCGACTGTGCATGACCGTTCCTGAAAGGAGAGCTGGAATTCCTGACATACACGGGATATTTCGATGCCTTTTGAATTCAGGCTCAGTTGGTCGGAAAAGCCTATTCCTTTAAGTCCCCTGGTAAACGAAAAGCGATACGTATTCCGGGTATCGATTTGGTTGCAGGTGATTTGCTTTCCGCTCTGTTCCGCGCATATCCAGGTATCGGCAAAAACAGGGCTCTCTAAAAGACAGTAGATGTAACAAAGAAAGCAGACGCCTCTTCCCAGACGGAAAATATCACAGGGCATCGGTTGGATTTTTTGCATGGGTACCCTTTGGCACTTTATTAACCGTCTGGATTCAAAACTTCAAATTCTGTAAAATTCGATTCTCTTTAAAATACTATTTGGGGCAATGCACCGTGTAGTTCCAAGACGTACCCGTTGTACCGGTACAGTTGGGAGTTACCTTTACGGTAATTTCGCCCTTGGTGCCGGAATAGGTGATTTGCTTGCTGCCGTTTGCGCCGACGCATCCGGTATCAAACAGGACTGCGCCTCCTTCATCGAGAACCTGAATTTGATCGGGTACGCTGTATGTTTCATAGTCGAAGGTGAAGGTTCCTGCGTTCTTTCCGAGTTTAATAATCTGTGTGTCCGCAGCGTCACCGCCGGAGATAGTTGTATCGCTGCAATTCACCGTTACACACTTCCCGTATGTTGGGTTTGTGATGTAGTAAAAATCCTGTCGATACTCAAAAGTCCCTTTTCCGATCGCCCACTTCGTGCAGTCGCAATTTGCCGCAAGACAGCCGGCCAGTGCCCAGCCTCCGCCCAAAAAACCACTGACAGCACATTTTTTGCAGTAGTCAGCCAGGCATTTCCCGTCGCATTTCCGATGGCAGGCTGAATTTGACCAGCCTTGCGTGCCCCAGTCCTTGGCGCAATGATAATAATTGTCACAATCATCGTAGCATGTATCATGATTGATACAGCCTGTGTGAACTCCGCAATCTTGTTTTTCCCATTCTACAAGCGTTATGCCGTCGCTGGCGCATTCATAAAGAAGCGTTCTGACGCAGTTCCATGGTTCACAGTCCGCCCCGCAGGCATCCCTGCATTTTGAGCCACATGGCGATTTCGGGCTTTGTACCAGGGGGGAGGGGGTTAATGCTTCTGGCAATATGCCAAATGCGCTGAGATAACTGGTAGATATGTCTTGATCTTTTGTTCGTCTGTGTTCTATCTCAAGGGCAGATGCTGATGCGGGGCAAGTGGCCGCGTCATTGGAAAAAGCGCCGATTTCATCTAAAGGCCAGGATCCAAAGACGTGGGGTATGGGGTCATTTTCGGAAAGAAGGATGATTTTGGGCGCTTTTGCGGCATCCTTGCCGCTGAAATAGTCGCAAACCGATCGATCGGCCATGGTCCTGGCATCCAAAGGTGGATTGCAGCTCGTGTACTTCAATATGAGTTGCCAGGGAAGCAGCAGCGCCTGAGCCGATGCCAGATCCAGATCAACGGTTCCGCAACTGGCATTCAGTGGAATCATGGCCAGTGCCTCGGCCAGCCCGCTTGAGGCAAGATTCTGAATGGCCTGTTTCTCATTTGCCGAAAGCGATCCATAACCATCCAGGGTAACGCCTTTCCAGTTAATGCTGGCTTGTGTTGTATCTGTCCGGACAGTCAGAATGTCCGATCCCTTGGAGATGGTTGCCGTCACCGAACCATCGGATACCGAAGGCGTCACCGTGAAAGCGACTGGCTTGCTGTCGGTTTTGGACGTGTAGCTTCCGGTAGCGCCGCCGATGACGGAAGTCGGGCTGATTGTCAGATTGCCGGCAACGGATTTGACGTTGATTTCATTGGAATAATCACTTTCACCCGCGCTGCTGTAAGCTTTTACAGCAAGGTAATAAGTTCCGGGCGGCAGGCCGGAGATGTCAGCGGGGCCAATCAAGATATTGTTATTGACGTTGCTGAAGCTCGTATACTCGCCCGGGCGAAGCCCCAGAAAGATCTTGTAACCGGTAGCGCCCGCGACGGGATTCCATTGGATCGTCACTTGATTGTTGTTCAGTGTATACCGCAGGTCGTGAGGGGCATAAAGGGCAGGCGAACCTATGACCACAACGATTTCATTTGAATAACCACTTGTCTGGGTTGAATTGTAAGCCTTTGCCGCCAAATAGTAAACACCATTGGGAATGGATGCCAGTGGTATCGGAAGCGAGGTCGCTGCCTTCATATCGACATTTTGAGCAATATAGTTGCTTGGCTGCGTACCCGCGCTCAGCAAATAACCGGTCGCGCCTTGTACAGCCGTCCAGTTGATTATGAGGTTGTTGTTTGAAATGTTATAGCTCAGCACAGGTGGCGGAAAACCGGGTTGCGGGGTTGGTGTTGGCGTTGGCGTCGGAGTCGGAGTCGGTGGAGTGGAATTTAAAAATGCACAGACATTGTCAAAGGAAGCCAGGCTATAGCTGCCAGAAGCCATCAACCAGAGAGAATCAATCACTTCAGGCATGGTGAAGGTTCCCTGAAGGATGATTCCCGTGTCCGCTCGATTGACCCGGAAGACCACTCTGTCGCTTAAAACTTTCATGCCGATTGAAGTGACGGGGCCTGTCACCGCCTGGTTCTGGGTCGATATCCACGCACTGGCCGAGACATCCCAGTACATGAAGTTGACCTGACTGGTTTGAGGGTAATAGAACGCCGCAAAACCGTCGGTGGCGACATTGGATATCGAGAAAAGCACGTCGCCGGTTGTGAAGGTGTAAATCCCGATTTTTGAATTTGCGGATTGTGGCGTGACCGTCACGTCCGTATCGATGGTAAAAAAACCCGTCGGCATGAAACCGGTTTCTCCATACGAAAAATATCCCGATTCCGGCTGGGTCAGCTCAAATCTGCCGTTATTGATGGCATACGTTCCGTGAGATCCGTGAGTCCAGGTATGGCCGGAAGTGCCGGAAAATGTTTCACTGAACAATGGACAATTATCTGCCCGAGTATTCGTTGGAAACCCGATGGAGAAAATCATCGCTGTAAACAAAACAAACAGGAATAGACGATGGATATTAATTTTTCGCATGTTTTCCTCCTTTAACGAAGTTTGGTTTCAAATTGAAAAATTCTTGACTTTATCTGGCGCCTTTTTATTATGACCAGGTGATCAGTCCCGGAGAGAATTTGAGCATTCCGTCTCCTTGCGGGGTAATCCGGACCGTGAATCCGTAGCGTCCCGATACGTGGCAGGTCACGGAACAGGCATATCGAAAGTAACCGTTTTCATGGCTTTCCAATACGATCATGGGTTCGGTGTGAACGGCTTCCAGCGAATCCACCGATCGCATATGGCCCGTATAGAGTTCCACGTCAACCTTCATCGGGCCTCAATTGCCCGAGATGAACGCCTGCGGTAACCTGGAAGGTCTCGCCGACACGGTGGTCATAAAAACACGGAATAACCTCGTTCTCCAATATATTATAAAGAGATTGACTGTCAACAACATCTCCATAGCATGGATCCGCACTTTCGGTGTCGCTTCCGATCCGCCATCCCCTGTTTTCCGTCCACCCTTCACACCACCACCCATCTAAAACGCTGAGGTTCAATACTCCGTTGGCAGCAGCTTTCATGCCGGATGTTTCGCACGCCTCAAAAGGCCGCCTTGGCGTATTGAGCCATACATCTGCGCCCTGAACCAGATTTTTCAAACCAGGCTTTAACCCGCTGCAGATGGGATAGAAAACTGTCATCCTTTGCCAGTTCCTTCAGGCGTTTCTGGGATACATTGGCGAAAAGGATAATGGGATTGCGGCCGGAGCCTTCCCAGAGCCTGGGATCAATGCGCCTGAAAAGTTCGATGGCATCCGGTTTCCAGCACCACCAAAGGTTGCGGGACAATTTTACAAATCGTCAACGCGAACGGTCGGCCGGATTATCTTCATGGCTTTCGGGGAAAGATCAATCGCCGGAGCCGAACGTAATAGTGAAGGCTGGATAATAACAGGGCTCCGCCAATCGTCAGATAAAGAGCGGCAAGGTATTGCCTGGGGATCGGCGAACGGCGGAGAACGGCGCCCAGCGCGACCATGACGACGATGATAAAATAGCTCTTCCAGGCCTGAAAAGCAAAAAAGCAAGCCTTGTTCGGGAAAAGGGAAAGCCGGTCAATGTTTTTTTGTGCAATGGCCGAAAAAACGAAATGATAAGCAACCACCGCCCCAATCGTTCCAGCGGCTCCGGACAGAAATGCATTGCGGAAAACAAGGGCGTCAAGCCATCCATAGGCCAGCCTGCACAGCAGAATTCCCACGGCGCTCCATGTGAAACCGGCTGCTGCAATAAGCCAATTTACTGGAGCTTCGGGCTTCAGTTTTGAAAATAACATGGGCGCCTTCTCATGGTTTATGGCCATATGTGTGCTTTTTCTCCAATTATAAAACAATGGCGATGACCAGGCAAGAAAGAAAAAAGAGTCGTTACGTTTGTCGATACTGGAAACAAAAAATGCCGTGAAGGCCAAAAGAGCAATTGTATTTTGAACGCAGGCAGTGTATCAGAAACCATCCGGTATTTGGTTAAAAAGCGCTATTTGGAGATGCGGGTTCGATGATATCGCAGGAGATGTTTTTCAATCTGTTTGGAAGCCAGGTTCGGCAGCTTGCGGCCGCAAACGGCGTTGCAGAGGACGATGCGCAGCGGGTCATTCTGATATTCGCGGAGGCCATGAAGAATCCCTATATGGATGAACGCCATATTTATCAGAGGCTGGTTGAAAATATGGACGGTGCTGAATGAAGATCGATCAGCTTAAAGTCGAGCACATCGGCTGCTATTCGGGAACATCGTTTCAATTTTCCGATCTGACCGTTATTTATGGAGAAAACCGGGCGGGTAAATCCACGCTGATTTACGCCCTGTATTATGCCCTGTTCGGAAAACATCTGAACACCACCCTGAGCGTCCCGGATCTGTGTCAGAAGGGCGAAAAATTTGGTGCGGTCACGCTGCGGTTTTCCCGGCAGGAAAAAAGCTGCCAATTGTGGCGTTCAACCCTGGGAACGGTTGCGCTTTCCGTTCTTTCCGAAGACGGGGTCAGTTGGAATTCCCTTGTCCAGGACCCGTCCGAATCGTTAAAACCCTATGTGCCCATCCCTTCCGATGTGGCTTCCTTGACCTCTTTTTTCCGAGAAGGCGAGCTGATTTACTTCCTGAAAGACATCCCCAAATACAATAAGACGCTGCTCCAACAAATCCTGGAGATGGATGATATTTTTATTCTGCAGACCCGTTTTAAAAAAGCCGCGACCATCTCCAAGGAAAAGCGAAAAGACCTTCAGGCTGAAACCTTTGCCCAAAAAGCGACGTCCCTGAATCCGGTCGCGGCGCAAAAAGAGGCGGATGATCTTGAAAAAGAGATTGCCGGGACGGATACTGAAATCAAA
>CAIVVZ010000319.1 GCA_903909505.1 uncultured Desulfobacteraceae bacterium
GTTATTGCGGCAAGGACGCCAGGGCCGTAACCGGAACACGGAAACAGATGGGCAAAGGCGCAACACCGGCCCAGGCCGAGGCCAGCGCCGTGATGGAGCTGGCGGAACGGTTCAGCTTTTTCAGCTTCTGCAACACCCCGGACAATTTCTTCACCGATACTTACAAAAATCTTAAAGCCCGAGCCCTTCCCTTTGAGATGATCGCACAATCCGTTCATGACCATTCAACCGAACGGGAGATTACCCAAAAGATATTTGAAAATCTTCCTTTGAAATGGACGTGGGGATATAACCTGACCCGGCAACGGGAGATTCTGGTTCCGTTTAACTGGTTTTTCACCATCAATGAATACAACGGTCCGTCGGCGGGAAATTGCGTGGAAGAGGCTCTCAGTCAAGGAATCTGCGAGATTGTCGAGCGGCATGTCTCCTCGATCATCAGCCACGGGAAGCTGAAAGTTCCGGCCATATCCCCGGATTCCGCAACCGAACCCCTGGTCCGGGAAATGCTTCAGAAATATCAGCGGGCCGGCATTCAGCTCTTTGTCTCTGATTTTTCACTGGACACCGGAATCCCAACAGTCGGCATTCTGGCCTATGATCCGGCCACCTTTCCCCAAACCAGCGAAATCGTCTGGACCGCCGGAACCACGCCTGATCCGCAAAAAGCCTTTAGCCGGGCACTGACCGAAGTGGCACAACTGGCCGGAGATTTTAATACCGGCGCCAATTATGAGGCCAGCGGGCTACCCAAATTCAGCAGCCTGGATCAGGCGGATTTTATCACTAAACCGGAAAACCGCATTGCCATCGCATCACTTCCGAACCTTTCAAACAACAATATCCGGATCGAAGTTGAAAACTGCATTGCCGCGCTCTCCCGGAAAGGCCTTGACGTCATTGTCATCAATACCCGGCACCCCAGACTCGATATTCCGGCATTCTATACGATTATTCCGGGCGCCCATTTCAGGGAACGGGCTCTGGGAACCAGCGTCGGAATGTTTGCCGCCAAGCTCATCACTGAAACCCAGCCTCCGGAGCAGGCGATCGCCGAACTTCTGAGAATGGACCGGATGCTCCCGGACAAGTATTACCTTCAGTTTTATCTGGGAACCGCGCATCTTTCCATGAATGACCCAAAAACCGCGTGCAATCATCTGAACCATGCGCTTGACCTGAATCCTGTTCTCCAGGATATTCCCAGCATTTATTCATATTTAGGGATCGCGCTCAAGGAAATGGAAGACTACAAAAAAGCCATCAGCGCCCTTGAAAAAGGGGAAAGCTATGATTCCGAACGCACGGACATTCATAACCTGCTCGGATTCTGCCATTTCAAACTCAAGGATCATGAAAAAGCCATCGCCTGTTTTCAAAAAGCGATCGCGCTCAATCCCGGTTCCGCCATCGATTACGCCAATATTGCTTCCAATTACCGCGATTTGGGAAAGACCGACGAGGCGATTCACTATTATGAACTGGCGCTTTCCCTTGACCCTTCCATCGATTTTGCCAGGGACAATCTGGCAAAACTCCAGTCATCACACACTTTGTAACCGGTGACCGCAATCGGGCTCATAAGAGTTGACTTGTCATGATTTACTTTCATACGAACTGTCTCCTGAAAGGATAAAAAATGGAAAAACACGTCTTTACCATCCCCAATATCTCCTGCGGCCATTGTGTCATGGCCATCAAAAATGAACTGGCTGAAATCAAAGGCATCGTTACCGTTGAAGGAAACCCTGCCGAAAAACAGATTACCGTTGAATGGCATGCGCCTTTAACCCTTGATAAGATTCAGGACATTTTAAAGGACATCAATTATCCGGCAACCGCATGATTTTACCTCAAACAATTCTGCCAACCTAAGACTGGCCCCGATGGGTGAATGCCATGACTGATACACCTTCCCTGCCCCAAACCGCCAAGGCCGAGTTCCCGGTAACCGGAATGACCTGCGCCAACTGCGCCATGAATATCGAACGGGCACTGACCCGCAAAGTCCCCGGCATCGTGAAGGCATCGGTGAATTTTGCATCCGAGCGGGTTTTTGTTGAATACGACCCGGCGGCCGCCAGCGTGGATGACATGGCGGCCGCCATTGAAAAGGCCGGATTCAAGGCGATACTGTCGGAAGACGACTCGGATGATGCCGAGGATATGGAACAAATCGCCAGAAATGCTGAAATTAAAGATCAGACGCATAAATTTATCGTCGGAATTCTGTTCAGCCTGCCACTTTTTCTCTGGAGCATGGCCCGGGATTTTGGCCTGATCGGGCACTGGAGTCATGCACCCTGGGTAAACTGGGTGTTCTTTTTACTGGCATCGCCGGTTCAATTTTATACGGGCTGGGATTATTATGTGGGGGGCATCAAAAGCATCCGCAACCGAAGCGCCAACATGGATGTCCTGGTCGCCCTGGGATCTTCGGTTGCGTATTTTTATTCCCTTGCGCTTTTATTTTTCCCGGTACTGGGAGATCATGTGTATTTTGAAACTTCGGCTGTCATCATCACCCTGATCAAGCTGGGCAAGATGCTGGAATCCCGGACCAAGGGAAAGACGGGCGGAGCCATTCGAAAACTCATCGGGCTGCGGCCATCCACGGCAACCGTTTTGACGAACGGCACGGAAAGCCAGGTTCTGATTGCCCGCGTCCGGACGGGGGATGTTCTCCTCGTGCGGCCCGGAGAACGCGTTCCGGTTGACGGCGTCGTTCTGGAAGGCGAGTCCACGGTGGATGAGTCCATGCTGAGCGGCGAGCCCATGCCAGTGGATAAAACCTCGGGCAGCAGCGTCACCGGCGGAACCATCAATGGTCATGGCCTGTTAAAATTCAGGGCAACCCGTGTGGGAAAAGCCACGGCCCTTGCCCAAATCATCCGGCTGGTTCAGGAAGCACAGGGAAGTAAAGCTCCGATTCAGGCACTGGCGGACCGGATTGCAGCCATTTTTGTTCCGGCCATTATCGCCATCGCCATTCTCACGTTCTTTCTGTGGTGGGGAATAACCGGCCGGTTTGTTCCGGCCATGATCCGGATGGTGGCGGTTCTGGTGATCGCCTGTCCCTGCGCCTTGGGTCTGGCAACACCCACGGCCATCATGGCCGGAACCGGAAAAGGCGCTGAAAAAGGCATCCTTTTTAAAAACAGCCAGTCCCTTGAAACGGCGACCCGCATTACCACCATTATCCTGGATAAAACCGGCACCATCACACTGGGAAAGCCCTCTGTGACCGCCGTCATACCACTCGGAAGCTCTGACAGAACCCCGGATCAGGTGCTGGAGATGGCAGCCTCGATTGAAAAAGGATCCGAACACCCTCTGGGAAAAGCCATTGTGAATGAAGCCTTAAAAAAAGGGCTGGTCCTGACTGATCCGGAAAAATTCAAATCCACCAGCGGCGCCGGCGTTGAGGCCTTCATCAGGGGGGGGCGGGTAAAGGTGGGAAAGCCGGACTGGTTTTCTGAAACCGCATCTCTTCCCGAATCCGACAAAGCAGCGATCACAGCGCTTCAATCCGGCGGAAATACCGTCATGATGGTTTCCGTCGAAGGACTGTTGTGGGGGCTTGTCGCCGTATCCGATACCTTAAAGCCCGAATCCGCAAGCGCAATTCAGGAGCTTCATCGTCAGAATTTGAAAGTCATCATGCTGACCGGCGACAACCGGAAGACTGCCGAAAGCATTGCCCGGCAGGTCAATATCGACAGTGTGGAGGCGGAAGTCCGGCCTGAAGAAAAATCATCCGTGGTCAAAGCCTGGCAGGAAAAAGGCGAAACAGTCGGAATGGTTGGAGACGGCATCAATGACGCTCCCGCCCTTGCCCAGGCGGATGTGGGTTTTGCCATCGGAACGGGGACCGATGTGGCCATTGAAACCGCCGATGTCATTTTATCCAGCGGAAGCCTTGCCGGAATTTCGCGCGCCATTCAGCTGAGCAGGCTCACCATGAAAACCATCCGCCAGAACCTGTTCTGGGCCTTTTGCTACAATATCGTCCTGATCCCCGTTGCCGCGGGAATTCTCTACCCTTTTGAGTCCTTTCCGGGAATGCTGCGGCACCTTCACCCCATTCTGGCAGCCCTGGCAATGGCCTTCAGCAGCATATCCGTGGTTTCAAACAGCCTTCGGCTTTACCAACACAAGATCGAATAGCCCTATATCGCATGGATTCTCTGAAGAAACTCCCGGCTGGGCGCCGCCAGAAACGGCCCGTTTAAAAGCGTTTCCTTGTTGTAGCGGATAGGGTTTCCCTCAAGATCCACCACCACGCCACCAGCGGCAAGCACCACAGCGTGACCGGCTGCCGTATCCCATTCCCAGGTCGGACCGAGTCGCGGATATAAATCCGCCTCTCCGGATGCAACCGTGCAGAATTTCAGAGAGCTTCCCCGTCGAATGCTTTCCTTGGCAGGAAGCCGCTCTATATAAGCCTCCAGTTCGGCGGAAGGGTGAGATCGGCTTTGAACAATTCGCAGGGCCATTACCGGCATCTTCGGAGGAATCTTCAATTGGGTTTTACAGCCCCGAAAGATTCGATAACACCCTTTTTGAACATCCGCCAGATACAAATCGTCCAGAGCTGGAACATACACCACGCCCATTGTGGGCATTTGATCGCAAATCAGGGCAATATTAACCGTAAAATCATCGTTTCGTTTGATAAACTCCTTGGTTCCATCCAGCGGATCCACCAGCCAGTATCGGTCCCAATCTTTTCTTTCCCCATAAGGAACGGATTTGCCTTCTTCAGACAAAACGGGAATATCCGGATACCCAGCCTGAAGCCCATCGGCAATAATCCGGTGAGAGCGGGTATCGGCCAGCGTGAATGGAGACTTGTCCGCTTTGTGATCCACCGAAAAATCCGTGCGATAAATCTCCAGTATCGCTCTGCCGGCTTCTACTGCAAGGCGCTCCATATCATCCAAAAATGCGGGTTGGTGATACATCACATCCTCCGAAAGACTCCATATTGATCGGGGATCAAGATTTGGGAATCAATCCAAAAAGATCCGTTCAAATCGCGATCCTTTTTTTATGGTTTTTCATTAAATGCGAACTCAGGATTGCATAAAAACCGAGACTTGAACCATTTGGCATTACCGGCATCTGATTACGAACTGGCTGTCTTTAGTCTTTTTCTCACCAAATCGCCTAGTCGAAAAAACGACGCAACCCCTTCAACAAGATGGCTTCAGGAGAATTTTTAATTGGGTATAGTTTATGTTGTCTTTGCCTCTTGAATAAACCACATCATCCATAATTTGAGAAACAATATAAATACCAAAGCCTCCATCCCTGGATCCATCAAATTTGGGATGAGGAACCTTTTCCGGATTAAAGCCTTTTCCCTTGTCAACGAATTCAATCAGAAACATATCCGGGAACAGCCTGGCGGCTATCTGAACAAGCGCATCGGATCGTCCGCTATAAGCATGACGGATGATATTGGTGGCAACTTCGGTTACCGCCAGCTCGATCATGGATATTCGGGCTTCTCCAAGCAATGCTTCAGGAATGGTTTCGCAAAAATTTCGAATGAATTGCCGAATACCGGACAGTTCTTTTAAATCACTCGAAAACGTCATTTTTGACTCGGCATCCGGCTGTAACATTACCGGATCAGACGGCTCAATTTTCACAACAACACAGGTAAAATCATCCCTGAAGGTTTCCGTCCCTGAAAAAGTCACGATATCGGTCCATACGCGATTGATGATCTCATCGGGTGAAAATCCGGAACTGGCCTTAACGGAATTCACCAAAAGTTCTTCACCAAAGAGTCGGCCTTGCGAATCCATGGCTTCGGTAAGTCCGTCGGAATAAAAGAAAAAGAAATCACCCTTACAAAATGGAACGACAACCTGCGTAAAGGGTTCGGTTTCCGGAAACCCGATCGGCATATTCATCCCTTGAAGCAGACTGCAGGTTTGGCTCTCCCGATGATAATGAATGGTTCGCATGTGACCGCAATCCACAAACCGCATCTGTTTTCTGGAAAGATCAAACCGGGCATAGCACAGGGTGACAAATGTCTCCAGTTCCTGCATTTGATGAATCATGGCGGATTGAACGCGGCCGACAATAGCATCGGGTTCCGGCAGCAAGCCCTTATGTTCGCAAGAGAATTCAAGCTCAAGAATCACACGAAGAAAATAACTTTTAATCGCGGCCCCCAGGAGCGCCGAAGCAATGCCCTTGCCCATGACATCGCCAACCACCACATCCAGGCACTGGGAATCAATGGCAATGAAATCATAGAAATCGCCATCCACTTTTTGAGATGGAATGGTCCAATTGGCAATTTCCATCCCCTTGAAATTTTTTGGGGGAACCCCCATCAGCAGGGTCTGCTGAATCTTTGAGGCGGTTTCGATTTCTTGTTCCCGGGATTTTGCCAGTTCTGCCTCAACACGGCGCAGCCGTTTGGCCTGGGCATCCGTTTCGATGGCTTTATCCACCAGAGCGATAAGTTGCCTCGGATTAAAAGGTTTGGTGATATAGTCAAATGCACCAAACCTCATGGCCTCAACAGCGCTGGTGAAATCCTCACTTGCGGTAAGCATGATGGGGGATAGATCCTGAACATTTTTTCTGATAAACCGCAGGCATTCAATACCACCCATGACCGGCATTTCCAGATCCAGAATAACGGCACGGATTTCGCTGGAAAGCAGATCTATAGCCTCCTTCCCGTTTTGCGCGGCAATCACTTCGAACCCGGATTTTTCAAATAATTTTTGAAGAATAGCCCGAATGATCGGATCATCATCTGCAACTAGGATTTTCCCGCGATGAGGATTCATGCGTTAACCCTTCGGGCGGCTATTTTTTAAATTCAAAATGAACCCGGCGGTTTTTAGCCCAGGACGATTCATTCTGACCCGAGTCGACCGGCTTCTCTTTCCCATAGCTGACGCTATTCAGCCTGGATGCGGGAATCCCCAAATCCACCAGAAACGACATGGCACTCTCTGCCCGCCGCTCTCCCAAGGCTATATTGTATGCAACCGTTCCGCGACTATCCGTATGACCTTCGACAATTACGGATACATTCGGGTTGTTTCGCATCCATTCGGCTTTGCGTTTCAACACATCACGGGCTTCCGGGATAAGGACCGCACTATCA
This sequence comes from uncultured Desulfobacteraceae bacterium, assembly GCA_903909505.1. Taxonomy (GTDB): domain Bacteria; phylum Desulfobacterota; class Desulfobacteria; order Desulfobacterales; family Desulfatirhabdiaceae; genus RAAP-1. Next base: position 7,145 of record CAIVVZ010000319.1, read on the forward strand.
AACTCAAAATAAATATCTTCTGAAACAAAGCTGCTCCGCGTTGCAGACTGTCCAGAATCCAGTCCGCCGCCGCTCCCTGCTCTTCCAGCAGCTTGATCCTTTAACCGCTGCTCATCAAATCCCCTCTGCTTGGCCAGAGCATCCTGCCTGGCCTTTTCAGCAGCCCTTGCTGCCGCATCATCAGAAGCCTGCCCAGAGACGTCTGAGTATATTTTTTTCTTGGCGCATGAAGCCATAAGGGTCATTGCCGGCAAAACCATCATCAAAGTCAACAGAATCCAGATTTTTTTAGTCATGTTACACGTCCTTTTTATTAAGTTTATTTACCTTTGCCTCGTACCCATTTCTTAACGTTCAAACTCATGAAAATCAACAAGTGTTTTGGCTTCACCCATTCGTCTTGAGAATTTTCGCGGTGATCCGGCCATTTTGAATGTCGATGATGGCCCCTTCACAGGAGGAACCCATGGCGCAGTTGACAATCAGGGTTTTTCCCAGGCAGGCCGTTCCCACATCCTCGTGAATATGCCCACAGATCAACAGGGCGGGCTGACTGTCTCTGATGAATCTTTCAAGGGACTTACACCCGGCATGATATTTTCCCACAACGCGATCCCGGCACCCCCAGGGAGGCGGATGCGCAATCAAAATCGTTTGAGGGGTCATCATGGGCATCAGCCTCTCCCAGATGAACTTTTCCCTGAAAGCAATCCTGGATCGAAACGGTACCGGTATGGTTCCGCTGGCGCCTGCAAAATGAACCCCTTGTAAGGTCACATCGCGGTTGTTAAGGAAAACAATGTTCTCTTTCAGGGCAAACTGGAGCTCAACCCGCTTTAAGTCGGTATTTCCGCGAAGCGCCAAAACCGGAAGTGAAAGATCGCCCAATTCGGAAATAATTTGGAGCGTCCGGTACTGCGTGATATCCCCCGCAGCGATCAGCACATTCGGGCGATACGTTTCCAGGTTGCTTTTGATTGCGGCCATGCGATCGGATCGGCCATGAATATCTGCTACAGCATACAGAAGCATATCTTCCCCTGTTGAGCGCTGACAATAACCGAACACTTGTTCGTTTATGCTTGACAAGATAGCACCCGAATGACATTAAAAAAATAGATACCTTCTTATCAATATAATTGCTAACACTCCGGAGGCAATACATCAATGGAATATTTTTTTAATCCAAAAGGAATCGCTCTGGTTGGCGCAACGACAAAACCCGCAAGAGGGGGTTTTTCCATCCTGACAAATCTTCTAAAGGGCTTTGCCGGAAATATATATCCCGTAAACCCCCGGTATTCTTCAATTGAAGGCCTGAGCTGCTATCCAAGCGTTCTGGATGTTCCGGACCCGGTCGATCTGGCCATTGTTTTTGTTCCGGGTCCGCTGGTTCCAAAAGTCATTCAGGAATGCGTCATGCGCAAAATTCCAGGGGTCATGATTGAATCCGGAGGGTTCTCCGAAACCGGCGATGAGGGAAAAAAACTTCAGGACATGCTGCGCCGGATCGCTCATGAAACCGGCATTCGGCTTTGGGGGCCAAACTGCATGGGACTCGTGGATGCGGTCAGTCACCATGTATTTTCCTTTGTTTCCCCGACGATATGGGATTATGGGCTCATCCCCGGAGACGTGTCCCTGATTGTTCAAAGCGGCATGCTGTCCGCCGGTTTTCTCATTGATACCATGACCCACGGGACCATGGGAATCAGCAAGGTCTGCTCCATCGGCAACAAAGTGGATGTGGAAGAATGCGAATTGCTCGAATATCTGATAAAGGATCCCCATACGAAAGCCATTGGACTTTACATGGAATCCATTCCGGACGGCCGCCGGTTTATGGAAATCTGCAGCCGGTCGCCAAAACCCATTGTTGCATTAAAAGGCGGGAAAAGCCGGAAAGGGGCTGAGGCCGCCATGAGCCACACCGCAAGCCTTTCCGGAAACGGCGCGATCATCAGCGGTGCGATGTCTCAGGCCGGAATTATCGAGGCAACCGATTTTAAACAGATGATGGATTTTTGCAGAACCCTGGCCGCCTATCCCTCCCTTCCCCGCAATCCGGCCGGCCGGGTTGCGGTCCTGACTTACAGCGGCGGCGCCGGCATTGTTTCCGCGGATTTTATTGAAAATATGGGACTGGAAGTGGCCGACCTGTCCTGGCAAACCCGGCAAACCTTGAAATCAGTGTTTCCGGGATGGATGCCGATTGCCAATCCTGTTGACCTGTGGCCCGCAGTTGAAAAAAACGGGGGCGAAAAAACATACCGGGCCGCAGTTGAGGCTGTTTGCGCCGATCCCGGCGTGGATGCAATTTTTCTGCACTTGTTTGCAGGTGGTTTTTCCCTCAATTTTGACATATCGCCTCTGGCTGCCAGGGTAAAAGAATTCGGAAAGCCCATGATCGCATGGCTGATCGGCGAACGCAAACAGGCGCGTGAAATGCAGACCGCTATTCAAAAACAGGGAATTCCGGTCTTTCGGGAAATCCAGCGGTCGGTTGAATGTCTTCACGTCTTGTTCAAAAGAAACAAAAGAGAAACACCGTGGTGTTCATCCATCCAATCTTCCCTTACTCCCAAGGCTTCCGACAGGTGGAAGCAGGTTCTGGCAATGCCGTCAAATAGCCTGGATGAACATGTTTCCAAACAGATCCTGGCTGACTTTGGCGTTCCGACGGTTCCGGAAAAAATCATCCGCTCCATCTCCGAAGCCAAGGCAGCAGCAACGAGCTTTGGTTTCCCCATTGTCATGAAAGGCATCACACCGGGGGTTGTTCACAAGACCGAACAAGGGCTGGTAAGAATCGGCATTCACTCGAATGAAATGGTCGAAACCGCTTTTTCAGCTCTTCGCGCCGCCATGCCGAATGGCGGCAGTATCCTGGTTCAACAGCAGATCAACGGCAGTATCGAACTGATTGCCGGTTTCCTTAGGGATCCGCAGTTCGGCCCCTGTGTCATGCTGGGGCTGGGCGGCATTTTTGCCGAGGCACTGGCAGATACGGCTTTTGCCGTTGCACCGATCAGCCGCAAAGATGCTTTTCACCTGATGGATCAGATACGCGCGCAAAAAGTCTTGAACGGATTTCGCAACTCCATTCCCGTCAATCGGGATGCACTGTCCGACATATTAATTTGTCTGGGTGAGATTGGTCTTTCCTGTCCGCAAATTCAGGAAATTGACATCAATCCCCTGATCGTTTGCAACGGCGGTCCCATCGCGGTAGACGCATCCATCATTTTGGCAACAGATGCATTTTTACAATCACATTCTCACACAAAAACACCTTGACTCATCGGTACCGTGTTATATACTAGCGCACTAAAGGAATAGACTCAAGAGCTGACCGAAAGGACTGCTATCTTTTTTATGATTTTCAAATCCATCATATTGACTATTGGTCTTTGCGCTGTGAAAGGATCTGATGAATCCATTTGACGTGATCATTATCATCATACTGGGTTATTGCCTGATCAGAGGCTTTTTCAGAGGGCTTATTAAAGAAATATCCTCCATCATCGGAGTTCTGGGTGGCTTCTATGCCGGATACACCTACTACTTGGATATCACAAGGCCGCTGAGCGTGTGGATCAGTAATCCCGCCTATGCCAAGATTCTGGCTTTCATGCTGCTGTTCTGTGGTGTATTTATCTGTGTCAGCATCCTTGGGGTCATCATCAAATACCTGATGAACATTGCCTTTCTGGGGTGGGTTGACCGGATCTGCGGCGTGTTTTTCGGCATTGCAAAAGGGATCCTGATCACCTCTGTTCTTCTCATGATCTTCACGGCCTTTCTTCCCAAAGGCACACCAATGATCAAAGACTCGCTTCTGGCTCCTCATGTATCCAGAGTCTCTGAAATCATGGCACAGATGGTTTCCAAGGAAATGAAACAGGAATTTTTAACCAAAATTTTGGAGCTGAAGAAAATTTGGAATCTCCCCCTGTAACATCGGATCTAAAAGACATATCTGCACTGATCCGCCTGATTGAACAATTGAGGGGAGAAAACGGATGCCCCTGGGACAAGAAACAAACTCCCCGAACCCTGGCAGTTTACCTGATCGAAGAGGTGTACGAACTGGTGGATGCCATTGAGTCCAAAAGCCCGGAAGACGTGTGCGAAGAACTCGGGGATGTTCTGTTTCAGATATTGTTTATGGCTCATCTGTATCAGAAAGCCGGTCATTTTGATCTTCGGGATGTTGCCAGCCGGAATACACGGAAAATGATCCGGCGCCATCCTCATGTGTTCGGGCAAGAAACAGCCGTAACCAGTGAAGAGGTGCGTCAACGCTGGCACACCATTAAAATGACTGAAAAAAATCATGTCGAAAATGCCGGACTTCTGGATTCTGTTCCCAGTGGCCTTCCCGCTCTGATTCGGGCATACCGGATTTCCGAACGCGCTGCCAGGGCCGGATTTGACTGGGACTCAATTTCAGGGGTCATGGAAAAGGTTGAGGAAGAATGGGCGGAATTTAAATCCGAAGTGGATAAAATCCCGGAATCCGGTCCTCAGCCGGATTCAAAAGCTCAAGAAAAACTGTCCCTGGAATTTGGCGATGTGCTGTTTACGCTGGTGAATGTTGCCCGGTTCGCAAAACTTCATCCGGAAACATCCCTGGCGGATTCCACCCGAAAATTTGAAAAGCGTTTTAAACACATGGAACAAGCCATTTCCCAAAACGGCCAACAACTCGATGCGGTCTCATACACGGAGCTGAATAATTTGTGGGAAAAAGCAAAAAAGGCTGAAGACCTATGATTGCAATTATTGACTACGATGCCGGAAACCTTGCCAGCGTAGCCCGCGCCGTATCTCATCTGGGCTATGCGAACGTGATCACTCGGAATGTCGAAGAAATCCGGTCTGCCGGCCGCATTATTTTTCCGGGAGTCGGTGCGGCCGGATCCGCCATGACCAGCCTGAAACGCCTGGGCATTGATGCCGTGCTTCATGAGGCTTTTAACCAGGGAAAGCCGATGCTCGGAATCTGTCTGGGAACCCAGATCATCATGGGATACAGTGAAGAAAATCAAACCCCGTGCCTGGGGATTATTCCGGGAATTGTCAGAGCGTTTTCCCCGGATCTTCGCGATTCAGACGGGATCCGGCTGAAAATCCCCCAGATGGGATGGAACCGCGTTCAACCCGTCAAGGTCCACCCGGTTCTGGCAGGATTAAAGGAAACGGATGAATTTTATTTTGTGCACGGATTTTATCCGGAACCTGCCCATTCGGATCATATTGTGGGAACAACCCATTACGGAATTCAATTTGCTTCCATCGTCGGATATCGCAACCTCCTTGCAACCCAGTTCCATCTGGAAAAAAGCGGCAAGCCCGGTCTGGCACTGCTGAATAATTTCTGCCAGTGGATGCCGTAAGCGACAAGGCAGCTAAGCTCATAAGGACAATCCCCATGCTCAGCAAACGCATCATCCCCTGCCTGGATGTTCGTGAAGGAAGAACAACCAAGGGCATCCAATTCAAAGACAATGTTGACATCGGCGACCCCGTTGAAATGGCGCGCTTTTATTATGAAAACGGGGCCGATGAGATCGTATTTTATGATATCACCGCATCCAGCGACAAGCGCGATATCATGATCGATGTGGTGAGACGGGTTGCCGAAACCATTTTTATCCCATTTTCGGTCGGCGGCGGCATTCGAACCGTCGAGGATATGCGCAAGGTGCTTCTGGCCGGCGCCGAAAAAGTCAGCATCAATTCCGCGGCCATCCTGAACCCCGATCTGATCTCACAGGGAGCAAAGGCATTTGGAAATCAGTGTGTGGTTCTGGGCATGGATGTGAAATTCACGGGAAAAAGCCGTAGCATTCCTTCCGGCTATGAAATGGTCATTAACGGCGGCAGAAAGTCCATGGGAATTGACGCCCTGGAATGGGCACAAAAGGCCGAATCTTTGGGCGCGGGCGAAATCTGTCTGAACTCCATTGACGCGGACGGCACTCAGAACGGATATGAAATTGTGCTGACAGACCTTATTTCATCCCAGGTTTCCATTCCCGTCATTGCGTCGGGCGGAGCCGGAAAACCGGAGCACCTTCTGGATGTGCTTACCAGAGGACGCGCGGATGCGGCCCTGATTGCTTCGATGGTTCACTATGGCACCTACTCCATACCCGAAATCAAATCCTTTCTTCACGCAGGCGGCGTCAAGGTCCGCGGCACCTGGTAGGGGCCAAGCATTGAGACTATACCTTGACAAAAATGACGCCGGATTATAGAAATATGCCATGACAGATAAAAATGCCATTGTCATGTATCTGGCAACCGGTTGCAAGTCCGGTTATTCTCCGGTTGTGCCGGGAACCGCCGGTTCTCTGGCAGCACTTGTTCCCTGCGGCTTGCTCTCTTTGTTACCACTTCCGGTTTCCGCCATGCTTTTGATTGCATTTATCGTTCTATCGATCTGGGCTGCTGAACTGGCTGAAGACATCGTGGGGCAAAAAGACCCCGGCTGCATTGTGATTGATGAATTTGCCGGAATGATGATTACGTTTCTGGGCATTCATTTCACCTGGCAATCGGCTCTTGCGGGATTTTTTATTTTTCGGGTAATGGATATTTTAAAACCATTCCCCATCCGTTATCTGGAACGAACGATTCCCGGAGGAGCCGGCATCGTGCTGGACGATGTGGCTGCGGGAATTGCGGCCCATCTGGTGTTAAGGCTTCTTTTCCTGTCGCCTTGGATGACATCGTCATAAATGCCATCATGCACAATGAAAAGAAGATTCCTCTCTATTTCCCTTTTTCTAAAGAGGAAGTTTAAAGGTAGATCAACGAAACATCTTTGCTATATAATGAAGTTCTTGAACATATAAAAGGTAATTATTACAAATTGAAATCTACAAGCATTGTTTCCAAAGATATCCGAACCAAAAGCCGCCTGCGCGAAAATATCGAGGCGATCGGGGTCGCCATCATTTTGGCCCTGTTTATTCGAACATTTATTGTTCAGGCGTTCAAAATTCCTTCCGGTTCGATGAAGGAAACCCTTCAAATAGGCGATCATATTCTGGTTAACAAATTCATCTATGGCGTAAAACTGCCGTATCTTCAATTCACCCTGATTCCCATAAAAAATCCTCAACGTGGTGATATTGTGGTGTTTGAATTTCCTGAAGACAAGGATAAGGATTTCATCAAGCGGGTAGTGGGTGTTGCCGGCGACGTGGTCGAAGTTCGCAATAAACAGGTATGGGTCAATGGCGCACTTCAACAGGGATCCTTTATCGTCAATAGCGACCCGCACGTTTTTCCCGGAAATCTGCAGCCCAGAGACAATTTTGGACCTACAACCGTTCCGGAACATTCGTTGTTTGTGATGGGAGACAACCGGGATCACAGCTATGACAGCCGGTATTGGGGGTTTGTCGATCTGAAAGCCGTAAAAGGCAAGGCCTTTATCATCTACTGGTCCTGGGACAAGGACAATTTTGGTGTTCGATGGGGAAGATTGGGGAATATTTTAAAATAACGGTTAGTTATGCTGAAATTTTCAAAAAAAGACATTCTGGAAATCACATCCCTGTCCGTTGATGACATTTCCCTGATCCTGGATACGGCCGAAAGGATGAAAGAAATTTCCGAAAGGCCGGTAAAAAAAGTTCCCACGCTCCGGGGAAAAACCGTGGTGCTGTATTTTTATGAACCCAGCACCCGGACCCGCACCTCATTTGATATTGCCGCCAAGCGGCTGAGCGCGGACAGCATTTCCCTTTCCGGAAGCACCAGCAGCATGGTCAAAGGGGAAACGCTGCTGGATACGGCTCGCAATCTTGAAGCCATGAAACCGGACGTCATCGTGCTGCGGCATCCTTCCGCCGGTGCGCCGCACATTCTGGCAAAAGCCCTCAGCGCATCGATCATCAATGCGGGCGACGGCATGCATGCCCATCCCACGCAGGCTCTTCTGGACATGCTGACGGTTCGCCTGCACAAGGGGCGACTTGCCGGACTCCGCATTGCCATCATTGGCGATATTGCGCACAGCCGAGTCGCTCGATCCGATTGCGAGGGCTTTGTCAAGATGGGCGCCAGCGTCATCTTATGCGGCCCGCCGACCCTGATTCCCAAGGGAATCGAATCCTACGGAGTATCGGTTACCTTTGATATGAACGAGGCCATTGACGGCGCTGATGTGATCATGATGCTGCGAATTCAGAAGGAACGTCAGTCCGGCTTCTTTTTTCCATCCGAACGGGAATATTCCAGGCGCTATGGCTTGAATCAAGAAAAGCTCAAATCCGCCAGGTCCGATGTTTTGATCATGCATCCCGGACCCATTAACCGGGGACTTGAGATATCCCCGGATGTGGCGGACGGCCCGCATTCAATTATTCTGGATCAGGTCACCAACGGCGTTGCCGTGCGCATGGCGCTTTTATATCTGGTTACGGGAGGGACGCGAAATGCGGACTCTGATTAGGGGCGCGCGGGTGATTGATCCGGGATGCCCAAATGGCCCGATGGATGGCCGGTTGGATATCCTGATTCAAGATGGCCGGATTGCCGATATTCAACCGGAAGGGATTCTGAAGATCCCATCCGGAAACGATGTCAGGATTTATGACGCACAGGGCCACATCCTGACCCCCGGCCTCATTGACATGCACGTTCATTTCCGTGAACCCGGACAGGAATACAAGGAAACCATTGCCACCGGATGCCGGGCAGCCGCGGCCGGCGGTTTCACGGCTGTCTGCACCATGCCCAATACCCGCCCGGTCAACGACAACGGCCAGATCACCCGATTCATTTTATCCCGAGCCGCCGAAGCCTGCGGGGTTCGGGTCTATCCGGTCGGCGCCATCAGCAAATCCCTTGAAGGCAAGGCCTTGAGTGAATTCGGCGAGCTCAAAGACGCAGGAGCCGTAGCCGTAACAGACGACGGCAACCCTGTGATGAACAGCCTTCTGATGCGCCGGGCAATGGAATATGCCGGCGGCCTGGGCCTTACGGTCATCTCCCATTGCGAGGAGCTGGAACTGGCGCATGGCGGGGCCATGAACGAGGGGACCGTTGCCACCCGAATGGGTCTTCCGGGCATTCCCAATGCCGCTGAAACCATCATGGTTCTTCGGGATATCGCCCTTTGCGAACTCACCGGCGCCAGGCTCCATATCGCGCATGTCAGTGCCCTGGAATCGGTCCGGGCCATTCGGGAAGCCAAACGAAACGGCATTCCGGTTACCGCGGAAACCGCCCCTCACTATTTTACCCTTACCGATGATGCGGTTCGGGAATACAATACCCATGCCAAGATGAACCCGCCGCTACGCACGCAAAAAGATGTTGACGCCATTTGCGAAGGCCTTCGCGACGGCACTCTGGATGTGATCGCCACCGATCATGCCCCACATTCCCCGGTTGAAAAGGATGTTGAGTTCGATCAGGCATCCAACGGCATTATCGGACTTGAAACCTCTCTGGCGCTGGGGCTGCGGCTGGTTGAATCCGGCGTTTTGTCCCTGAGCAGTCTCATTGAAAAAATGTCCACCCAGCCTGCCAGAATCCTGGGTCTGGCATCCGGGCTGAACATCGGCGCAGCCGCGGATATTACCGTCATTGATCCGGTCAGGATTTGGACGGTAGATGCCGCCCGGTTCCAATCCATCAGCCGCAATACTCCTTTTGACGGATGGACTCTGAAAGGAAAAGCCGTTCTCACCATGGTGAACGGGACCGTCGTATTTGAGGAAAGGCTGAACACCTGAGCTGTAATCCTATGCCTAACGCCACTCCCCACATCCTGATTGCAGATGATGAACTCAGCATGCGCGAGCTGCTGGAATACATGCTCACCAAAGAAGGGTACCGGGTTTCCTGCGCTGAAAATGGCCGCAAAGCCATCGCAATGATCGAAAGCACCCCATTTGATCTGCTGATCTGCGATATCCGCCTGGGAGACATTTCCGGTCTGGAAGTCCTGAAAGCCACCAAAAAAATCAACCCCCAGACCGTGGTGATCATGATTTCCGCATACACCACAACGGAAACAGCAGTTGAATCCATGAACGAGGGGGCATTTGATTTTGTTCCCAAGCCCTTTAACAACCAGGAACTCAAACAGACCATCTCCAATGCCCTGACCTTAAAGACCGTTGAAGATGAAAAGCTCAGCCTGGATGTCGCCCTGAAAAAGACGCTTCATTTTGGAAAAATCATCGGTAATTCTCCTAAAATGCTGACTGTCTATGAAATGATCCGTCAGGTGGCCAAAACCACCACCAACATTCTGCTGACCGGAGAAAGCGGAACCGGAAAGGAACTGGCGGCCAGGGCAATTCACGACGAAAGCAACCGCAGCGATAAGCCATTTGTTGCGGTCAACTGCGGCGGCATTCCGGAAACCCTGATGGAAAGCGAACTTCTGGGCTATAAAAAAGGCGCATTTACCGGCGCCAACCAGGATAAAAAAGGCCTGTTTGAGGTTGCCAACAAAGGAACGATTTTTCTGGATGAAATCGGAGAGCTCAGTACATCCCTTCAGGTTAAACTGCTGCGGGTTGTCCAGGAAAAAGCATTCAAGCCGATTGGCGCCGGCGAAGACATCAGTGTGGACGTTCGCATCATCGCCGCCACCAACAAAATTCTTGAAGAAGAAGTGATTGCCGGACGATTCAGGGAAGATTTATTTTACCGCCTGAATGTAATCGGCATCCGGATGCCGCCTCTCAAAGAGCGAAAAGAAGACATCCGCCTGCTGGCCCACCATTTTCTGGAGAAATATTCCCGCGAAATGAGCAAGGAAATCACAAAACTGTCTTCTTATGCCATTGATTTGCTGAATAAATATGATTTTCCCGGTAATGTCCGTGAGCTTGAAAACCTCATTGAACGTAGCGTTGCGCTTTCCAATACCAATATTATCCTGCCCGAAAGCCTGGCCATTTCCCTTCACAAACAGATCCACAAGCGCCGCTGGATTGAAGGCGTCAAAAACAAGCGATTCGATCTTGACGACGTTGAAAACGGCGTCTCTCTGGATAGCATCCTTGAAGAAATCGAAAAAGCCTATGTCGAAAAAGCCCTTGAATTCGCCAGAGGCGATAAAGCCAGGGCCGCTGAGCTTCTCCAGATCAACCTGCGATCCCTGCGGTACCGACTGGACAAACTGTCCATAAAAAAATAGCGGTTGTTTCCATTCCTTTTTTTCCCTTGACATTCGCTTGCGGTTTGGTAAGAGTATGGCCAGTACGAATAGAAAGGAGGGATCGCATGCGGATCACATCAAAAGGTCAGATCACCATTCCTCAGAATGTGCGTGAATAAATGGGATTTCTGGCGAACACGGAGGTTGAATTTTTCGTCTCCGGCAACAAGGTGTTCCTTCAGAAAGCCGAGAACGACGCAGTCCGTGGGAAAGATCTGATTGCCTGCATGAAGGGAAAGGCAACTACGGTTTTGCGCACGAGTGAGATTCTGGCCATGACGAGGGAATGATGCAGATTCTCGTTGACAGCAGCGTGATCCTGGATATCGTGACGGAGGAAGAGCTCGACGCGGTGCTGCCTTCAACTTATTTTCGCCGCCTGCCCCTGCCATGGGAAGCAGCGTTTCTTGCGAGCAAGTGTTTTCTCGAATATCGTCGCAAAGGCGGACGAAAAAGGTCGCCGTTGCCCGATTTCTAAATCGGCGCCCATGCGGAGATCAGCGGCATGACGCTGCTGACACGTGATACCGCCCCGCCCGCTCCTATTTCCCCGCCTTGCAGATCATTGCTTCGGCATCCTCGTATCGCTTCCTTCACATCTGCCTGCTTCGCTTTTATGGTTGTTGCATTCTGCTTGCCACATATCTCTTCTTAATTTATATTTGTTTAAAGGACAGGATATTTCCCCATCATAACGGAGGCCAGTATTATGACGATAGATGTACACTTCCGAGTAGAACCGGAACTTAAACGTGAGGCAGAGGCTGTTTTGAAGACAGATGGACTTGATGTCAGCACGGCTATCCGGCTGTTTCTGCGCTGTGTTGTGGAAACGGGAAGGATGCCAATAGCCTTCACTCGCCCTAATCCAACAACAATTGCAGCGATCAAAGCGGCAAAAGCAGGCAAGGTAACGAAAACAACGCTGGATGATCTGTGATCTGATTGGGAGCTGGCATATGCCCAGAACTTTAACAGAAACCAAGCGATTTAAGATGGATAAAAAACGAATAAAAGGTGCGGGCCGTTACGATTGGGACAAGATGCGTAAAATTGTCATCGAACTCATGAATGATCGGCCGATTGATTCAAAACATTGTGATCATAAACTCTCGGGAGAATTCTTTGGTGTGCGAGAATGCCACATAGAGCCCGATTGGCTGTTGATTTATAACAAGAGCGGTGATGTAGATACGGGCAATCTAACGTTGATCCGTACTGGTTCGCACAGCGAACTATTTTGATTTTTTGGAAAAATATTGTGAGATCGCTTTCAAAAGTGACTTGCGCACTTTCTGCACCACCTCTTCAGACATAATGAATGCTTTTCTCCATACGGTTTAAAATAGGATCCAAACAGTCCGATCGACAATAATCTAAAATTCTCCTGAAGGTATCGTTTTTCCTTCTGCAAGATGTCCAATATCTCTTTTTCGATCATCACCACAGCTTTACACCCCCAAGATTCCAGCTTTTTAATATTTTGTCCAACGTCCAACTCGTTGGAATGAAGTATTAAGTCCATGATAACAGGTTACGTGTAGATCCAGAAAAAAATCGCTTGCATAAAGAGCAAATCTTTGGCAGTTATGAGGTCGCAAGTGAAGCAATGCGGCTACCAGTTTTCATTGCCAAAAATTGTCAAGCAAGTGACAAAAATTGGCATTTCGACAAAACACCATGATCGTTCCGATCAAACTGAACGATAAAAATTCTTTGATAACCAGTAGGCTTAAAAACTTAAAACATAAAACTCTCATCCAAACATGCCTATGGCTTTAACGGGTAAGAAGCGCCGACATGCAACACTCTTGTTAAACGCTTATGGCACATTCATTGCTTTAGTATTTTGACAAATGAAAACAAAAAAACATCTGCTATTCCGTTCATTATTCATCATTCATTCAAGGAGGTTTATCATGCTACAGAAAATGACCCGCACCAACGAAAAAGGTTTCACCCTGATCGAGCTCATGATCGTTATCGCCATTATCGGTATTCTGGCCGCGATCGCCATTCCCAATTTCATCGCTTATCGTAACAAAGCCTTCTGCAGCGCCGCCGAATCAGATGCGAATGCGGTTGCAGGAGCAATCGCCAATTGGTATGCTATTCCTAGCCATACAGCACTTGTGACAGCAGCATCACTGGCTGTTACGATGACCGGTTCTAATCCTCAACCAGTTATCGGCGGCACTATCGGTGCCATCACGATAAGGGTAGCAGATGGGAGCGGCAGATGCCCCGCAGATTATAGAGGCGCTGCAACTCAAGCTGCTAATGCCAAAGGATACTGGAATGGCACGGCTTATGTAAAAATAATTCAGGACTAATTTGTTTAGCTATAAAATCGTTACAAAGGGGGCTCCGCCCCCTTTGTAACTTTTATATCGGGCTTGTATTACACATAATAGCATTGCATATAAATAAAAACTGTTTAATGGACTCCAATGACTTCTGAAAATGCGGTTATCAGAAAGAAACGGTCCCTTTGTTGTTTCTCGTTTTTTCTTATTCTACTTGCCTGCTTCATTTGCTATTCCAATTCGTTTTATGCCTCATGGCATTTTGATGATGATCCAGTCATCATCAGAAATAGCAATATCCATCTCAAAGAGCTTTCTCTGCCTGAACTGGCTCGGGCAACTACTTTTTTTCAAAATGATTCCTCGTCTCAGGATGCCTTCCGCTTCCGTCCAATAGCCACCCTTTCCTTTGCCTTGAACTGGTATGCCGGAGCAGACCGTGTTTTCGGATACCATCTTGTGAATGTGACCATTCATATTCTTTGCGCATGGGTTCTGTTTTTTTTACTCCAATCACTTTTTAGAACCCCCAATCTGTCAGGCTGCTGTGAAGGCGATGAAGATAATATTGCATTGCTGGCCGCCGTCCTCTGGGCACTTCACCCGATTCAAACTCAGGCGGTCACTTACATTGTTCAACGAATGACTCTCTTGGTCACGTTCTTTTACCTTTGCGGCATGCTCTGCTTCATTCATGGCAGAATCAGTACAAAGCGAGTACCGCGTTTGGGGTGGTTCTCAGGATGTTTTATTTGCCTGCTACTGGCAATGGGCTCAAAAGAAAATGCAGTTCTTTTTCCGCTTTCTTTAGCGCTTGTCGAAATCGTATTTTTTAAAAACTTTTCGACAGGTGCCGATCTCAAAGCCAGTTTTCGAATCATCCTTTCCGCAACTTTCGCTACAGGAATTCTTTCCGTTTTGCTGGCCTATTCCACGTTGTCTCATCCTTTCACGTATATCAGTTCTATATCGTCAGGCCGATTTTTTACACCTATGGAACGTTTGCTGACTGAACCACGGATTGTAATCGGATATTTATCCCAGATTTTCTACCCCTTGCTTACCCAATTCTCCATCGAACATTCCGTATCCGTATCTACATCGCTGCTCGACCCGGTTACGACGCTGGCTTCCATCACATTGATTTCAGGGCTATTGGCCTTTGCACTTTTTCAAATACGGAAAATGCCGATCCTTTCTTTCAGTATTTTATTTTATTTCCTTAATCATCTCATTGAATCGACCGTCATTCCGCTGGAACTGGTATTTGAACATCGAAACTATTTGCCGTCCGCATTTATCTTTTTCCCGGTTGCCATGTCAATCATCAAGGGACTTCGGTATTATCAGCAAAAGGGCCGGCAACCCATGTTTCTGATTTGTTTTGCAGTAACGGCTTTGTTCCTGATTGTACTCGGCGTTACCACCTATACGAGGAATGCAGCATGGGCTTCAGAAAAAACTCTGTGGGAAGATGCACTGTCTAAAGCTCCGCAATCATCAAGGCCTTATGAAATGCTCGCACGCTACTACCAAAATGCTGGACTGATCGAAAAAGCATTGAACTTGTATGAAACAGCTAAAACAAAGCAAAGAACAAACCGGTTTTCACTGGCTGATAACTTTACAAACTTGGGAAGCATCTATTCGCTAAAAATGAAATTTGAAAAAGCGTTGGAATTGTATGATATAGCGATTTCTATCAATCCTTCTCATCCCAAAACGTTGAATAATAAAGCATGGACGTTGTATAATAAAGCATGGACGTTGGCCGAAATGGGAAGATGGGATGAAACAGAAAATATTATGAAGTTATTAATATCCCATGAAATACCATCCTGGGAGAATTACAGCTTATTGGGATCTGCCCTGTTGAAACAAAATGATCCTGCCGAAGCCTTGAATTATTTCGGAAAAGCGCTTCAGCTTTCACCATTCAACGCTTATATATACCTGAGCATTGGGAATTGTCTGAACATAATGGGTCATCACTCCCAAGCCGATTGGTTTTTCCGTCAGTCTTATCAGATATCTCCTGATAGCATCATCTCACTTTTTTGCTTGATTGACAATGATCTAACATCTGGAAATACTATAATGCTCCAACGTGACACAAGCGATCTTTTCAAAAAATTCAGCATCGATCAGATCGAGACAGGGCTTCTTCGTTTTTCAATGGAAACTCTGCTGCCGTCTGTTTCAACTGAAGCTCTTAAATCCTTGATATCCAAAAATCTCAAACTTCGCGCAGAGGTATTGACGCGGTAATGCCACAATCCCACGCAACAAATCGAACATTTTCATCTCACTTCTCAGGAATTTTTCTTTTATTTATTATCATCGTTACTATTTATTCCAATACATTCAACGCTTCGTGGCATTTGGATGATCATACAAATATCATTAACAATAAGCAAATTCAATTGACTGAGCTGTCTCCATCCGCGTTGTACCGTTCATTTCAACTCTCTAAAAATATGCTTAATTATCGCATTTGTCGTCCGGCTTCCTTTCTCTCCTTGGCATTAAACTGGTATATTGGCAACCAGCAAGTTATTGGCTATCACATTGTTAATATTATCATTCATATTCTGGCATCAGGATCTCTATATCTATTTTTGCTGACCTTGTTGAAAACTCCCCGATTTGCCGGGCGTTTTCAAGGAGATGAAAGCAATATTGCGCTTCTTGCCTCAGTTCTCTGGGCCATTCATCCCATTCAGACACAAGCCATTACTTATATTATTCAACGTATGACGTCTCAGGCTGCAATGTTCTATATCATTGGCCTCTTCTGCTATATTCAGGGAAGACTTAAAAGCAATAAATGGCCCCGTTTGTTTATTTATTCAGGCAGTTTGATTTGCATGCTTATGGCTGTTGGTTCCAAAGAGAATACCATCACCTTCCCTCTTTCGATTGGATTGATTGAAATTATATCGTTTCAAAATTTTTCGTCAGCCCAAAATCGTAAAACATGTATTCGAATTGTGTTATTTGCAACGGTTGCCACGATAGTTCTTGGGATACTATTGTTATTAGCCATGCTTCCTGACCCTTTATCCACATTTCAAACCCTTTCTGGAAAGCGCAGCTTTTCTCTGGGTGAACGGTTAATGACAGAACCCAGAATTGTAATGAATTATCTTATCCAGATATTTTATCCATTATTAAACCGGTTCTCGATAGAACATCAGATTATGATATCTAAGTCACTGATAGAACCCATAACAACGCTGTTTTCACTGCTATCCATTACAGGTTTATTGATTTTTGGACTTTTAAAGATTCATAGATTTCCGGCTTTTTCCCTGGCAATCCTTTTTTATTTTATAAATCAGGTCGTGGAATCATCCTTTATCTCTCTGGAACTGATCTTTGAACATCGAAATTACCTGCCGTCCCTGTTTTTATTTTTGCCAGTTGCCATTGGTGTAGTCCAGGGTTTTCGTTATTTCCAAAAAGAAAATAAACAAATCATGTTTTACTTATGTACTTCAGTTCTGACACTTTTGTTGATTACAATAGGTATGACAACCTACATTCGAAATGGAATATGGGCTTCTGAAAAAACACTGTGGGAAGACGCAATAGAAAAAGCGCCGTTATCGGCCAGGCCCTGGAGCTATCTGGCTTTATATTATGATAAGAACGGATATTACGATAAAGCGTTGGAGCTTTATGAAGTCTCGCTGACCAAACAACGAATATCCAATTATTTCCCAGCCCCTGTTCTAGGAAATATGGGGTTTATCTATACAATTAAACATGATTATGTGAATGCGTTAGCCTGTTATGACAGGTCAATGAATGTTGATCCTGATTATATCCAGTCATTATATGATAAAGCTTCGCTGCTGACTGTTCTTGGGAATTGGAATGATGCAAAGATTATAATGAAATCCCTGACATCCAGAAAGGATGCAAACAAGGATGAATGTTTTCTGATGGGAATCATTTTGCTTAATTCCAATGCACCTGAAGATGCTTTAAAATATTTCAGAATGGCGGATCAACTCTCCCCTCATGACCCAAAAACTTATACCTACATTGGCGTTTCAATGAGCATGCTGGGATATTATCAAAAAGCGGATTGGTTTTTTCGTCAAGCCAGCCATTTGGCCAAGGATGTTATAATCCCTCTTTTATATCAAATTGACAACCACATAAAGTCTGGAAACTTGGAAAGCCTGGATAATGAAGTGAACCATCTTCTCAAGCAATTCAGCCTTGATGATATCAACGAAATGCTTCTTCGGCTTTCCCGTGATAATATGTGGGAGTCTGTATCAATCGACGCCATCACCACTTTGATTTCAAAAAAACTAAAAACTTATTCCGACAACCTGTTGCATCAGTCAAAAAATTAATATGCATAAAAAAATCAGGATATAACGGAAAAGATTTTCCCTGGTCGAGCTTCTGGAGGTAATCGCCGCCATAAGCATTCTTATAGTCATCGCAGCCGCCCAGAATTTTATAGTATATCGCCAGCAAGGCATCTGCGCTGCGGCTGAAGAAGACGCCTCTAATCTTTGATCAATGTTTAAATATGAATCAGCTTAGGATATATTGATAATGATAAACCATGCGACTGTTGCAGTTGTTGTTCCAGCGTATAACGAAGAAAGACAAATTTTACAGGTCATATCCAGTATGCCGGATTTTGTGGACCGCATTGTGGTAATCAATGATTGTTCAACAGATATGACAGGTTTTATCGTTTCAGACTATATCAAACAGCAAACTCCTTCTATTGAAACTCTTTTTACAAAGGACAGACCTCAAAAGACAAAATACAACCATGCAGAAATCGTTCTTCACGAAATGGCGAATAAAGAGCTTGAATACTTTATCCCCTCTCAAATAGCGAATGAAAACCCTCAATCGGATCGGATTATTTTAATCAATCATTTATCCAATGGTGGCGTTGGTGCCGCCATTGCGAGAGGCTACAAGTGGTGTATTGATCATCATATTGACTGCACTGCTGTCATGGCGGGAGATGGGCAGATGGACCCCTCCGAACTCGAATCTATCTGTCGGCCCGTTATTGAGGATGGAATTGATTATGTGAAAGGCAATCGCCTGATTCATCGTAGCGCTTGGCTCGTCATGCCCAAAATGAGATATATCGGCAACGCGATTCTTTCGATCCTGACTAAAATTGCCTCCGGTTACTGGCATGTATCAGATACCCAGTGCGGATTTACTGCTATTTCATTAAAAGCGCTGCAGGCAATAAAGATTCACAGTATTTATCGAAGCTACGGTATGCCGAATGACTTGATGGTCAAACTCAATATTACCTTCTGTACAATCAAAGAGGTGGGCATCAAACCTGTTTACAATGTCGGAGAACAGTCAAAAATGAAAGTCATGAAGGTCATACCGACGGTATCCTGGCTCCTTTTAAAATCCTTTTTTAAACGACTATGGATCAAGTATCTGCTCAAAGATTTTCATCCTCTTTTTCTCCTGTATCACTTTTCTTTTGTGCTTGGCGCTGTCTCAATTCCCTATATAATCAAAATCGCCAGAATTGTGCTTTTTACCCAGAACAATGTCTCTCCGCTGACCATGCTGGCGTTTGTGTTTTTGTTCATCAGCGCGTTTCAGTCTCTGCTGTTTGCTATGTGGATGGACATGCAAGACAATGAAAGATTGTACAAATAACAAGGTTAGATAATTGAAGCCTCTTAGCGCTCCATCAGGCCTCTTTCCATCCGCTGATAATTCTTCCCACAGGAATGGCACTGAAGACCATTGGTAAGCCTTTCCCCACAAACGCACACCCAGCCGGTCTGTTTTGCTGGGTTTCCGACAACCAGTGCATGATCCAGGATATTTTTGGTGACCACAGAGCCTGCGCCGATAAAGGCATACCGGCCAATGATGTTACCACAGACAATGGTACAGTTAGCACCTAAAGTTGCACCTTGTTTCACCAGGGTCGGACGGATTTGATCCATTTTGCGGATTTTGGCTCGGGGATTGTTGATGTTGGTAAAGACCATCGAAGGACCGCAGAATACATCATCTTCCAGAATAACTCCATTATATAGCGAGACATTGTTCTGTATTTTACATCCATTCCCGATGGTTACCTGATCAGCGATAAAAACATTCTGACCTATGTTGCACTTCTGGCCGATAACAGAAGAGGAACAGACGTGGGTCCAGTGCCAGATGTGAGTACCTGAGCCGATCTTTGCCCCAGAATCTATGATGGCGGTTTCATGTACGAAAACATCTTTCATGACAATATTCCGTAAAACAGCTAAATGGATTGAACCTTGCGACAGAAAGGATGGAAATCACCGACGACGCCCTTTGGGACTGCGTTGCGGATATAATGTACTGTTTCAATGGATGCACGTGCCTCCGCTAAACCAAAGCCGCGCCCAGATAGTATCTCCTCGTAACTCCGAGTGTGAAGATCCATAAAACCACCGGAAAATTCAATATCCTGACCATCCACGGTAATAGAGCGAAAGGTACGCATTCCCTTTTTTATCGCATCACCTGGTAAATATAAGGCGTTGGCGCTGAGAAACCAGCGGACCCGTGCGTTGGCCAAGGATAGGAATCCTGCAGCAGCATCCGGTTGATGAAGATGTACAATATTTTCCTTCACAGGGCCAAATATCCAGCTCAACATATCAAAAAAATGGATGCCAATATTGGTGGCAATTCCCCCGGATTTATCCAGATAGCCTTTCCAACTGATAAAATACCACTTTCCACGGGACGTCAGATAGGTCAGATCAATATTGTAGGACCGGCCTGGATTTGTGGCAATTTCTGCAGCAACTTTTTCTTTCAAGGCAATCAAGCTGGGGTGCAGGCGGAGCTGAAGAATGTTCCATACTCGGGAGCCATATTCTTTCTCTACTTCTGCCAAGGCATCCACATTCCAGGGATTTAAGACCAGCGGCTTTTCGCAGATCGCTTCAGCTCTGACCCTCAAGGCAAAGCGGATGTGAGCATCGTGTAAATAATTCGGGGAGCAGATGCTGACATAGCGGATACCACCTGCTTTCCGGCGCAGCTTTTCCGCGTGACGGTCAAAGCGTTCAAATTCAGTAAAAAACGCCGCATCCGGAAAATAGCTATCAATGATCCCGACCGAGTCATTTGGATCCATGGCTGCAACAAGTTTATTTCCGGTTTCGGCAATGGCCTTCATATGTCGCGGAGCGATAAAGCCAGCAGCGCCGATCAGAGCGAAGTTTTTGGAAGAGGACATGGAGTATCTCCTTTCTGAACAAGATGCTATGAGTCAGTAATAACATGAGAAATATAATGTGATTTTGACTCAACCGCCTATCACGGTTTTTTATGCGGGAACTATTGGGCAACCCACGCAAGAAAACCTTAGCAAGGTAAACTCTGAATAAAACTCAATTTGTTGTGAGCGGAGATGCTCCCACCCATCACAACATTTGTGGAAAATATATGGAAAAAACTTTTTCGCAAAAACAAATCATTCTGACAGGGAATTTTTCAATTTTCCCATATAGAGCTGCCATGGAAAACATGAAACCCAGCGTTCTTCTTGAATTTCGACATAACCCCGAATTACGCTTCGGAATTCCCCGAGGCTCCAGAACTGGACATGGGAAGGAGTTCGTCCCCATCTCTTCCAGTGTTTTCCACGAATAATATTCCCCCATTGAAAAAAAGGCTCATGTGGAACCGAAAGAATGATTGTGGCATTAACTTTTGAAACCCGGGAGATTTCTCTGAGGGCGGCCAATGGATTTGAAAGATGCTCCAGGATTTCAGTTGCAATCACATAATCAAATGATCGAGATTTAAACGGAAGATAAAAGATATCGGCTCTGGAATATTCACATACCGGATAGAGACGACGCGCGAAGGCGATTCGGACTGGATCAACATCAATTGCTGTCATTTGGTGGATCAGACCGCTTTGAAACAAGCGGGCGATCATTTGTCCCTCACCACATCCGACGTTGAGACCTGATAATGCACAAGCATCCATCTTTAATAACAAAGACTTGATAGCATGGATCAGACGATTTCCTAACCATCGAATCGCAATATTGGAGCTGGAATAGATCTCATCAGCTCCCTCAGAAATAGGAAAGTCAACCTTTTTACTTTCCATGAAACACCTCACATTACAAGTTCTTATTGGTTTCCAAAACAAACCACATTGCAACAGTGAAAATGATCGGCGATCATGAATAAAAACGTCGCCGCCGAATAAACAAAGAAACCCCCCCAAGGGATATCACATAAAGAAACACCAGCGCATGAGACGCTAACGCAAACACCAAACCACTGGATGCTGGAATTCCCAGAATGGCCAGTGCGGCAATCCACCCGCCTTCATGGTTTCCAGCATTGGCAAAACCCTGAATCGGAATTAGTTGAAATGGAAGCTGAACTGAAATCAAAAAAACAGCATCTCCCGGCCCCAGCGACAGTCCCACGGCTCGGGCTGCACAGAACAAACAACCGCCAATAGCCAACCATATCCCAAAGCTCTGCAACACTTCCTGTCGTTTTATAGCTGAAACTGTCTCAAACTGAAGAATAAATTTTCGAAATGCCGATGATGACTTTCTTGCTCCAGAAGATATCAGCCAAGATATGATTATTGGAGAAATCATCATGACAATCCCAACCGCCATCCACCCAAATCGAAGCGAGAAA
>CAIVVZ010000320.1 GCA_903909505.1 uncultured Desulfobacteraceae bacterium
CCCAGAATATCCTTCAGGTTAACCGGCGCAAAGGCAATGGGCAGAGAAAGCGTTTCATCGTACTGCGTCATACAGACATAACCACAGAGCCTCGGCAGAATCCGGCGTTTGAAATAAGGGAATTCCGCATCACTAAAGGCGTGGGTGATCTGGCGGACCCGGTCGGATCGAAAATTAAAGCAGATCACGCCATCCCCGTTCCGAAAAATTCCCAGCGGGTGATCGCCTTTATCGGTCAATACAACGGGTTTGACGAATTCATCCATTTCCCCGCGCTGATAGGCCTTTTGAACGGCTTCCACCGGATCTTTTTCATGAAAACCTTCGCCTTCGGTATACAGGCGATAGGCTATCTCCGTCCTGTCCCATCGCTTGTCCCGGTCCATGGCGTAAAAACGGCCGCAGATTGATGCAATATCCCCATAATTATGCCGGCAGATATGCTCCTTGAGCCTGCGGATATACTCAACGCCGCTGTCCGGCGGCGTATCCCGGCCGTCCAGAATGGCGTGAACGAACACCTGTTTCAAGCCGTTTGTTCTGGCCATATCCAGAAGGGCCAGCAGATGATGAATATCGCTGTGAACCCCGCCGTCTGAAACCAGGCCGATGAGATGCAGCGCGGAACGGGCGGCCAAAAGATTTCTTGATACCTTTGACAGGATGGTTTTCAGTGCCGAATTTTCAAAAAAATCCCCTTCGCGAACCGCCTTGTTAATCCGAACCAAATCCTGATAGACGACCCGGCCGGCCCCGATATTCATGTGGCCGACTTCGGAATTGCCCATCACCCCCTCCGGAAGTCCCACAGCCTCTCCCGAACACAGAAGTTGGGTATGGGGGTAGCCGTTTTTCAAACGCCTCAGATGGGGGGTATCGGCCAGTTCCACCGCATTGGCATCGCGCGAATCGCGAATGCCCCAGCCATCAAGAATCATGAGCAGGCACATCCGATTGGTCATCGGTATCATCTCCCTCAAAAATATCATCCATTTCGATTTGCGGACTGTCAACCTGAATCCTGGGAACATCCACCCAGAGTCCTTCCAGATTATAGAATCTGCGAATCGGGTCATAAAACACATGAATCACCACATGGTCATAATCCAGAAGAATCCAGTGCCCGGAACCCGCACCTTCGACCCCCAGAGGCCGGATGCGGTTATCTCGCATCGTTTTCTGAATATGATCGGCAATGGCCATGACCTGACGGCTGGATCGTCCGCTGCAGATGATGAAATAATCGGTGATCGCTGTCATGCCCCTAAGATCCATGACAACAATGTCCAGGGCTTTTTTCCCCTGGGCGGCTTGAATAAAAAGATCCAGTGAAGGATCGGAAGGCAACTGCTGGGTCATTGATAAAGTCCTTTGCTGGAAATAAATTCGGATACCGTTTCCGGAACCAGAAACCGGATGGATCGGCCACTGCGAACCAGAGATCGAATGGCGGAGGATGAGATATCCAGAGATGTCACGCCAATCAGGTAAACGGGCTGAAACCCGGGATGAACAAAAACCGATTGCTGCCGGTCATATTGATAGCCGGGCGCCAGCCCGTCAAGGTAATCGGCTACGGCAAGGGGCATATCCTGAAACTGTCCGCGGTCGAAAGCTCCCGGCCTTCCCATGACAATCAGGGGAATCCGGGCCAGGATTCCCCTGAAGTCTTTCCAGGTGTGAATCTCCAGAAAGGCATCCAGGCCGACAATCAAAAAACGCGGGTCTGTTTTGGGAAGCGCATCCGCGAAAAACGAAAGGGTATCAATCGTATAGGACGGGCCGGTGCGCATCAGCTCCACATTCGAGACCACAAAATCGGAGTCATTTTCAACCGCCCGTCGCATCATTTCCAGGCGGTCCGATGGGCTGGCAATGCCGACTTCGGATTTATGCGGCGGCATGGCGGAGGGAATCAGATAGACCCGGTCAAGGCCAAACCGCTCCCTGACCTCCAGAACCGTCCGCAAATGCCCGAAATGAACCGGATTAAATGTGCCCCCGAACAGCCCGATCCGCATGGACATCCTTTCTCATCCCTATTCCCTGACCTGCCCATCCCCGAACACCACGAATTTGGTGGTTGTCAGCTCTTCCAGACCCATGGGACCAAAGGCATGGAGCTTGGTGGTGCTGATGCCGATTTCAGCCCCCAGGCCCATCTGGCCGCCGTCATTAAACCGGGTGGACGCATTCACCAGTACCACGGATGAGTCCACTTCCCGGACAAAGCGCCTGGCCCGTTCATAA
>CAIVVZ010000321.1 GCA_903909505.1 uncultured Desulfobacteraceae bacterium
AGTCCGTCGCAGGAAGGCATATACACTTTTGACAGCCATCTTTCCCATACGCCCAATTTGGATTCCGGCTCGCAAAGCCGGTTAGCTGTCATGGCAAGCAAGGCACGCTCATGGGCCATATCAAGGCGATTGGCTTTGCAGATATCTCTCAAGGTTTTGCCGATCCCCAGTCTTTCACAGAGAGCATCAATCACCATCACGCATCCGAAGCCTAAAGTTCGTATGAGTTTTAAAGAATGTCTATTTATTTTAATTAGTTATAGATATCGCTTGGTTAAGCTACTTTTTAGACTATTTTTAGGGAAGAAAAAATAGACCGCGCAAGCCCTCAGGGGGGTGCGGAAAGTAAGCTGGATACGGTCGAGCTTCAGCAGCCGGTGCGGCTTCTCGGGGTTCGGCTGTCCAATCTGCAGCATCAGGCCGCCCAGCTTCCTCTCTTTCCGCGGGAACGCAGAAAGGCGCTCATGGTCCGGGCCATGGACGCCGTCAACAACCGCTACGGCGATTTCACCGTAACCTTTGCCAGTCTTCTGAACACCGAGGAAAAAGGCAGTCACGTCATCTCGCCGGCATGGCGGCCGGACGGGATACGCTGCGTCGATGTTCAGTAATGGGGGGCTGCGAACCGGGTGAGGCGGGCATTGGTGTTCAAAAACAAAGGCCTATTTGAATGCCACTCCTTCTTTGACCCCGAAGAATTTCAGAATTTTTGCTAACGGACAAAATCCGGTAAAGGAGGCCTGAAGCAGGTTGGCGCCCACAAAGGCCGTAAACCACAGCCAGTAATGACTGTGAACCAGAGACAGCAGCAAGCTGATCAAAATAAAGCTTCCGGCAAACGCCAGTACCATTCGGTCAAGTGTCATATTCTCTCTCCTTTGATTAATGTGTCGAAATCCGAAATCATTTTTTTATGATGATCCGGTGTCTGAAAAAAAGTTACGGTACAAATCAGATTCTGAGCCGGCAGTCTATTTTC
Organism: uncultured Desulfobacteraceae bacterium; assembly: GCA_903909505.1. GTDB lineage: Bacteria > Desulfobacterota > Desulfobacteria > Desulfobacterales > Desulfatirhabdiaceae > RAAP-1. Next base: position 980 of record CAIVVZ010000321.1, read on the forward strand.
CTGTTGATTGATTTTCCAAAAAGTGAAAAAGAAATGGTATCCCTATTCAACACACCATTCAAAGGAGGTTTATCCTTGCCGATCACACCTGTTCAAACCAGTCATGCCCCGGCTGCCATCGGGCCGTATTCCCAGGCCATTGTTTCAGAGCCCTTTGTTTTTGTCAGCGGCCAGCTCGGACTGATTCCCGCTACCGGAGACCTGGCAGGACCGGACATTACGGCCCAGGCTACCCAGGCCCTCGAAAACCTGCGTCAGATTCTTCTGGCATCCGGCTCTGACCTGAACCACGTCGTATCCGTTGATGTCTATCTGACCGATATGGGAAACTTTTCCACCTTTAACGGCATTTATCAACAGTTTTTTTCAGACCACCGTCCGGCCCGGGCCGTTGTCGAGGTCAGCGCCCTTCCCAAGGGCGGCAGCGTCGAGATCAAGTGCATGGCCGTGCGCAGCTCGGATACTTGAACGTTCGCCGGGCATCAGGATGCCCGGCGAACGGAAAAAACTCCTGGCGGCTGGCCTGAAATCCCCGCTCATCATGAATCCCCCGTGCATTCACTCCCAGAAATGAAAATGCTACCTTTTCCAAAGGGGGCGGGATCATTTTCACAATACGCGTATAGCATTTTTACAGCGATGGGCCAGAAAATTTATATTGCCACATATATTTTTTAATTGACGTAAAAAACTATTAAAGTATTTTTCATAAGTGACGATTTACTGTATAAATGTTATTCAGTCATTTTATCCTACTTGTAATATATATTTGTTTTGGCAGACAGTGGCGTCGGAGTATAAAGCCAATCTTCATTTTTTCCGCAGTGCCTAAAAATATGAGGAGGTGAGAAAATCCGGGTGAATCCACCGATGTTGAGCGGTTTCAGTGACTGGCAGGAATCAGTATTTTTGCGGGTATGACCATTGGGTCTTTTTAAATTCTAAAAAAGCATGGAGGAAAATATTATGAAACGAATCGGAATTGTTGTGCTGGCAGTTTTTTTTGCAACACTTGGCTTTCAGACCCTGCCTGCTCTGGCTGATAAAACACCGGACGAACTGGCAAAAGAAACCGAAGATGCTTGTACTGCCACCGCCGCAACCAAGCCCACGCCTCAAATGATCATGGACAAGGTAAACCAGGCCTGTGCGCTTTTGCAGAAAGAGGGAAAAGCGGGTTTTTCAAAGTTCAGCGGGAAAGATAGTCAGTTTGTTTTTGCAGGCACTTATATCTGGATACATGATATGGCGGGTGTGATGCGCATGCACCCCATCAAGTACAAGATGAACGGCCAAAGTCTCGTCGATTTTAAAGATTCCAATGGTAAACGGTTCTTTAATGAAATGAACAAAACGGCTAAGGAAAAGGGATCGGGATGGGTGGATTACATGTGGCCAAAGCCCGGAGTAAAAGAACCCTCCCAGAAAGTCTCTTTTGTGAAATTGTGTAATGTTCAAGGAGAAGATCTTGTTGTCGGGTGCGGTGTTTATGACCTGCCGGAAGCCGATGTACAAAAATTGCTCAAATAATCAACCGGGACAGCTTGCTTATTTCTGAAAAAGTTTTAGATCGGGTGTGACCGATAAAAGTGGGTAAATGACATGTTTCCGTACTGTTACCGACCACTGACATTGACAACTGTTCACGGGGCCCCGATTCAAGGGCCTCCCGTGAACGCTTACTATATTCAGTATTCTGTTACGGAAAAATGCGAAAGGAAGGCTATTGAATGCTTGAAAGCACTGTAAAAATAAGCCTTAATAAGAAATTGTACGGTTTTGTGGGAATTGCCTCTTTTCTGGTGCTGGCTGTCGTTGGGACTGGGGTGTTCTATTATTCACGCATTGAGGTAGCCAATCTGATCAAAAATGATGTGAATACGATTGTTGAAAAAGTGCTGGCTACACGTGTGGCTGAGAAAACCTATTTGCAGTTCTTTACAGCCGAACTGAAAAAGCAGTTTGACGAAATGACCGGAAATGTAAATAACCATGTGAACGCGCTTAAACAAAAAAAGATTGATGGGGCATGGACAACGCATATTAACACCATCAGTACCGAGTTTGACCGATACCAGAAACTGTTTAATGAGCTTGTTGAAGTACACGGCCAACAAAGCAGTTTGAAGGTGGAAATGGTCAAGCCGCTCCAAACATCCGAAGCGCTTCTGATGGCCATTCTCAATGAACTTTTAAAGAAGCAGGCCATGTTGCGAATGGAGGGGGATGTTCTCACCGGCTCTGACGTTGGAATGCTGGATGTTGTCAGAGACTGCAGAACCATGTTTATCAAGTTGCAGACCCTGCAACTGCAATTCATGATGAGCGGTGATAAGAAGTTTATGGCTGAATTTCAGAATCTTGCGTCTGGAGATGTTAAGGAGATGCTTCTTGCTCTGGAACAAATTGCAGTCGCAACAAAAAACGATTCAACCATTAAGACGGCTGCCTCGGTCCAGGAATCGCTAAATAAATTCATGGAATTCATAGAACAATCCCAAAAACTGTACGAGAAAGAAAGTGAACGGGTTAAACTTCTGAATGATGCCGGAAAGCAGATCATCGAAGCGGCAAATGCGCTTCTGGGCCAAGTGGATCAATCAATATCCGGGCAGAGGCGATCGGCCGCAGCGTTTATTTCAGCTATTGTCCTTACTGGAATAATCGTTTTCTGGGTTCTGTCTTTTATCCTGGTTCGATCCATCACCAAACCCATTAACTCCGTGATTGAAGGTTTAACTGAAAGTTCGGAGCAGGTGGCGTCAGGTTCCATGCAGATTTCTTCGGCCAGTCAGCAACTGGCCGAAGGGGCGTCCGAGCAGGCGGCGTCTATCGAAGAAACTTCCGCCTCAATCGAGGAACTGTCCTC
>CAIVVZ010000322.1 GCA_903909505.1 uncultured Desulfobacteraceae bacterium
CCACGATTCATGGTTGGCGATGAGCTGGGTATTGGTCTGCATCAGCTCATGAATAATCCGAAGGCCGTGAGCCTTGATGGTGCTGCCGGTTTCCGTAACCTCGACAATGGCATCCGCCAGACCCGATACCACCTTTGCCTCTGTCGCACCCCAGGAAAACTCGACAATTACCGGAACCCCTCTTTCAGCAAAATAATTTTTTGTAAACTCAACCAGTTCTGTTGCAATCTTTTTGCCTGCAAGGTCTTCGGGTTTTCTGGCCGGAGAGTCAAAAGGAACGGCAAGGACCCACCGGGCCGGCCTTGCACTCACTTTTGAATAGACAAGATCCGCCACGACATGGACATTCGATTTGTTTTCGGCGATCCAGTCCTTGCCGGTAAGTCCGGCATCCATCGTGCCGTTTTCGACATATCGCGACATTTCCTGTGCCCGGCACAAGGCGCATTCAATGTTGTCATCATTGATTTCAGGAAAATAACTTCTGCCATTCACATCGATTTTCCAACCGGAGCGTCTGAACAGCTCAACGGTTGCGTTCTGGAGACTTCCCTTGGGAATCCCCAGTTTCAAAATGGTGTTCATTTATTTGTAAACCTCCTTTGGATTAAAAATCGGCTCCCCACATATTTTGACGGAGCTTCCCTCCACACGCTGAAAGAAACAGCTTTTATGGCCGGTATGGCAGGCGGCGCCGCCAATCTGCTCTACCTTCAGCAACACCGTATCGTTGTCACAGTCGATGCGAATTTCCTTGACGATCTGACAGTGGCCGGATGATTCGCCTTTGATCCAGAGTTTTTTTCGGGTCCGGCTATAATACGTGGCTTTGCCAGTTGAAAGCGTGGCTTCCCATGCTTCGGCATTCATGAATGCCAGCATCAGAACTTCGCCGGTCTGAAAATCCTGGGCAACGGCCGGCACCAGCCCTTCGAGTTTGTTGAAATCAAGTTTAATCGCGTCCATAATCCATCCTGATAAAGGTCATTGCTAATAAATTCTTGTCTTTCTGTCGTCCTGGGTTATAATATTAAATTTTATCAATTGAAGCGTAAAGTAACAAGTCGCTGAATATTTGTAAAGAAATAAGCTCATGAAGCTTTGAGTAACTTTCTTTCACCCAAAAACAAAAGATCATCATACCCATGCCTGAATTTCGAAAAACATCACGGATTCTGAAACAGCGGGCCCGCCGGAAACCCCGCCGAAGTCTGTCCGGAATCGTTGTCAAAACTTTTTTATGGTCAGGTTCGGTCGCCATCATCACAGGAATTATTGCAGCAATCCTGCTTTATTTTTACATCAACGAAGACCTGCCAAAGATATCTAAATTATCCGATTACCATCCGCCGGTTATCACCACGGTTTATTCAGACGATAATCGGAAAATTGGCGAATTTTACAAAGAACGCCGGATTGTCGTCCCCATATCCAGAATTCCTCAAATTCTGAAAGAGGCGTTTATTGCCGCGGAAGATTCCCGGTTCTACAGCCATCCTGGAATTGATGTCATCGGCATCTTCCGTGCCCTATTGAAAAACATTGAAGCCGGCGGCGTGGTTCAGGGCGGAAGCACGATTACTCAGCAGGTTACCAAATCTTTTCTGCTGACGCCGGAGCGAAGCTATTCCCGAAAAATCAAGGAAGCCATCCTGGCTTATCGGATCAGCAAGGCATTTTCCAAAGACGAAATCCTGTTTTTATATTTGAATCAGATTTATCTGGGCCACGGCGCTTACGGAATCGAAGCCGCATCGGAAAATTATTTCGGCAAACCCGTTACGGATTTAAATCTTGCCGAATGTGCACTGCTGGCAGGACTTCCCCAGGCCCCAACCAAGTATTCCCCGTTTCGGTATCCGGACAGGGCCAAGCAGCGCCAGATATATGTTTTACACCGCATGGCAGCCGAAGGCTATATCACCGAGGCTCAGACCACAGCGGCCATTCAGCAGGCCATGGACATCAAGCCCCGAAAAAACTGGTATATTGATGAAGTGCCGTTTTATACGGAACATATCCGTCGGTATATTGAAACCAAATACGGCCCGGACCCTCTGTACAACAATGGACTCAGTATTTATGCGGCTGTCAATATCGACATGCAAAAGGCTGCACAGGAAGAACTGGGCATCGGCCTCGGCGCACTCGATAAACGCCAGGGATATCGGGGGCCGATCAAACGCGTGAAACCGGCTGAAATAGAATCCTTTTCCGCAACTATTCAAGAAGAAATCAAGGACTCACCGATCAAACCCGGAGTCATTTTAACCGGAGTTGTCGTTTCGGTCAGTGAATCTGAACAGTCCGCGGGCGTTCGCATAGGCAAATCCCAAGGCGTCATCCGCTTTGCTGACATGAAATGGGCCAAAAAATCCAATCCGAATACTACTCAACAGGAAGCCGGCGCAAAGCGGCCGCCATCCATCCTTGGCATCGGCGACGTCATTCTGGTCAAATTCATGGATAAAACCAAGGATGGAGACAAATGGAACCTTTCACTGGAACAAACGCCCAAAGTCCAGGGCGCTCTGCTTTGCCTGGAAGCGGGGACCGGCCAGGTCAAGGTGATGGTCGGCGGCCGGGATTTCAGAGACAGCCAGTTTAACCGCGCCATCCAGTCCAGGCGGCAACCCGGATCATCTTTTAAACCCATCATCTATGCCGCAGCCATTGACAAGGGATACACCCCTGCAACGGTGATGATCGACTCACCGATCGCGTTTCAGGATGATGAAGGCGATTCGGTCTGGAAACCTCAGAATTATGACAGAAAATATTCCGGACAAATCCTGCTGCGAAACGCCCTTGAAAAATCCGTGAACGTGGTGACGGTGAAAATTCTTCAGGATATCGGCGTGGACTATGCCATCGGCTATGCCAAAAAACTGGGCATCACCTCCACTTTGGAGCACAACCTCTCCATTGCGCTAGGCTCATCCGGCGTTTCCCTTCTGGAGCTGGTTAGAGCCTATTCCGTCTTTGACAACGCCGGTGATTTAATTCAGCCCGTATTCATCACCAAAATCACGGATCAGAATGGCCGTGTACTTGAAGAAACCATTCCGGAAAAAGTTCAAGTCATTGAAAAAAGCACGGCCTTTATCATGACCAGCCTTCTGGAAAGCGTCGTCAAAAATGGAACCGGTCGAAAGGCCAGAGAGCTGAACCGTCCGGCAGCCGGGAAAACCGGCACAACCAACAATCTAAACGATGCCTGGTTTATGGGATATACCCCGGAATATGTTACCGGAGTCTGGGTAGGATTTGATGAAGAGGGAACGCTGGGAAAGGGTGAAACCGGCGGAGCCGCCGCTTGCCCGGTGTGGGTGGGGTTTATGAAGCGGGCGCTTGCCAATAAGCCTGTTCAGGTTTTTCCGGTTCCCGAAGGAATCGTTTTCGCGAAAGTTGACGCTGCCACTGGCCGACTGGCAGGACCTGCCACACAAAACGTTCTATTTGAATGCTTTAAGGAAGGAACCCTTCCCACCGATGCATCCACTTTTTCGGACAGCAGGAACGAACAAGAGGCTCTCTCAAAAACTGAATATTGACGGAAGTCAGAAGTCAGAAGTCAAGTCCTGGTTTTTTTCGTGATCTTAGCGGACCTTTCCTTTTCGGCAATCCCACATCTATGTTTTTTTTAACCATCGTCTCCACGAAAAGCCGCCTGGTTTCCGGCACATGGGCAATTCCCCTAAGACACATCGATGTTCATTTATTTTTGCAATTTTATATTGGCATTTTATTTGCATATATCTATGCCATCTGGGACCCCCCCCCTTGAAATTGTTGAAATGGAGAAAATTACTTATGAATTCGCCTTTTCGCTGTCTGATAAAAGCAGTCTGGTTTTTGGGATTATGGATGATGATTTTTCCGAATATGGGAGCAACGCATGAACCCATTCCGGCAGAACTGACAGAAAACGCCAATTTAAGAAAAGCACCGGATACCAATGGAAAAATTATTATAATATTAAAAAAAGGGGAACGGATTTTCGTTCAAGATGAAAATCCACAATGGGCAAATGTGGTTTATGAAAAAAATGGCGACAAGATTAATGGCTGGGTATCGGCGAAGTATCTATTAAAAACGACAACTGCCCCTCAATAGCTGAGGACAAAGGGCTTTGAAGATAAACCCGACAATCAGGCTCCCCGGTCAATTTCGGATACGGGCTTCGCGGATCCTTCTCCCCCGCCCGGAAGTATTGCCGTGGCTACCGAAAATCAGCTTGCAGTCGTTTCAGAACCACTGGTGCTCTCAAACAAAACAGTGGCCAACAGAACAACTATACCCCTTTCAGGTGATGACGTATCCTCCTTTTTTAAAAACAAAGAGGATATCCGTATAAAGGCTGAAGATGCCAACCCGGAATCGGGACGAGCCTCAACTTGTGAATTAATTGGTGCCGTCACACGGTTTCTATTCAAAATTTCTCTGGTTATCATGTCATGTGTTGCACTGATTTTTTCATATTCAGCGCTGCAGATTGCAAAATCAAATCGTCTGGTGCAATATGTGGCCGACGGAGAATAAATCGCAAGATAGAACCAGGCATAGAGATTGGAATTGGTTTTGGACAGTTTGCCATGAGAGCGGTTGTTTAACCAAGGGCCGCTGGTATCTGAATGAAGGCAAAACCAGTATTGAAGTGTCAATAAACCATGCAGGGCGCCAAAAAACTGGCAGCCCCTTCACCCATAGACTGATTTTTGTTCATCTAAAGCTACAGAGAGAATAATTATGGGCATACAACCAAAACTGACAATCGAAGATTATATGAAAAACGCCTCCGGGAGATTCAAGGTGGTCAGGCAGGATTTGAAACCCCAGAAAGAAATACAGTCGTCATCTTCTTCTGAGTTTAACGGGATTCTCTCAACGTTTAAAAAGCCGTCGAATCAATCCGAACCCAAAACCATGAAGGGGCTGTCAGTCGCGGACTACCGGTCGCATCCGGCCACATCCCCTTATTACCCGCCAGCAAGACAATTGCCGGCAAATGCCAAAGCGCCGGATCCATCCGCGTACAAGGAAGCTTCTGAATATCTTCTCGGCTCTGAAAGTCCAAAAAATCAGACCCCCATTTCCCCGGAATCCGGAGCCGACGATCGCACGCTGAATACATCCTCGTCCAGCTTCAGTACCCCGAATACGCTCTTCCCGCCTTCCAGCAGAGGCATATCGCAAATCAGATCCAGCGCAACCGGCCATAAAATTGAAAAAGCCATTCAGGATGCGGCAGCCCAATATCAAGTTTCGCCCAAACTGATCAAAGGAGTTATCAAGGCTGAATCCGATTACGATGTAAATGCGGTTTCTCCCGCGGGCGCGCAAGGGCTCATGCAGTTGATGCCGGGAACAGCTCGGGATCTTGGGGTTACAAATCCGTTTGATATCAAACAAAACATTGACGGAGGCGTTCGATATTTAAAAAAAATGATGGAGATGTTTGGAGGGAATGTCAGACAAGCGCTTTCTGCCTATAATGCCGGCCCTGGAACCGTTAAACGGTATAACGGCGATGTACCCTATAGTGAAACCCGTCAATATGTGAACAGGGTCATTGATAACACAAAAACGGCCGTTTAAAAAAACTGGATTATCGGTAAAAGGTTTTTACTTATCCAAGAGAACGATATAGACTTTCAGAAAATGATTTTGGGAAGGCAGCAGGGAGGAGATAGTTCTTTTTTCCTACATCCCCACCGATAGCGCACCCAAAAGCTGTTTCAGAAAGTCTATGCCCCATCTTCTTTTTCAGTCGGCTATAACGAGCCTTTTTTTAAGATACTCCCGCTGAATGACATAAATCAGTTCGGTCAGCGCCTTTTCTTCGGTCTTGTCCATATCAAGAAAATGTATCGCATAACAGAAACTGCGCATTAATGGATTTTCTTCAAAGCGAACAACCACGGCCTTTCGAATGTTCACCCGCTGCACAAAATGCTTCGATTGAAAGATCAGCTCAATCTCGGTTAATGTATCACCAACGGATATGGGGAGTACGGACTGAATCATGTCCTGACTTCTGATCAAAGCCCCGAAAGAACCGCCAAGACTTAAATTGATCACCTGTTTGTTAATTTTGACCCCATATTTCTTAAAACCCATGCACGTTCCAGACGGCATGTCCACGCGAAAATCTCTTCGAAGCTGCCTGCGTTCGATAAGATCCGGAAATTTGACCCAGATGATTTTTTGGTCAATCTGAGCAATATCCGCATAAAAAAAATACGGCAGCTTATTTGCTCCGGTATATTCAAATTGAAGCTTGCTGGAAGAGTCTTTAACCAGATCGTTAAAACCATCCGGACAATCGATTAACAAAAACGGCATCTTGTCTTTTTTTCGAATATCATTAATGATAGATAATTGTTCATAATCCTTTCCCATCAACTTCATTCGAACCAGCGTTTTTCCGTTTTTAAGCTGCTCTAAAATGGCATGAATGTGATTGCCAATTATACTGTCGCCATGTTCCATCAATATCCCATCAATTACACAGGAAATACGTTAATATTCAGTGAATTGCGAATAATTTTGTCATTTGCGGAAGACTAAACGATTACTCTTCTTCAGAAAGCTCGTTGTCTCTGAATATTTTATCAGAAATACAATATTTTTCAATCTTTCTGTAAACAGTTGCCGTATTAATTCCCAGGATAATCGCGGCTTTTTTCCGATTTCCCCCGGTTTCCCGTAGCACCCGAATAATGTGCTGTTTTTCCAGATCTTCAAGAGTCGACAGCCTGCTGCCTGGGTCCGATGAAATACCAATGGCCGCACCAAGACCACCAACCGATGAAAGCGTCAGGATTCGGGATTTTTCCAGAAGAACAGCCGAAGCCATCATGTTTTCCAACTCTCGGATATTTCCAGGAAAAGAATACGCCATAAGTCCTTGCTCCAGTTCAGTAGAAAGGGTTTCAATGGGTTCGGTTTTGCTGTTTCCATATCTTTTCAGAAAATGCCGAGCAAGGGGAAGAATATCTTTTTTTCGCTCTCTAAGTGGCGGGATTTTAATGGTATACATGCTCAGTCGGTAGAAGAGATCCGCCCTGAACCGTTCATTTTTTACCTCCTCAAGAATATCCCGATTGGTTGCCGCCAGAATTCGGACATCGATGCGCCTGCTGCTGGTGCTGCCCAGACGATAATACTCTTTTTCCTGTATGACTCTCAGCAACTTCCCCTGTAGAGATGGCGCCAACTCGGCAATCTCATCCAGGAACAGCGTACCGCCATGGGCTGTTTCAAAGAATCCCTTTTTATCGCTTACCGCATGGGTATAAGCGCCTTTGATATGGCCGAAAAACTCATCTTCAAAAAGCGTCTGAGTAAATGCAGCCATATTTACCGCAACAAACGGCATCGATGCGCGACGGCTCAGTTTGTGTATCATCCGGGCCATCATCTCCTTACCCGTACCGGACTCGCCCGTGATGATCACGCTGTAATCCGTTGGTGCAACCGCCTCGACCTGGCAAAATACCAGGGCCATGGATTCGTCTTCCGCCACAATTTCACGAAAAGCCTCTGGATTGGCCAGATTTGAAAAAGATTGTTTAATCGCAAACAGCGCGACTTCCTTGCGAAGCAGATACCGTTCCTGTGCCCGTTGAATGATCGCCACCAAGTTTTCGCCATTAACCGGTTTAACAAGATAATCATAAGCCCCGAGCCTTATGGCCTGAATAGCCGTGGAAACTTCGTCTGTTGCGGTAACGACCAGGCAGACCGTTTCCGGAAACTCTTTTTTGATCATCTCCAGAAGCTCCATGCCATTAATATAGGGCATGACCAGATCCAGAAGGATGATTTTATAGGCGTGGCTGCGGACCCTGTCCATCACCAGCCGGCTATCTGAAATCGTATCCGGCTCTGGCAGATCGGCACTGACCAACGTGGCCTTGATGCTCAGCAAAAGCCCGGGGTCATCATCAACAACTAGAATGGGGGACTGCTCGAATACGGATTCCATTAAACCTCATTGTCAACGACTATTGGGAAAAGGATTGGTGAACATAACGTCTATCACCTGCTTGTGATTGATTCAATATATTGTCAACTCTTATTACGAAATCTTCCAGATTAAACGGTTTATACAGGATATCAATAAATCCGAATTCAGAAATATCCCCTATCAGCGGATGGCCTTCATGGCCGGTAATCATCATGATTTTCATATCCGACAATACCGGATCTTTTTTTAAAACCCGGCAGACCTCAATCCCATTCATTTCGGGCATGAACAAATCCATGACCAAAAGATCAGGCCGGGAAGACCCTATACGGATGCAGGCTTCAATGCCATTGGAAGCTTCCTCCACAATGTAGGAACGCCGCTGAACCAGAACTTCCCGTAACATCTCGCGGATCGTTGCATCGTCATCCACAACCATGATGCGAAACGGCTTATGCTTTAATACAGATGGCAAAAGAACATGAAATGTGGTGCCTTTTCCCGGACGGCTCTCAAACGTTATGGTTCCGTCATGCGACTTGATGAGATTATAGGATACGGATAGTCCGAGTCCGGTTCCCCCTTTTTCCTGTTTATCGGTTATAAAAGGGTCAAAGAGTTTGCCGGCAATGGCCGGATTAACCCCTTTTCCATTGTCCGATACCGATATTCGGATATCACCATCCTGGGGCTGAAGCCTTGTGGATATCCGGATCTTTCCACTATCGTGTTCAATGGCCTGCGCCGCATTGATGATCAAGTTCAGGATGACTTGTTCAATATTCTGGAGATTTCCCGATATGGTGGGAAGCTCGTTTTGCAGATCTAGATCGATTTCGACATTCAGTTTTCGCAAGGTTGACTGTGAAAGCCGTATGGCGTTGTCAACAGCAAGATTGATCTGAAGCGGAATTTTCTCCGACTGTGCCGAGAATCTTGAAAAACTTTTCAGCCCGGTCACAATCGTGGCCACCCGCTTTGCGGCCATGTCCATATCGGAAATGAGCTGCATCAGATGATTGTTTATAAAATCAGTCCGCAGGCCCCCATACTTTCGCTGGGGATACAGGACAGCCTGATCATTGAGAATTGGAAGGATATCGTGCCATATTTTTTCCAGAAGAGGGATATTGTACATGATCAGGTTGATCGGATTATTGATTTCATGGGCCACCCCGGCTATCAGCGCTCCCAGTGCCTCCATTTTCTGCGCCTGATACAATTGACTCAACAACTGACTGCGATCCGTAATATCCTGAATGGTTTCAATGGCGCCGATGATTTTACCGCCGGGTTCCCGAATAGCCGCGGCTACAAAATAGATGTTGCGTTTCTCCCCCTGAATGACCAGTTCGTCCGAGGCTTCATAGGCATCGGGCATATTGGCGCTTTGGGTAAGATTCTTTTTATCATACCACCGTCGCATGGCGCTTTCATCCATGTCCAAAACCAGATCCGCCAGAAGCGGCCGGTACTGTCCACTGTAAAATATCCGGGAATCCACGGGGTGGTTCATTACCTTTTCTCTGGATACTCCGGTCAGAATTTCGCAGGCATGGTTCCATATTACCACAAGATGCTCTTTGTTAATGACGAATGTGGATATAGGATTTCCATCCATTAAGGATGAAAGACAATTGCCTTCAAAATTAAGGCAATTGTCCTGATTTTCTATCCTGGCAACAGGAACCGGATTTAAATTTTCCGGGGAATGGGGCATGACCGATACTCCTCATAAAAGAGTGCAATAAAATCATTTTTTGATATTATAACATATAGTTTTTCAAATCAACCCCATAGAGACGCCATTTCAAATCTACATTTTTGAGTTACCACTGTCAGGGACTTTCTTAACCGCCTATTATTCAGCCTCAATAGTAGCTGAGCTTTTTTTCTCAAGTTTTCGTTCGAACTGCCGATACACATACCAAACAGCCTTCGAATTTCCCTGGCAAAGCAGCAACCTCATAATTGTTTATTAATTATAACATATTAATATTATTAATAATTACATTAATTTCCAACAGGGGAAGAACAACATGAAAAAGAGAAGTCTAAATTTTAAACTTCTTGCAGGTGGCACTTTGTGCGTGCTGCCGCTTCTATCATTTGCTATTTTTTCGGACATCCAGTTGTCCAAAGATCTGAAAGCGATGAATGAACAAAGCACGGTAAACATCGCCAAAAGCCTGTCCAGCTTAACCCAGATGGCGCTGCAGGAAGAAATCAAGCTTGCCAAGGATCTGGCGGTGGGAAACACCACCATCGATGTGGCTGCCAAGGTAGCTGAAGCCGGCATTTCGGGTTCAGCTACGGACATTCAGCGGCTGGAACGAAAACTGGTCAATACCATGAAGCAGATCGGGGAAAACTATGAAAGCATCATCGTCTGCAATACGGAAGGCATCGTTTTCGCCGACAGCGTGGGCGGAGGCAATAAAGGAATTTCCATAAAGGAGCGGCCCTATTTTCAGGATGCCAAAGCCAACAAAATCACTATATCCAGCCCTGTGAAGTCCAAAAAAACCGGATATCCGGTAGTTCCCATCTGCGTACCGGTTTTCTCTTCTTCGGGACAGTTCATCGGCGCCCTGGCAATTATCCTCAAAACCGATTTTCTGTCTGAAAAGATACTGGCCGTCAAAGTCGGAAAGACAGGATATCCCTTCATGATAGATCGAAACGGCCTTACCATTGTCCATCCCAATCCCAAACATATTCTTGAACTCGATATGAAAACGATTAAAGAAATGAAGTCGATTGTGGATAAAATGATGGCACACCAGACCGGCGTTGAAGCCTATACCTTCGAAGGCATCGAAAAAACAGCCGGGTTTGCCCCAGTCGATTTGACCGGATGGAGCATTGGCATCACCGAGCCAACGGATGGATTGATGGAGATCGTCATTGCGCTAAGAAAGATCATGATTCTCGTGTCTCTCTTCTTTCTTGGTATCACGCTGATTGCCATCTGGTTTTTCAGCCGCAGCATTTCAAAACCCATTTATCAGATCATTGAAAGGCTTAATGAAGGCGCCGACCAGGTTGCCTCCGCGGCCGGCGAGGTGTCTTCCGCCAGCCAGACTCTGGCGGAAGGCTCATCGGAGCAGGCGGCATCCATCGAGGAAACTTCCGCTTCACTGGAAGAGATGTCTTCCATGACCAAACAGAACGCCAACAATTCCGGTCAGGCCCATGCCCTGATGAAGGAGGCTACGGCCAGTGTTCAGACGGCCTCGGCGTCCATGTCCGAGCTGACCTCTTCCATGGTCGATATTCTGAAAGCCAGCGACGAAACCTCGAAAATCATCAAAACAATTGACGAAATTGCGTTTCAGACCAATCTTCTGGCTCTAAATGCGGCGGTTGAAGCGGCCAGGGCCGGAGAAGCCGGAGCCGGATTCGCCGTTGTGGCCGATGAGGTGAGAAATCTGGCGCTGCGGGCAGCCGAAGCCGCTAAAAACACCGCAAGCCTGATTGAGGGAACTTCCAAAAAAGTTCGGGAAGGCTCGGAGCATGTCAACCAGAGTAACGCGGTTTTCTCCCGTGTCGCGGAAAGCACCACCAAAATTAGGGATCTGATCAGTGAAATCGCGGCCGCTTCCAGCGAGCAGGCCAAGGGAATCGAAGAGGTGAATATCGCCGTTACCGAAATGGACAAGGTCACCCAGCAAAACGCGGCCACCGCCGAGGAATCCGCGTCCGCTTCGGAAGAAATGAATGCCCAGGCAGAGCAGATGAAGGGCATGGTAAATGACCTGGTTGCCCTGATCAGCGGCGATACCGCGACGCAACTCAAACGGCCCCAGACCCGTGCCCCCAAAACGCCGAAGTCGATCCGTCCGTCAATAAATCCCAAAAATCTTCCATCAAAAGAAACCCGGTTCCCACTGAAAAAGGAAGTGCATCCGGATGAGATCATTCCTTTTAACGAAAAGGATTTTAAGGATTTTTAACATTCACAGCACCTTACAGCGCAACAGATCTTGAAGGTTGTTCCGCGCAAAGATGCATAAAAGTCAGGATTGCAGATCAGGTTAAGACCGAATGGCGCTACCTGATCTGCTGGATTCTGACTTCTGTTTTCTGACAGGTTTCATACGAAGGTATCCATATGACAGCGGATGACAGTCGATCACATCCTCATTTAAATGAAACACAGCGCTTGTGCCAGCGGATTGCCGAGCTTGAAGCATCCGTTGAGCAACTGGTCAAAAAGGAAGAGCGGTTTCAGGAATCCTGCCTTCGAATGGATGCCATCGTCAACAAACTGCCGGACATTGTTTATCGTCTCGACTCCAGTGGAACCTTTGAATTTATCAATCAGGCCATAACTGCGTATGGATACTCCCCGAATGAATTGAAAGGCACTTATGTAACGGATCGGGTGCATCCGGACGACTGGGAAAAAGTCAGTTTTCACATCATTGAGAGAAGCACGGAGGAAAGAAGCACTCGGGATTTTGAGGTGATGCTGCTCCCTCGCGGCCAAAAAATTATTCCTTCAACTTACACTTTCAGGTTTTTACACAAAACAGGGATATTTTTCTGGATGCAGGCCCATTCGGTCCGAATCGAATGGGAAGGCAATCCTGCGACATTAACCCTGTTACGGGATATTATCGAACAAAAGAAACTGGAGGCTCAACTGCTTCAAACCCAGAAAATGGAAGCCATTGGAAACCTGGCGGGCGGCATTGCGCATGACTTTAACAATATTCTTCAAGCCATATCCGGATACGCTCAGATTCTGGCCATGAGCAAAACCGATTCAGACCCTGAATTCCGAAAACTGGAAATGATTCTGCGATCCACCCAGCGGGGCAGCGAACTGATCAAACGATTGCTGACTTTCAGCCTAAAACTCGAAAGCAAATTAATGCCGTTGAACATCAACTCGGAAGTGCATCAGGTATGCAATATCCTTGAACGCACCATCCCCAAGATGATTCTCATCAAACTTGATCTGGAAGAACCCATTCATAACATCAATGCCGATACGGTTCAGATTGAGCAGATCATGATGAATATCAGCGTTAATGCAAGAGACGCCATGCCTGAAGGCGGAGAATTGACATTTTCCACACGAAATATTTACCTGAATGATCAGTTTTGCAATATCCTTATCGGTGCTCGTCCCGCACATTACGCTCTTTTAACCATTTCAGATACCGGAGTCGGCATCGATAGTGACACGCTCACTCACATTTTTGAACCGTTTTACACCACAAAAAAACCCGGCAACTGAACCGGCCTTGGACTGGCGATGGTATATGGCATTGTAAAAAACCATAACGGCTACATTCTCTGTCAAAGTGAAAAAGGCCAGGGAACCACATTTCAGATTTATTTCCCCGTTATCGAAGAAGAACGGATGCATCGTCAGGACAATAGCCGGCTGGAAACGATCCCCAATGGTCAGGGCATCCATCCGCAAACCGTTTGACATGAAAATACTTTTGATGCGAACATATATTGTTTTGGACAACAATCGTTTAAATCTCCCCCGCAGAGGGGGGAAACCGGAATTCAAGGCCGTATTGAGTCTATCATAAATATCACAAAACCGAGTTGGGAGAATCATGCATGCAAAATGACACTACAAGATCACTAGATAAGGCGTTATCAACCATTACCAACCGCGAGGGGAAATATCTGACATTTATGCTTGCTAGCGAAGACTATGGCATCGGAATACTTAAAATCAAGGAAATCATTGGAATGATGCCGATCACTTCGGTTCCCCAAACCCCTTCCTTTGTCAAGGGAGTGGTTAATTTACGGGGAAAGGTTATTCCGGTTGTGGATCTACGTT
This sequence comes from uncultured Desulfobacteraceae bacterium, assembly GCA_903909505.1. GTDB lineage: Bacteria > Desulfobacterota > Desulfobacteria > Desulfobacterales > Desulfatirhabdiaceae > RAAP-1. Next base: position 13,788 of record CAIVVZ010000322.1, read on the forward strand.
TGAAATTCGGAATGCCGGCCATCGACTACACGGAAAGAACCTGCATTATCGTGGTTGAGATCTCCGGTCAAACCGGCGCCATCAAAATCGGCATTGTTGTGGATGCCGTTTCCGAGGTTCTCAATATCAAAGGAGAAGACATTGAAAATACGCCTGCCTTTGGAACCCGCGTTAATATCGATTATATTCTGGGCATGGCAAAAATGGGGGGCAGCGTCAAGATTCTCCTGGACATTGACAAGGTATTGAGCACGCAGGACATTGCAAGTCTTGAAAAAGGTGCTTCATAACCGTAGGTGATCGAAGAGCAGAAATGATCATTCTGAGACACACTACACTTACAGGATATGGAAATTCGTCCTGCAGGCATCCCTCAAATCAAAGACACGGAGGTCTTGATGAAAACCATGTACCCGATATGGTTTCTGTATAGCAACCATCACAAAAAACCCGATTCTCTTTCTGCTTTGCATTCTGGCGATAAAGTGAGTTATGCTGGAAGGATCGCGATGATTTCTCACAAGTTGATCTACGAATCGACGGCAAATGATGTTTTCTGGATTCTCTATTCTAATATGCCGGGGAAAAAGCAGTTGGCCAGAGTATCCGAAGATTGCAGCCAATAATGACATCAACGCTGTCAACCGCTATCGCAGGAAGCCAATCTTCTTGGAATCAAAGGAACCGGAATGAAAAACAGTGCGGGTATCGATTCTTTTTGGCTTGATGTGAGTAACGCACGGGCAGTATTATAAAATGTGGCTTAACGTGCGGAAGATGGCAGCTTATCCTTTTTGACGAACAACAGGCAGGGTTTTCCAGATGAATTCCGTTCCACTACCCTGCCGGGAATTTCCTGGCTTTTAAAACAGAACGCCTTACATCCATGAGGCTGAATCTTATCCCATGTAATATAGTAATGCCTGCAGTATTGACAGTCAGCTACCGTCATGGGGTTCTGTCATCCTCATAAGGATACCAATCCGACTTTCGGAGTTTTTCAACCTTTAACACAGCGATTTCGTTGGTATGGGTGGAATACACAATCTTGCGCCCCTTGCTTCCCCCAATGTCCTCCGATGTCACGGCAATTTTTTCTCTGGCCAGAATTCTGCGGGCGATTCGGACGTTTTCCTGTCCCATGTTCTGATGCGACAGCTCTGGGTTGTGAGCCCCGCCGACAATCTGCGCCTCAAGATTTTTGATTTTGGAACCATCTTCCACCATCATGCGAATCAACGTCCAGACAGCCACATTTCCGAATCGGGTGGTTGTTTTTCCTTTTTCGCGGATCAGCGGAAGCTGAAAACTGTTCATTCCGCCCACTTTGCGTTTGCGGTCATACAAACAGACCGAAACACCGGACCCCACAACCGCGGAAATAACCGTCGGGCTTGTGGGCATGACCACAAACCCGGGTTCCAGAAAATAATTTGTCGGTGTTAAGGCTTGAGAAGAATCATTCATGGTTTTTTTCGACTATCGACAACAATCCCCATGTTATTCAGCATCTGCCAAGCTTTATCCCTTTCCGACTCGTTTCGGGAGCCTGATCCGGAGATAATGATGGCCTGAATAATATCATCGCCGATGCCTGCCCGCTTCAACTCGATGATGTCAGCGACCGTTGTCAAGCTAACCGGCTTGACATCCTGCCCATATACCACCGGTGAGCGGTTTTTGAGGAACGAGCCCTCGGTGATCAGAATATGCAGCGTTTTATCCGAAAGCCTGGCCTGGGTCTTGAGATCAATCAGCTCCTGTACTGTAAAAGCGCAGGTTTCAATGATTTTTTCCCGGATAATGATTTCAATCGTTTCACTCCCCATACCCGCCTTATTGAGCCGGAGAATGTCTTCGCCGCTGACCCCCCAACCCGTGCCCGCAAATATCAGAGAAAACCACAATACTATCCAGAAAGCTCGACTCACCGGGCTACCTCAAATAATCCAGAAGGCTGGGTTGAATGATTTTGGAAGCCGAGGCCAGGGATGCCTGGAATGCGGATTGCTGAGCCGTCAGATCTGTTACGGCCTTAGTAAAATCCAAATCTTCCGTGTCGGATAACATTTGCTGGATGTTTGTTTTAAAGCCGTCCAAGTGGGTTTCAGTCGCATCCAGCCGATTCAGTCTAGCGCCAACATCCGCCCGCTCATTCACGATTTGAGCCTGGGATTGATCCAGGGCATCCAGTTGGCCGGAGATGGCAGTTGGGTCATTGGCCTCTAGCCCCTTGATCAGATCCGTTAAAACCAGAACCGGATCTACGGTACTGGCAAATGCCTGTTTACCGCTAACAGCCGTATCCAGAGTAACCCCGTCGCTGACGATTATCGGGAACCCGCCATCATCTCCCTGAAATCCAGCTTCCGGATTCAGGGGATCGTATGGCGGGGTATCGGTTTTTCGGCCCCCAAACAGATAGCGGTCATCCTGCTTAGTATTGGCCAATTGGATCAGTTGATCCCGAAGCTGCTTGGCTTCTCCGGCTGCAATTTGGCGGGTTTCCGGACTGGCGGTTCCCGTTGTCTGCGACAGAGCCAGTTCCTTGGCCCGATTCAACAGATCGCCGATATCCGACAGCGTTGATTCACCCGTATCCAGACCGGATCGGGCACGAGAGACGTTACGGACATATTGATCAACCGAATCCAGGGTCTTACGGTAGTCCAGGGATTTTGCCATGCCAACCGGATCTTCCGATGCCTTGGTGAACCGTTTTCCAGATGAAATCTGGCTCTGGGTTTTCATGAGCTTTTCAGCATTATTCGACAAACTGTTATTGACCCTATCAGTCATCATCCTCTGGGTAATCCGCATCGGTCAACCTCCTAATTTGATATCCTTGATAGATCCCGGGTCTTTAATTTTATATTGATAAAACATCAGAATACTGATTCTTCGATTCCTTGGATCATACAGATTATCCTTAACGAGGGGCTCTGTCGCAGCATATCCGGTTACCCGTATCAGCATATCAGGTGGCAGGCCGTTTCGTTCCATCTCTTTTCGGGCTGCTGAAGCCCGTTCCGTGGAAAGTTCCCAGTTGCTGTATTTATTGGAAGACGCAAAGACCAGCGCATCCGTATGGCCTTCAATGGCAAGCTTACGGTTACTTGTGATGATGGCCGGAGAAATGATTTTCAGAATCCGTTTGCCGTTCGTCGATATCTCGGCGCTGCCCAGTGGAAACATGGTTCCGGTTTCCTTGTCCAGAATCTCAACCCGAACAGCACTTTCAAACGTATCGATGATGATCTGATCCTTAAAATCAGAAAGCTTGGCCTCAATTTCCTTTTTCAGATGCTCACTTAACGCCTCTCCACTTTTTAGAGCCTTTTCTTCCTCTTCCTCGATCTGGAGCGACAGCTCGGGTTTTCCAAGGGCCTGATCGTCCATGAAACTGACCTTAGGCGTGATCTTGGTTTCAACAAACGACATCCCGCTTTTATCAAAAACATTAAAATGTTTGAAATAATAGGAAACGCCGGCCCGCTTCTCGGGGGAAACCATGGCAAGCAGCCACATGAGCAGAAAAAAAGCCATCATGGCCGTGACAAAATCAGCATAAGCCACCTTCCAGGCACCGCCGTGCCCGCCGCCGTGCCCTTTCTTCCGGACCTTCTTGATGATTACTGATTGCCCTTCCAATTCTTGATTTCCTCATTGAGTTCTTCAAAGCCAGGCCGATCAGCGCTCGGAATGGCCCTTCTGGCGGACTCCACGGCAGACTGGGGAGCCGCACCGCTGGCCATTGCCACAATCGCTGTTTTGATCACTTTTAAATAGGCTTCGTGTTCCTTGGCCTTATTCTCGATATTGGTTGCCATGGGTCCAATAAACCCATAGCTGAGCAAAATACCCAGAAAAGTACCCACCAATGCCGCGCCGATGCTGTGCCCCAGAACTTCCGGAGGTTCGCTGATTTTCCCCATGGTCAGTACAACGCCTAGAACAGCGGCAACAATCCCCAGCGCAGGCATACCATCCGACACTTTTGTCAGGGCCGCGGCGGGAATCATCGCATCATGTTCCTGGGCTTCCATGTCGATTTCCATCAGATTTTCCAGTTCATGTGGGGTCATGTTGGATGAAATAATGGTTCTGAAATTATCGCAGATAAAATTCGCGGTTGATGCACTGGAAATGACGCTAGGGTATTTTTTAAACATCTCGCTCTCATCCGGATGATCGATATCCGCCTCAATCGCCAGAAACCCTTCACGTTTGACCTTGAAAAATATTTCATTCAGCAGCAGCAGCAATTCAATATAGGCTTGTTTACCCATATCATGGCCGCTGAAAATCTTGGTGACGGCTTTTATGGTCAGAGAAATTACTTTTTTGGGAGATGATATGATGAATGCGCCCAGACCTGCCCCACCGATGATAACCAGCTCCGCGGGCTGAAACAGCACGCTGAAATGGCCATGTTCCATCACGTAGCCCAGACCAACGGCAGCGAACACGACTACAATACCGATTGCAACAAACATGGGTTAAGAACGTCCTGTTGTTATTTGAACCGTCAGATAGAAGCAGTTAAACACTGGGTGGTTCACGTTTTTTTTGGTTTGGCGGCTGATATTTCGGAAGCTGACCTCAGTTTTCGTACTATTTCCCGTTGGCGGTTAAAAAGGTAATGACCCATTATTTGTTTAACATCATCGGCCATTTCTGAATACCGAATCCATACTTCGTTTTCTTCGACTTTAAGAATTTTGAACCGCGAAACCATGCCATACAGAATTATCCATACCGGCGGATTCACGGGCAACTGCATTTTAATTTCAATAAAGTCATCGGCTGAAAAAACATCCGGCGTCAGGATGCGGATATCCTCTTCACTCAAGGACACCTGCCGGTTTTGGGCCTGGTTGAATCCGTCACTGTTTTGAATCAGTTTCTCAAGGATCAAATTCAGTTTTGCATCAATGGAAATCAGTTTTTTCCATAATATAGGATTAATGGTTTCATCCGGCAAATCTTCTTCTAATACGGACAGACCGATACCGGAATAAAATCCGGAATAAATCCTGGCTTTGGTGCGGGAAATATCCTCAATTTTTTTTAACGCTATTAACAGGACATCTTCGACACGCAAGGATGGCTGATCTTCAACCGATTGGATTTCCATAATCAATTATCCAATAAATGGAGCGAAAACAAAACTGGGCAAAAAGCCGTTACAGGTTTTCAGCAGACAACAATCATTCATTCATTTATTGGCTACTATCCCACCATGTTGATAACAGTGTCCATCATCTGCTTGACGGTATCAATCAGTTTCGCGGCAGCGGAATACCCGTGCTGGAATTTAACCAGATTAACCATTTCTTCATCCAGAGAAACGCCTGAAACAGACTCCCGATAATTGTCCATTTCATTAACCGTCATGGTATGATGATCAAGATTCAGCGCGGCATTCTGCGTATCGCTGCCTGCCTGGGAAATCAGTGAGCTGAAATATTTATCAAATGTCGCTGAATTACCATCCATCGTCAGTTTATTCTGAAGCCCGGCAATGGCAATGGCCTGGGAATTGTCCCCCTTTATCAAATCAGGCGTGACAGCCCCTGCGGCGGCTATTTTATTGACATCGCCCAAAACATCCGGATTCACCTGTATTGTCGAAGCAGAATCGCCGGTAAAAAAATTGTTTCCGGTAGAACCATCCAGCCCCTGGCCCGCGGCGTGAATGGTATTGACTTCCTGAATGATTTGCCGGGCCAGTGTATCCAGACGGTCTTTATACTCCGGTACCAACGAATCCCGAACATCCATCCATCCTTTCAATTTCCCGGCGGAAATGCTTGCATTGATCGGCGTTGATGGTGCTGAATCCCATACGATGTCCTTGAGCCCGGTAGATGCGTTTACGGCAGTGGTCAGTTTTCCAAACGGCGGGTAACCGACCAACGCATTGCCATCTCCAAGCTTGAGCGTCACCCGCCCGGACGGATCTTCACTGGCTGAAAAATCAATATTTTCAGATAGCTGTTTCATCAGCACATCTCGTTGATCCCTAAAATCGTTGGCGCCGCTGCCATTCATTTCCATCATGACGATCTTATCATTCAGATTTGTAATCTGCGATGCCAGGGAATTGATTTCACCTGTCGCAGACGTAATGGTACCATCCACGTCATTTTGTATTTGATCAAGATAACCATATTTTTCTCGAAAATTGGAGGCCATGTCCTCGCTTGAAGTCAAAAGCGCTTTTCGTTCCGAGTAGCCCGAGGGAATAAGAGTCAGATCCTGCCATGAATTCCAGAACTTGCTCATGTGCTGACTCAGGCCGTCACCGGAAGATTGATCAAAAATGATCTCCGTCTGTTTCAACGTCTGATTCTGAGCATCCCATATGCCTTTTTGCTGAACCTCTTCATTGATATGCGCGTTCAAAAACTGATCATAAACGCGATCGATCCCCGTGGCCTTCACGCCGGTACCCACGGGTCCTTCAGAGGAAAGAACCACCGTGCTCTCCAGATTCACCTGTTGCCGGGAATATCCGGGAGTATTGACGTTGGCAATGTTTTGTCCGGTCACGGAAATTGCCAGTTGATGGGTTATTAAGGCATCTCTTCCGGTATATAATGCTGAATTGATGGATACCATGACAATCATCCTTATGATGACAATGCATGAAGTAAGCTGGAAAAATATATCTTGTAAGATTACCGCTTAATGCCTGTCTGTTGAGATTAAATTACTGAATCTCTTTTTGCAGCGCAAGAATAATGGAACGGGACACATCCGCCAATCCGACGATTTTATCGACCGCCCCCATCTTGATGGCTTCCTTGGGCATTCCAAAGACCACGCAGCTTTCTTCATTTTGCGCCAGGGTATAGGCGCCGCTATCCTTCATCGCCAAGAGGCCCTTGGCCCCGTCCGCTCCCATTCCCGTCAAAATCACGCCAACGGCATTTTTGCCGGCACTGGTCGCAACAGACTGAAAAAGGACATCCACGCTGGGACGCTGATAGTGCACCATGGGGCCGTCCTTGATTTTGACCAGATAATTTCCCCCACTCCTGTGAAGGAGCATATGATGATTTCCCGGCGCAACAAGAGCAACTCCGGGCACAACAGGATCATTATCCCGCGCTTCTCGGACTTCCATCTGACACAGATCATTCAATCGTTTTGCAAATGACGAGGTGAAATTTTCCGGCATGTGCTGAACAATGACGGTTCCCGGAGAGGAAACCGGCATGCCGCTCAGGACCACTTCAATTGCCTTTGTTCCTCCGGTTGAAGCCCCGATGGCAATGACCTTATGCGTTGTATTGGTCAGAAGCGCACCTAAGGAGGCCTGAGTTTGAACAGCCTCGGTTTTTTCAGGTGTTCGCTGAATCCGCGCTGATGCCGCCGCACGAATGGCGCGAACCAGGTGCTGGGAGATGTTTTGTGTTGAATAGGCTGTCCCCGGCTTCCCCAGCACCTCAACGGCCCCCAGTTCCAATGCTTTCAGTGCCATTTCGCTGTTTTTGGGAGTCAGAGAGCTTAACACCACAACCGGTATGGGGTAATGCTTCATCAATTTGGCCAGAAATGAAAGGCCATCCATTCGCGGCATTTCCAGATCCAGCGTAACCACATCCGGTTGAAGCTTGACAATCTTGTCCCGAGCCACATATGGATCAACCGCTGTCCCGATAATCTCGATGTCTTTGTATTTGGACAGTTCTTCGGTTAATATTTTTCGAACAACCGCCGAATCGTCAACAATCAGTACTTTTATCATTTTGACCTGTTCGATCACTTCCGCAGTAAGCATTCTGCCTTTGAGAATTCCGTGTCAAAAAAACCACTCTGTTTGACCCGCACAATAAAGCACAAAAAATGAATCAATAAAATTTCAACGTAAAAACGAGCACATATCTCCATTGTCTCAGAAAAAGAAACCCGGCCTTCTGACTACTTTCTCCTTGCAAATAAACATGCGAGAATCATGCCAGCTTATCAGCTTCATCTTTGAAAAAATAAATATCACAGGGTTCTTCATCAACACTCATTTTTTCCAGAACAGATGGCATTTGGCCTGTTAAGACGGCTTCAGCTTCTGATGGACTCAGTACCCTCGGAGAACCAATATGAAATACCGCCTCGTCTCCGCCTTCTATCGGAAGCCAGTTTCCGCAGATAATGTTTACGGTTTCCATCAAAGCATCGTGCAGATGATTCAGTTCGAGCTCTTCACTGTCAATCCCCAGCATGTTTGCGGCCAGCTCTTTTAAAACCGGTTCGGCCATCACCACAGCAAGCCTACCTGAAAAAACGCCTGTATACGCCACCTCAGCCGTCACCGCATCTTGGAATAAAATCGGTTCTCTTAACGCATCCGACGCGAAAAACATAAAGGCCAGTTTCTCCATGGAATCGCTGACGATCTTTCTCAACTCCTTTTTTTTGGAATCACCCATGATTATCTCCTGTACTGAGGCGCTGATTGATGGCATCGCGAATGATTTCAGGTGTGAATGGTTTGCGAATGAACGTGGCGCCCATTTTCACCAATCCTTCAATCCGGGTTTTACTGCCTTCGGTAGATATGATGATAACGGGGATATCCCGCGTTTCCGGATTCTCCTTCATGCGTATCATCATATCTTCGCCATTCATCACCGGCATGTTGATATCCAGAATCACTAGGTCCGTCCATTGCCGGCTGAGAATTTCCAATCCCTCAACACCATTGGACGCTCCATAAACATCGCCAAGAGATAGCCCGCTCATTCGAAGCGTCTTAAGGATCATTGTCCGCATCACGCTGCTGTCATCTACAATAAGGATGTTTATCCCCATAACCCAACTCTCCCATCCGATTTTTCACTTGTCTGTAAACGATGGACAGCATCCATCCAATGCTATCTGCTCATGGCTTACAGATCCCCATAGCTGCGCTCATAGAAGCGCCCGCACGAAACAGAAAGCGGCCCGTCAGATCAGGAATCCGCCTGAAGGGTGGCAGCAAGCTCATTCGCCCATTGCAGTGTCTGACTTGCCACCTTTTCAAGAAGTGCTTCGGTAAGCCCGATCCGCTCACAGGCTGTCGGAGAAGGCCGATATTGCAGTCCTTCCCTGCCCACACCAATCCCCGACATCAAACACAATACATCCGCCACGTGAACCACATCAATCAGATGGCTAGTTTTGGGAGCGCCGTCCGGCTCATGATGCCAGCGCACCGCACTGATCATACTAGGAGGAAAAGACCAGCGTTTCAGAATATTGGCGCCAATTTCAGCATGGTCAATCCCGAATATGCTGCGTTCGACCTGCTCAAAAGGCACATCCTGCAACTCTTCCCCATCTATCAGGGCAATATCTTCTTTTACATACCTTCCCAGCACCATTTTTCCGACATCATGAAGCAGCGCCGCCGTAAACACTTCTTCGGAAACCGAAAGTTTCAGCTCTTTCACCAGAGTTTCCGAAGCCACGGAAACGGCGATGGAGTGCCGCCACAAGTCTCCGGGCGACAAGTCATAACCTTGAACAGGCTTATCAATAATAGCGCTGACACAGGACGCCAGCACGATTTGAATCAATTTTTTCCAACCGATCATAAGGATGGCCTGCCGGATTGAACCAATCTGTTTGGGAAGACCAAAAAAGGCCGAGTTGGTCAGCTTCAATATATTGGCGGTCAAGCCGGGCTCATACCGTAAGATCTGTTCAATCTGCGTATTTGAGGTGTTCTCATCTTTCAACAGCGTCAGCAGTTTCAGTGCCGCGGCAGGCATGCTGGGGAAAGACTTTACATCGTCCAAGATCAAGTTGAGTTCTTTTTGGTTCACAGCTCTCTTTTTACTCCTTTACTGCTGATAATCACTTGGCCTGTTGAGATATCAAAATATACCGTACGGCTGGCAACTCCCCCCACATCTTCAGCTTCAAGCAGAATATTGTTTTTCCAGAGCAGTTTTTTCAGAATGGTGTGATTTCGTTCCCCGATTTTAAACATTTCGCTGTTTCCCAGGGGTTGTCCGCACCCGGCAGCTCTAATCACCATCCGGCTTTTCTGGCCGCCTAAATCATACAATTGCCTGAAGAGTTCCGGAACTCCGGTATCTACAAACATATAAGGATTTTCAGAAGCCTTTTGCAGATTGATCTTTGAAAGCGGCAGCATGGCATGGAGAAGCCCTCCGACTTGAGCTGCGGGATCATACACCATCAGTCCCAGACAGCTTCCAAGTGCATGGGTGACAATCATATCTTCCCTGCACCCCGTTTTCATATCCCCTACACCTACAACATGGTTCATCTTTGATGGTCCCGTTAAAAGTCAAATTGGCTTTGGATAAAGCGCGAGATGCAAAGCTGGTGAATCCCATCGGCATTTACCAGCAGGGTCTGTCATGGTATAAACAGTAACTTTGCGCTGCCCGGATGTTTATTTTCGATACGTTGCCGGCCTAAGATAATTGAACTTATGTGTAATAGCCGATAACCCTTCGGAATGCCCCACGAAGAGATAACCGCCAGGCTCAAGAAGCTCCCAGAAACGGTTAATCAGCTCCTGCTGAGTGGCGCGGTCAAAATAAATCATCACATTGCGGCAGAATATCACATGAAACGGCCCCTTCATCGGCCACGAATCCATCAGATTCAGGCGGGCAAGACGAACCATGGACCGGACAGTATCGGCAACCTGATAGGCACATGCGGTATTTCGCGACTTGACAAAATATTTTTGCAGATACGTCGATGGAAGGTCCTTCAGAATATCTTCAGAATATAAGGCTTTTGCACCTTTTTCAAGCATTCTTCTGGAGATATCGGTGGCTAGAATCAACACATCTCTGCGATCAATGTCCGACAGATGTTCTCTCAGCAGCATGGCCAGAGAATACGGTTCTTCACCCGACGAGCAGGCCGCGCTCCAGAACCGCATCCGTGCTCCCTTGAACTGAGGCAACACTGTTTCGCGCAAATATCTGAAATGCTCAAATTCCCTAAAAAAACTCGTCTTATTTGTGGTCATGGCATCAATCATTTGATCAAGTTCATGGTCACCGGCTTTGCTCTCGATGAGTTCCAGATAAGATTCAACGGAATTCATACCGATGGCTCGAAACCGCTTCATCAGCCTTGCCTTCACCAATGCTTCCTTACCATCTTTTAGATTGATGCCACAATGCCGATATACCAGATCCGATATGGTCCGGAATTGTTTGTCATTCAGTTCATGCGATGCTTGCATCATTGATAAGCCTTTTCAAATCTGTCTTCCTTCTTGTCGTTCATTTCCGCTGAGGTCAGCTTCATCAGACCCGCAATATCCACTATCAGTCCGACCCTTCCGTTTGGCATGATGGCGCCGCCGGAAATACCCGGAATTTTCTGCATGGTTTCCCCAAGGGTTTTTATCACCACCTGCTGTCTGCCGACCAGCTCGTCTATGATCAGCCCTGCCTGATTCCCGTCGTCTTCAATGACTACCACCAGCTCTTCATGATCTTCGCTGCTGTCATCAATTTCGTAAAGACGGGTCATGCGATACAGGGGAATCAATTTCCCCTGAAGAGACAGCACCCGCCCCTTGTTGAAAACCGTTGAAATATCCTTGGGATCCGGCTTGATGGATCGAACGATAGAGACGGTTGGAATGACGTACGTTTCCTGACCGGCCCGCAAAACCATCCCATCAATGATCGCCAGCGTCAGGGGAAGGCTCATTCTAAAAACAGACCCCTTGCCTGGCTCGGACGTAATCTCGACCTGACCGCGGAGGGATTCGATATTTTTTTTCACCACATCCATGCCAACACCCCGGCCTGACACATCGGTAATCACTTCAGCCGTTGAAAATCCAGGTTCCAGAATCAGGTTGCAGACATCGCGATCACACACAGCCGAGCTGTCCGTAATCATCCCCCTTTCAATTGCTTTGGCCAGAATGGCATTTCGATCCAACCCCTTGCCATCATCAATAATTTGGACCACCACGCTGCCCGCGGAATGGAAAGCTGACAGCTTCACCGTTCCATTGGGTGGTTTTCCATTTTTCTTTCGCACTTCCGGAGACTCGATACCATGATCCACGGCATTTCTTACCATGTGAACCAGCGGATCATTGATCACATCCACAAGATTTCTGTCAATTTCGGTATCTTCCCCTTCCGTAACAAAGGTCACATTTTTTCCCACTTTTCGAGCAACATCCCGAACCAGCCGCGCCATTTTCTGGAATGTTGCCTTAAGCGGTACCATTCGCATCGACATCGACAGATCCTGAAGTCCTCGAACGATTTTGCTGGTATGATTCACTTTTTTCAGAAGTTCGTAGTGAGCTGCCTGAACGACCACGTTATCCTGCGCCACCATGGAATGGGCAATCACCATTTCGCCGACCATGTCAATTAAACGGTCCAGGCGATCCGTACTGACCCGAACCGATGTTTCGACAAATTGTTTGGCGGGACCCTTCATGCGCTCCTGGGTACGAAGGGCATGCGCCACATCGTTTACCGATGCAGTTCCGGTTTTAATTGCCGCCATGCCCAAGGGTTCTTCTGAATGATCCTGAACCAGCATCTCAATAGACTGCCTGTCTGCCTTACCCTGGGCAACCAGAATATCCCCAATTCGGGGAGATGCCATGTCATCCCTTTCTTCTGATACACCCGCCGCCTCCGGATTCATCAAGACATCCATCAAAGCATCATATCCTTTGGGTTTGATCAGCGGGTCTCCGCCAAGCGCCTTTTCAACCGACTGCATCAGTGTTTTAAGCATATCCAGAGACCGCAAGGCAAGATCGGCATACCCGCCCTGATACCGGATCTCTTTGTCCCGAACCCGGCTCAACAGGGATTCTGCATGATGCCCCATTTCTGAAAGGAGGGAGAGCTCCAAAAAAGCGGAGGTTCCTTTTATCGTATGAAACGCACGAAATACCGTCCCCACGGCATCCATATCTTCCGGATCCACTTCAAGTTCAAGAAGCGCTTCCTCGGCACGAGCGATCAGATCATTGGCTTCCGCAACAAATTCGCCGATAAGATCGGAATCCGGGTCTTTGGGCATATAATCCCGCAGGGCATCAGCCATTTGATGGGAAGATTGTTTGATTTCAAGCGGCTTTGGTTGAATGTCATCCGGGTTTTCCATCAGTTGACTTGCCCGCTCAACACAGATACCCGCTTCGGCCCAGGCATCTGCCAGGCTATCCGCTTCAAGCAGTGGAATCGTATCCAAAATTTCTATTGATTTAACTATCTGATCTTTAACCGAAGCATAGAGACCGTCATGTTCAGAGAAAGCAACCAACGACTGTTTGATTCTCGAAACACCCGGAGCATCATCGGGTTCCTGTTGGACCCATAACGCTGCAAGATCGTTCAATTCGTCCTGAAGCACGTTACTGCCGTCGGCATCAACGGGCAAAGGTTTCGGAGCAACCGCGTCGCCGGAAATAACCTGATTCAGGGATTGAATCACCGAATCAATGAGATCTTCAGAAAGCGCCCCCTCCTCCAAACATTGTTTGCAGGCACAGAGGCCTTTGCTCACTGCATCAACAGCGGCGAAGTTATTGCAGGCCGTTTTGAGAACAATGGCGTTAATCCCCTGAACAGACGACTCAAGGACCTGAGAGAGGGCGCTGAATGCATCGGGAATGCACGGAAGGATGGCATGCAGCTTTGAGCAGACCGCGTTCCACCCGTCGACGTCATTCAGGCCGATGGTTTCAACCGTGTCAATAACCGGCTGGAATTTTTGGATGATTTCTTCAATTGGTTTCATGGAATTGACCGTAGTAAAGGATTAAGTGAAAAATTCGGAAGAAGTGTGTTTGCCGTTAAATCCAAGCCAGTATGTCATTCATTGCGATTAGGCATCCACGGGGGAGTTGCAGGGCTGCTTATACACTGCTGGAAAGAACTGTTCCGCAAACTTCCCCCTGATACATTTTTCCGGTACGGAAATAAACCGGAGGCGGAGTCACTAATTGCACAATCAGGTTAATTGAAGATCGAATCAGCTTTAACGAGTGCGTTATCAAAGACTTATTGATTTCATTTTCCTTATGGATGCCCTGAACAAGTGAGGAAATATCCGCGGCGCACTGGATCAGCTTTAAAGAAAAAGGAACCTCCACTCTCTGTGCCAGTTGTGTCAGCGTCAAGCCCAGGGGTGGACATCCCAGACAATCGGATATCTTTCCCACAATGTCCTTTCGCTTCTCATCTTTTGCATGAATCAACGAAAGGATCATTTCTTTCTTGATCCGGACTGCATTCACCGCATCCAGTTTTGCGCCGACAATTGCTTTTTTTTCACTCTGCAAAATATCCAGCAACGACCGGTAAAGGCCTGCCTGATCCTCTAATATCGTAATCAATTCTTTTAACATATTTTCCATATTATCGCCCGATTTTTTTAAAGTAATCCGGTTTTCTTATAATCTATTATGACCGATCAATCGCAATCACAGTGCAATCGACTCAGACTCCGAATCCCGGAAAATATCCTTGCTCAAAAAAGAGAGAAGGGGGAATAACAAAAGTAAGTTTTCATGTAATGGTAGACAGCCGGCCCACAGGAATCCGAAATAAAAATCAACATTCCAAAACAGGAGAACTATAACAGTTCATTCAGCAGCGACTCACCCATCAGATGGCGAGCAATTTTTTCTGAAGAAACCTGGTAAGACCCCTGGGCAATCTGATTTTTGATCTCTGTCACTTTCTCGACCCGGACATCGGGAATTTCCTGCAACTGATTTTTCGCCATCCGGATTTCTTTGGCCATCGGAGACAGCAATACCCGATCTTCGCTGGAATCCAAAGTGGATGTATTGCCGGACGATTTCTCTTTTCCCCGAAGTCTGGATGCCTGGCGGGTATAGGCTTTTATGTCCGCAGGACGATTTCTATCAATGAAGTTCACCATACGCTACTCCTTGATGTGTTGATGATTACCCTGCATAGAATATCAGCTTTTATCGACCAAATCTTTAGCATTATTTCTCTCCATTCCCGAGGCGCTCAAAATAGATTCACATGCTCAGGTCATATTACAGTTATTGGCAGATTATTTCAAAGGATTGGCGATGTTTTTTTCTGGAATATCTTCCAGTTGCCTTCGAACCATCGAAGACAACCCTATGCCTCCGGATGCGGAGAATGTTTTTGCCATCTCCGCATCCAGCATCGATGTAAACATTTCTTCCGCCTTTCCGCCGCTTGTCAGACCACCTTTGGGGATTGACGCCCGCATTTCCTTGAACATATTCTGAATAAACAGGGCTTCCATGTCCTCGCAGGCCGAGTTTATTTTAGAATCCTTAGAAACAGAGCGAATCGCACTTGGATTCATCCCCGTCCCGGCATAAATACCATAACCAGTGGTTGTTTTAAGTGATATATCCATCTCTGGCACCCCTTTTTGACAGTGATACACCCGCTATCCATTCCTCTATGTGCACTTTTTACGCGAATGCTTATTTACATGATCTCCAGTTTGGCCTGCAGCGCACCGGCAGCTTTTAGGGCCTGAAAGATAGAAATCAAATCGCGCGGTGTAACCCCCAGCGCATTCAGCGCCCGGACAATTTCTCCGATACTGGCACCGGACTCCATCAGATAGATCGGATTTTTTTCTTCTTTTACCGCAATATTGGTGTTGGGGGTTGCCACGGTCTGTCCCTGAGAAAATGGCATGGGCTGCGAAACATCGGCCGATTCTTTAATCTGTATGCTCAGGTTTCCTTGAGCAATGGCAACTCTCGAAATCCGGACATTTTCGCCAATCACAACCGTACCGGTCCGTTCATTGACAACCACTTTCGATTCGACATCCGGCGTCACGCTCAAGCCCTCGATGACGGTTACAAACCCGACCACATTATCCGCATATTTGGGAGGAACGCGCACATCGATCCCGCCTGAATCCGCAGTCCTGGCAATCGGAGATAAAAAAGCCGCATTGATGGATTCCGCAACCCGTGTTGCCGTTGTAAAGTCCTGATGGTTTAATGTTAGCATCAGACTTTCTTTGTTCTTGAAACTGGATGATACTTCCTTTTCAATCAGAGCGCCTCCAATAACGCGACCCACGGTGGGAAAGTTTTTTTGTGCGCTGCCCCCGGCACCCTGAGTAGAAAATCCGCCGGTACTAATCGCTCCCTGGGCAATGGCATAACTCTGACCATCAGCAGCCTTTAACGGAGTAAACAACAGGGTTCCGCCCTGCAGGTCTTTTGCATCGCCAATCGAGCTGACCGAAACATCCATTCGCATACCCGGCCTGGAAAATGGCTGCATATCCGCGGTTATCATTACGGCTGCAACATTTTTCACTTTGATGTCAAGCGGATTAACCGTCATCCCCATTTTTTCCAGCATGCTGGCAAGGGACTGAATCGTGAACTTGGCTTTATCCCCATCGCCGGTTCCATTTAAACCAACAACCAGCCCATAACCGACAAGTTGATTTTGGCGAACCCCCTGAATTTCAATTAGTTCCTTGATCCTTACCGCATGGGAGGTAGTAACCAGACACAAGGAAATAGCCAGTGCAATCACTGCCTGTATCCAAACCAATCGATTCGTAAAGCATGTTTTTTTCATGGAATCACCAATATAACGTTTTACGATCATGGCTCGAGCAAGCCTGCTCATTCCCATGACCGATCACCTGTATTTTCGCTAGAACGGGGAAACAACATCCAGAATATTGGCCAGCCAGCCTTTGCGCTGCGAATCATTCACGATTCCCGAACCGCTGTAAGCGATTTTAGCATCGGAAATGAACGTTGACAGAACCACATTTTCAGACGAAATATCCCTGGACCGGATCACGCCGGTTACCACAATCAGTTGTCTTTCATTATTGACAATCACTTCCCTTGATCCGGAAATGGCCAGGTTCCCGTTCGGCAAAACCCCAATCACCCTTGTAGTGATATCCGCACTCAAATCGCCGCTTCGGGTCGTTCCGCCCTGGCCGGTGAACTTGGTGGTTGCCCCACCTGAAATTTTGGAAAATGGGTTAAATCCCGTTGCAGCCGCGTACCTGCTTTCATTTTCAAGGCCTATAAACTTGTCAAGGCCAAGTGATATCGAGGAATCTCTGCCGGTATTTGTCGAAGCGTTGTTGGAGGCCTTTGAGGATTCCACGATTTTGATGGTCACAATATCCCCAACTCTTCTGGCCTTTGGGTTAACAAAGAGTTCGCTCATTGTGCCATTTTCCTGCCACAAAGACCCTTCAACAGATGACGATGATGTTTCAGCCACCACAAATTGCGACTGCTTTTCGACCATCGGCTGAGCCTGCCTTATCGGAGCAGCACACCCCCATAGAAATCCCATCAACAAAGAGCACAGACATCCCAGCCTGATAACCGATAACCCCCATGGGCGCGGATTGCAGTTTGTTTGACAAAAGATATTTGGACTGTTGCCATCCGCTCGTCCCACATATTCAGGATCTCGTATTTGTGTTTTCATACCTTGTTTTGACCCAAAGGCCAAAAGTTGTTCATTCATCATATCAGCACCTCCTGAAGCAATCCGTTCACAGCGCTTCAAAACTCCACCCGGACCGTTTTCGGATCCAAGACCCGGGCAAAAATTTCCTTATTTGAACTCAGATTCACCACCTTGACACGCTCTCCCCTGCTCCCACTTTCTTTAACTTCTCCTACTGCGGTGATCCTTAAAGATCCGGACTCGGCAACAATGGATACCCTGTCATTGCGCTTGACCATCGGCGGCAGTTCAACGATATCGGTTCGAAAAACCTCTTTCGGATTCATGGCTCTCAGCGTCCTTTTCCCCACCAAATCCTCCAGGCTGGAGATGTAATTGGAGGGCAGTTCCGCCATATCCATTGAAATGACATCCACATCGTCTTTTTCAATGGTCTGATTCCGGTTTAGGGGTTTCAGTACAACAATGGCGTCGGTTTTAACTTCAATCTTAACGGTTGCCCATGCCTTTTTAGAAGGTTGGCCCTGGACATCAAAAACCACACTCAGGGAAACCGTTCCCAGATAATTGGTTCTATCTGGCGGAACTACTTTATATGAGTAAGGCCTATCCGGAAGAACCAGATTTTCGCTGGTCTGAATGAGCTTAACCCTTACCCTGTTTTTATCCCAGGGAATTTTATTGTCCAAAAATGCGAAAACAATGTCTTCAATCATTTTCTTGGTTATTTCGATCGATTTTGTTGAAACTTCAATCATCCCAGGCGACTGAATTGCAATCTGCGCAAGATCAATACCGCTCTGATTCAGGCGTGCTCGAATATACGGTTCATCAAAACTCCGGCTCTTCCCTGGAAGCGGGGCAACTCCAATCACCAAATTTTGAAGCTTTTGAATCAGGGCCTGGTCCCCATTTCGGATATCCGAAATGGAGCCTAAACGGATATCCGCATCATTCGTTTCGGTCTTTTCAGATATAATTATGTTGGTTATATCTGAATCCGCGGATTCACTATTTTCTTCAAACAATAACTGCACTGATAGCATTCCGAATAAAATCACCCAGCACCATTTCCGCATGAGCTTACATTTACCGGCAGTACCTGCCATGTCCGGATGTTTTTGGCCGTTTTTCATCATAACACTCCCACACCCTACCCTTTTAACGGGTTGTTACCGTTTCAGGTTGTTTGCCAACTGCAGCATTTCATCAGCCGCCTGAATGGATTTGCTGTTGATCTCGTAGGCCCGCTGGGCCGTAATCATGTTGACCATTTCATCCACCACGCTGACATTCGACATTTCCAGATTGCCCTGGGATATGGTGCCCCTGCCATCTTTGCCGGGTGTTCCGGTTGTCACTTCACCGGAGGCCGCAGTTTTCAGATAGAGATTTCTGCCGATACTGCTGAGTCCGGCCGGATTCGGAAACTGACCCAGTTCGATGGTGCCGATTTGAGTAGGTGTAACCTGTCCCGCCTTAAGCGCGGATACGGTTCCATCCATTCCGATGGTTACTGAAACGGTGTTGCTGGGAACAGAGATTTCGGGCTCCATGGGGTATCCGTCCGAAGTCACGATTTTCCCATCACTGTTCAGCTTAAAAGCACCCGAGCGACTGTAGCCAATTTCTCCATCTGGCTGCATGATCTGAAAAAATCCGCTTCCTTCAATGGCGATATCCAGCTCATTTTCGGTATGCTGATAATTCCCCTGAATAAAGATTTTCTGGGTAGCCACCGGCCTTGTTCCCTGTCCCAGCTGGATCCCGGTCGGCACCTGATTGCCGGATGATGAAGCTGCTCCTGCCGGACGAAGGTTTTGATAAAGCAGATCCTGAAAATCCGCCCGACTGCGTTTAAAACCGGTTGTGCTGACGTTGGCCAGATTGTTTGAAATCACATCGATATTTAATGACTGTGCCTGCATTCCGGATGCAGCTATTGATAAAGCCCGAGACATTATGGCCTCCTTATGAATTGTAAGTGACAAGCGGTTAGAATATAAAGAAAATCGTATTCTGCCTGCCGTTCAAGACATACTTCTTGTGGATTGCAAGTCATGACAGTTTTCCGATTTCATTGGTTTTACCATTGGTATCATTCATGGATTGAAGAATCTTCTGATAGGATTCATATCCACGAATCACATCAATCATCTCGGTCATCATCTTTATGGAATCCACATTGGATGCTTCAATAGCTCCCTGTTGAACCTGAGTCTTGACCGCCGGCGCTCCGGTGTCATTTGGGTCTTGCGGGCGATAGAGGGATTCCCCGATTTTCAACAGCCCTTTTTTATTTACAAAATCTACGATCTTGAGGGAGTCCGTTTCCAAGCCATCGACAATAATGGCGCCGTTGGAAGCCACAACGACATTCTTGCCGGAGATTCGAATTTCACCGCCCCCATTGCCCAGAACCGGATAACCTTCTTGAGTTACCAGGGTTCCATTCGAATTCAGAACAAAATTTCCTTTTCGCGTATATTGCAGGCCCTTAGACGTCTGAACTGAAAAAAAACCATCCCCATCCAAAGCCACGTCCAGAGCATTTCCAGTCGTTTTCAAATGACCCTGTTCAAAATTGGTAAACGAACCAACAGGAAGGCTGGAAACATTATTTATGGAAAGGTCTTTTTGAGAGGAACCGGGTATGTTGTCCCAGACAGAAGAAGGCGATGAGGGAATTCGGAATACCCGATCTTCCTTAAATCCCACAGTATTGGCATTGGCCATGTTGTTGGACAAAACTTCCAACTTCATTTCCTGAGCCATTGTCCCTGATAAGATGCCACTGATTTGTCCACTCATGCCGACCTCTAAATAAAAAAGTTCGCAAATTCTCCAGTTGATAAGATAACGCGCTTACCACACCAGAATTTACGAACTTTTAATGCACAAATTATGCCAGAGTTACGCCATATTCGGTCCCAGTGGATTTGTCTGAAGTATGGCCCGATTGGATCTGGCGCAAACTGGCAATCAGCTCGATTTCACACTGGGGAATTTTTATCCGCGATGCGATCTGATGCGATTCCATTCCCAGATCCAGAAGAAGCCTAACTTCATCATAGGGATCATTTGCAGCGCCCTGCCGCCTCCCTGTATGGCGATTACTTTTGACAGCAGCCAGAACCCCTCCAAACGGCATATCCGCAGGCAGGTCTATCGGATTGGCAGTAAACGGGCTGGCATCCTCTGATTTGGTTGCAACAGATATCAACCGTTCCGATGCAGTTTTCCGTTTCATTTTTATGAGATACAGCACAGTCAGAGCACAGCAACCAAAGCCGATTGCATCCAGAAATACTTCCCAATTCATGAGTGAGGCATGCGTCATGGCATCTTTTCCTTCAAAATTAAATGGTAACATTAATTCGCGTTCCCTGTTCCGTCACATCGGCCTTGCGGTTTTTATGCGGATAGGGCATTATTTTCACGAATGTTTCTTCAAGCTCATTTCGCAGGTGAATATCCTCTTCCACCTCTTCGGATGAATAAACGGGTTCTGAATGGGGGGAGCGATGGGAATTCGAATTCGGAGGGTTATCAGCATGTTGCCGCTTTTGTTCGGTCGGCCGATGCTGTCGATCCTTGTGAATCTTTTTCAATCTGACAGTCGAAAGAATCCCCGTGTTTTTCTGTTGGCTTTCGATGGTATCCATTATCACGGCTGCACCCCCAACGTCATTTAGTTGACGTTACCCTGAACATTTTTGACATCACCCACACAACTCCCGTCAATCATTCAGAACTCCATTCCTGATCAGCTTTTTGCGCAAATGAATTATTGCGCCGGAGTGGATCTGAGATATTCTGGATTCGGTTAAATCCATGACCTCACCAATCTCTTTCATGGTCAGTTCATCCACATAGTACAGTGAAATAACCGTTTTTTCATTTTCCGACAATTCGTCAATGGCTTTTGCCAGCGCCGCCTTTATTTCCTGCGCCCGGATTGACAAGAGTGCATCCTGATCCTCCCCGCCCGCAAGCTGTCTGAGAAGGTTTATTTTTTCACCGTCCGACGGGGAATCCATATCGTCAATGCTGACAAAAGAAAAACCTGCCATTCGCCGGACATCTTCAAATTCACCGGCTGTCATTCCCAATTCCCGGGCAACTTCCCAGTCCTCAACCTCCCTGCCCAGTTTTTGCTCCAGATGAATCCAGGTTTGCTGCATTTCGCGCACTTTCTTTCGATTGCTTCGGGAAAGAATATCCCGGGACCGAAGCTCGCTTAGTACAGCGCCGCGAATCCGAAACATAGCGAAGGTCGCCAGCGTATTATCCCTTGTGGGATCATAGCGATCTATGGACTGGATCAGTCCAATAACGCCTGCATGAATCAGATCTTCGACATCCACATGAGTGGGCAGATGAACAGCCATCCGATGAACGATTCTTTTGACAAACGGAAGGTATTCCGAAATCAGCCGGTTTCGTGTCACCCCTTCATCTCTGTAAGGACTTGCAGCCAGACTTGCAGCAGATAAATTCATATCGTCTTCTTTATTATTAGCGATGGTCCGTCAATCATAACAGCGCATCACGGCTTGGTGAAATCCAGTTTATTGTGGATCAGTTCCTTCCAGAACAGCCGGGTATTCTTTAAGGGGGAGACAGGCGCCTGCGACTGACACAATTTCACGGCCAAGGAATTGAAACATCGGCTGGCCTGTGTATCCGGATACAGATCACATACGGCTTTTTGCTGTCTGACCCCACGCGTGATGTTTTTATCGTAATTAACATGCCCGATATACTCGATGGTAATGTCCAAAAACCTTTCGGCAACCAGTTTCAGTTGCCGGTAAACTTCATGGGCTTCCTGAAAATCACTGACCATATTGACCAGCAGTTTGAATTGCTTCACGCCATAACGGATGGAAAGAATTTTCATCAGGGCATAGGCATCAGTGATGGAAGTGGGTTCAGGCGATACCACCACCAGAACTTCCTGGGCAATCGCATTGAAATACATGACATTCGAGGATATTCCGGCGGCTGTATCGATCAGAAGGATATCAATTGGATCAATCACCTCATAGAGATCACTCAGAAGGCCTGCGGTCTGCTCTTTGGACAGATTGGCCATTTCCTGAATTCCAGAAGAAGCTGGAAGAATTTTGACATTACAGGGCCCCTCAACGATAATTTCCGAAAGGGTTTTTTCTCCAAGAGTGACATGAGAAAAATTGTACTTGGGAGTCAGACCCAGAAGAATATCCAGATTTCCCAGACCCAGATCCGCGTCAAAAATCATGACCTTCTTGCCAAGCCGGGACAGGGAAATCCCGAGATTGGCAACAATATTGGTTTTCCCAACCCCTCCCTTGCCACTTGTAATGGCTATGACCCGTGTGCGAGAGCCTTTTTCCGGCTGGGAAGACCCCTTTCCGTTTTTGGCTTCCAGTTTTCGAGTCAGACTGATGACATTGCTTGTTGAACCCATGGAAATCGTCATATGGATACCTTATCTTGAATAATAGGGTTGGCCGTTTCCGACCCGGTGAACTTCAGCCTCTCTCGTATTTTGAAACCCCAGAATATCGCTGCAGCAAGTTTTGCAGGCGATGTATTTTTTTGATGCGGCTTCTTCAATGTTTTCAAACACAATTCGATTTTCCGGCTTGATCCGTTTGGCACAGGCGCATTCAGGGCTATGGAAATGAACGGATTTGTGATTGGCCACATAATGGTCCCGAAACCGGGGAGACTGGATGTTGTTTTTGATATAGGGGATGATTTCAGCTGTTTTTCCAGGTGGAACATGCCAGGGCTTGCTTTCCCTGCCCGGATCCGTAATCAGTTCCAGAACCTTTTCAAGCGAGGCATTTTCGATACTCTGCGGAATGGCCTGACCTCTGGTAAAATAGGAAACCGGAAGTTTTGAACGCATCAACAGATTAAACACATTGCCATAAGACTGGCTTTCATCCAACTTGGTGACGATCAGGCTGGTCACGAACAGGGATTTATAGGCTTTTATCATCTGGATCAGATCCTCATTTTTTGTTGGTGCGCCAGCCACAAGGTACACCGTATCAACATGAGCCTGTTTCAGAATTCCGGACATTTCCGCAATCACCTGCGCGTCCCGAATTCCCATGCCCGGCGTATCAATAAAGACATGATCCATATTCTCGAAACGTTTCAGGGATTCCCTTAACTTCTTGATATCGGACACCATCTCCAGGGGAACACCGATAATCTTTCCATAAACCTGAAGCTGGGCTGCTGCCGCAACCCGCTTGGTGTCAAAAGTGATCCAGCCGACTTTCTGTTTGAGTTGATGGGCATAAATTGCTGTCAGCTTGGCAATGACCGAGGATTTTCCGCATCCCGCAGGGCCGACAAATCCATGCAATTGGGGACGACTGCTGCGTTTTTCCGGCGTTCCCGCGGATATTCCCATTTCCGAAAACACTTCACACAGACGGGATTTAAAGGCTTCACTTCCCCATACCATTTCCGAACCGGATTTTCCGGTGAATCTCTCCAAAAGCTCCTGAATAAAAATTTCTTCCACCCCCTGTAGCGCAAAGTGGCTTTTAAACCTCTCCGCGACCTTGTCCATTCCGGCGGAAGCGGGTTGAGTACTTTTCCGGATGGACAGCGATTTCAAACCGGTCTGAATGGTATTTATCAGGCTTTTTTTACTGATGGAATCATCAATGCGAACGGAAATTTTCTGGCCTTTCAGGGTGCCGGAAGCGCCCCCAGCGGCAGTTGAGATTGATTGAGTCTCTATGGCTTGATTTTCCAGGGTGTCGGTTGCGGCCGTCACCTCAATGCCTGCCGGTTTTTTGATGCCGAAAAGGCTTTTTTCCTGACTCAGGCTTCGAGCGGAAAGAATCACCGCATCAGGCCCGAATTCCTTTTTTATCAGCCGCAATGCCTCAGTCATGGTTGGCGCTTCAAATCGTTTAATCTGCATCTGTCAGTCTCACTATTCCTAAGGATTGAATCCGAATACTGGATAGAATATCATTATAAGATAGCACCACCAGGTTTGGAATAAACCGGTCCACGAGCTTTCTTAAATGCAATCTAACCTGCGCTGAACATAAGATAATCGGCTGAAGGTTCTGAGATGTAAACTTGTCAAGGTTTCTGGCAATTTGTTTGATGATTTTCTGGGTAATCTCCGGCTCAATGGACAGATAACTGCCTTGGACGGTCTGCTGGAGGGATTGCAGCATCAGGTTCTCAATCGCATGATCCATAGTCATCAGCGTGAGGGTTCCTTCCGGTGCGACATATAGACGGGTGATGGTCCGAGCCAGGCCATGCCGGACATATTCGGTCAGCATGTCCAGATCCTTTGTCACAGGCGCCCAGTCTGCAAGAGTTTCCAAAATGGTTAGAAGGTCCCGGATGGGAATCTGTTCAAGCAGCAGATTTTGAAGAACCTTCACCACCGATCCCAGTGGAAGCAGATTAGGAACCAGTTCCTCAACGATCCTGGGATAGGCTTCCTTAAGGGTGTCCAGAAGCTGCTGGACTTCCTGCCTTCCCAGATATTCGTGCGCGTGTTTTTTGATGACATCGGTCAGGTGGGTGGTCAGAACTGTCGGAAGGTCCACCACCGTGAATCCTTTACCCATGACCTTTTCTTTTTCCTGTTCTCTTATCCAGTATGCCGGAAGCCCGAACGTAGGCTCCTTGGTCGGAATGCCTTCAATTTCTTCTTGAGTCACTCCGGGATTCAAGGCCAGATAATGATTGATCATGAGTTCGCCTTTTGCAACCTCGTTGCCTTTTAGTAAAATTGAGTATTCCCCCGGCTTCAGCTGCATATTGTCCTGAATATGAACCGATGGGACCAGAATGCCGATATCCTGAGCAATCTGTCTGCGAACGGATTTGATGCGCTCCAGAAGCTCTCCGTTCTGGGCGGCATCCACCAGCGGGATCAGACCATATCCAACTTCCAGAGCCAGAACATCCAGCGGAGGCATGAGTTTAACCGCTTCCGGAGACGTGCCTTTGGCCGATGCCATATGACCTGTTAATTCTTCTTTCTCTTTGTCGGATTGGGAAGATTTAGAAAGGATATACGCCACGGTTCCTGTTAACGCCGAAAGCGCCAAAAAAGGAATTGTCGGAAGCCCGGGAATCAGAGAGAATCCGAACAGAACAGAACTGGCAATGCCGATGGCACGCGGCTGAACCAGGAGCTGGGAGGTAATTTCTTTTCCCATGCTCGATTCAGAGCCGGCCCGACTCACAATGATACCTGCCGCTGTAGAGATGATCAGGGCCGGAATCTGACTGACCAGCCCATCGCCCACGGTAAGTAGGGTATAAATCTGGGCTGCGTCATAAAAGCTCATGCCGTGCTGAAAAACACCGATTCCCAGACCGGCGATGATATTGATCAGGGTAATCATAATGCCGGCGATGGCGTCTCCACGCACAAATTTATTGGCACCGTCCATCGCCCCGTAGTATTCGGCTTCATGCGCAACCAGACGCCGCCTGGCCTTTGCTTCCTGGTCATTGATGAGACCGGCATTTAAATCCGCATCAATGCTCATCTGTTTGCCTGGCATGGCATCCAGGGTAAACCGTGCCGCAACTTCAGCAATCCGTCCGGCGCCTTTGGTAATGACCATAAAGTTAATGACGACAAGAATCAAAAAGACAATCACCCCGACCAGATAGTTGCCGCCCACGACAAAATTGCCAAATGCCATGATGACTTTCCCCGCGGCATCGGTCCCTTCATTGCCATGAAGAAGAATCATTCGCGTAGACGCCACATTCAATGACAGCCTGAACAGGG
This sequence comes from uncultured Desulfobacteraceae bacterium, assembly GCA_903909505.1. GTDB lineage: Bacteria > Desulfobacterota > Desulfobacteria > Desulfobacterales > Desulfatirhabdiaceae > RAAP-1. The sequence goes on from CAIVVZ010000322.1 coordinate 40,038, forward strand.
TGGTGATCAGAAGTATGGAGGGAAAGGAGGACAGTTCCAAAGGTTTTTGAATATACATCCCTACAAGAAGGATAATCAATGAAAACGTGATATTGAAAGACAACAGCAGATCCAGCAGGATGGATGGAAGCGGCACAACCATGATCATCAGGATGGCGATGACCGCAACCGCCATAAAGACGTCAGAACTTCGCGTAAAGCGTGCGAGCTGTCCTGCAAACATATTTTGTGTGGCGATTTCCATGTTTTTCCATTGAAAAGGGAAGAGGGTTGATTTGAAAAAAAAGAATGCAGGATTTGTGCCAGTGGAGTGTGGCGAGTGTGTTCGAAGGTGGAGTTTTCAGGAAAGTTTCAGCGGATACCTTTGAGCCGATAGACATACGCCAGAATTTCAGCAACAGTTTTGTACATCTCAAACGGAATATCGGCCCCAACATCCACGGCTTTAAACAGGGTACGGGCCAAGGGCTTGTTCTCGACAACGGGGATATGATTGGATCTGGCAATTTCCTTGATTTTTTCGGCAATGTAGCCGGCGCCTTTGGCAACAACTTTTGGGGCCTGCATGTTTTTGGAATCGTACTTAAGGGCAATCGCCAGGTGGGTTGGATTGGTGATGATAACGGTTGCACCCGGAACTCCGTCCATCATTCTGCGCCGGGACATTTCTATTTGAATGGAACGAATACGGGATTTGATCTTGGGATCTCCCTCGGTCTGCCTGGATTCTTCCTTGACTTCCTGTTTGGTCATTCGCAGATCTTTTTGATGCTGCCACCACTGGAACAGATAATCCAGGCCTGCAATGACGGCCATGGCCAGAAATGTATAGAGGAGGATTCGAAGCGAGACCCTGCCGATAAAAGCCCAGATGTCCATCACATCCATCTGGATGAGAAGCGGCAGTACATTCACCTCTCCTTTGATCAGGGAATAGGCAAGACCCCCCAGCACCAGAATTTTCCCAAGGGCTTTAATGACATCCACGGAAGATCGGAACGAAAACAATTTTCCAATCCCCTGAATCGGGTTAAGCTTTGAAAATTTTGGGAAAAGAGACTTGGTGGAGATTGTAAACCCAACCTGGAAAACGCTTGCGGCAACCCCAAGAATGAGGGTCGCCAGCACCACTGGGGAAACAATCAGTGCAAAGTCCGCCATCACATTGAGAATCAGGGTCTGAAGAGAATCAACTCCGAGAGAAATTGAATCCAAGCCGCTGAAGTATCGCTGCATTAGCCCGGCCATTCTGTGAACCATCCAGGACCCGGTCGCATAGAATGCAACAATGGCGCCGAGAAGAGCAAGTGCCGAAGAGACCTCTTTGCTGTGAATGACCTGGCCTTCTTCTCTGGATTCTCGCGCGCGCTTGGGCGTGGCCTGCTCGGTTTTCTCCTGGTCGTTATCCGCCATGAGTCTTTGCTAGGGTCCCATCAGTTTCATGATCTGAAGTATTTCCTTTCCCAACCCGTTCAACAATTGACTTAAAAACGTCATCATCATCGGAAGCGAGAGAGAAAGAAAGAGAAATCCAATCAATATATTTACCGGCGTGGCCACCATGAACACATTCATCTGCGGAACGGTTCGGCCGACCAGACCCAGGCCCAGACTGACCAGAAGAAGAGAAACGATCACAGGTGAACCTGTCTTGACAGCAATCACGAACATTTCGCCGGCAGCCTGAGTGAGGCGGGCCATGAGAGCCCCCGAAGAATGAAAGCCAAATGGCGGAATCAGCGTAAAGCTCTCAACAAGTGCTCGCAGAACCCAGTGATGGGCATTGGTTGTTAAAAAAATCAAAATGGCAAACATATAAATCAGTTCGGATATGACGGGCACCTGGCTGCTGGACATGGGGTCAATCACACTGGCAACACTAAAGCCCATTTGAAATGCCGCCAGTTCACCGGCCAGTTGAATGCTGGTGAAAATCAGCCGGATCAGAAAGCCGGTAATGACACCAATGAGTATTTCACAAGCAATGCCAACGACAAATGGAATCACTGAAGGCGCAAATGCAACCGGTTCAAGCCGGATAATCGGATAAAGCACCAGAGTAATGGTAAAACAAAGGCCGATTTTGAAAACCGGGGGAATATTCCGGCTGTCAAATACCGGTACAGTCAGTGTCATTGCGCTGACACGTAAAAAAATAAACAGAAAAAGCTGAATCTGAGGAAGAGAAATGGTGAGTGTGGTCATGCGGTTAGCGAACGGTTGTCGGCAGATTGACAATGACATTGCGGGTAAAATCCACCATCAATTCCATCATCCAGGGAAAGAAGATGATCAGGGCAATCCCGACTGCAATCATCTTGGGAATCAGCACCAGCGTCATTTCATTAATCTGGGTTGCAGCCTGAAACACGCTGACCAGAACCCCGGCAATCAGACCCACCAGAAGTAAAGGCATCGACAGCAGGGCCGCTGTTTTCATGGCTTCCAGAAAAAATCCCGTTACAAATTCCGGCGTCATCGACTATGCTCCTTTCACATAAATCCCTTTACCAAAGACCCCACGATCAGATTCCATCCATCCACCAGAACAAACAGGAGCAATTTAAACGGCAGGGAAATCATGATGGGTGGAAGCATCATCATGCCCATGGCCAGCAGAACGCTGGCAACCACCATATCAATGATCATAAACGGAATGAAAAGTAGAAAACCCAGTTGAAAAGCCGTCTTCAGCTCGCTGATGATAAAGGATGGAATCATGACCATCGTTGGAACATCAGCAGGCGTATCGGGCCGTTTAAGCCCTGCAATTTCGATAAAAAGCGCCAAGTCTTTTTCCCGAATATGCTTGTACATAAACTTACGAATGGGAGTTAAGGCCGTATTAATCGCCTGTTCAGAACTGATTTTTTTCTCGAGATACGGCTGGACGGCATTCTGGTTTACATCCTGCCAGACCGGGGTCATGACATAAAAAGTCAGAAACATGGCCAAACCGATGAGGATTTGATTCGGAGGCATCTGCTGGGTGCCCATGGCCTGGCGAAGCAGGGAAAGCACGATAATAAACCGCGTAAAGGATGTCAGCATGATCAGAATTGCCGGAGCAATGGAAATCAGGGTCAGGGCTGCAAAAATCTGAATCACAACCGAAACATCTTCAGGCCCCTTTGCTTTGTCCATGGCAATGGAGATCATCGGGAAATTGCCCGCAGGCTGAGGAGCTGCCCCCCATACCGCGGACGCCAGCAGCATTCCAATGGCCATAAGACCGATGGTTCTTACAGAAATGTTTGTTGCAATGGCCGAAATGCCCTTGATACGCATCATGGTAGCCCAGGAAGTTCGTGTTTCATCATTTACCGATTCCGGCAGCATCAATCTGAACCCTTCCGCTGACCCCGGTCCTCGGATATATGGCCCGCTGATATCTGGTTCCGAATGTCTACATCCACAATTTTATCCAGCAACTGCATTCGGTCTCTGGTCATACCGATAACCAGAACAGCGCCCGGAATTTCAACCAGGGCGATTTGTTTTTTAATCCCCACGGAACGGACATTCAGCAAACGAATCATCTGATCCGGTTTCCCGGCGAATCCGGCATGAAACAGGCGTTTCATAAGCAGAAGGCAGGCATACAACGCCCCTATAAGAACAATCAAAATACCCAGCATCTTCAGGGCGGTATAATAAATATTGGGAGGATCCATCACCGCAGTCTCTCGATCCGCTCCATCGGACTGATGATTTCCGTCAGGCGGATACCGTATTTTTCATTGATGACGACGACTTCCCCTCTTGCAATCAACCGTTGGTTGGCAAGTACCTCAAGGGTTTCGCCGGCAATTTTGGACAATTCAACAACCGATCCCTGTCCCAGTTTCAGCAGATCATTGATCATAAGGGTTGTTCGACCCAGTTCCACTGATATCTCCAGAGGAATATCCAGGATAAAATCCATATTGGTTTTTTGAGAAGCGGACTTATCTCCTGGTCCGCTGCCTTGGGTCCCCGGCATGCCCTGGCCGGATTTAGGGGCAGGGGCGCCGGATTTCATTTTATTGGGATCGCCCATCGTCGTGATGATCTCCTTTGGGGCTTATCAACGCCGTAATTTCAACCGCCCGATTGCCCTTGGCAACTCCGGGAAACCCCAGGTATTTTGTAACACCGCCAATATTCATGGTAATCAGGTCATCAGGCCCGGAATTGAGCTTGAGAATATCCGCAACCTGAAGGTTCAGCAAATCGCTTACGGACTGAACCGTCCTTCCCAGTTCCGCAACCACCTCTACGGAAGTATCGTCCAGCAAGTGTTCCAGTTGAGGCTTCCAGGCATAAGCCATATCCTTTTCTCGAAGATATTTGCTGGACAGATTCTCTTTTATCGGCTCCAGCATCAGATATGACACGCACAAGTATATATTGCCTGAAAATTCTTTTCCTTGAAGTAGAAAAACAATGGCCATCACCAGTTCATTGGAATTAACCACATGGACAAATTCAGACTTGGTTTCAGTTTTTTTCAATGCGATTTTGACAGGGAACAAAAATTCCCAGGCTTTCTCGAAATTGGACAAAACTTCCACGGCAAATTTCCGCATCATCCGCATCTCAATCAGGGTAAAATCCCTGACCTGGGTCAGTGGCTTTCCATCACCGCCAAACATGCAGTCAATCAGCGAAAATACCAGATCTGTTTCAATGACCAGAAGGCCTGATCCGATCAAGGGGTCCATACTGAAGATGCTATATAAAGTCGGATTCGGAAAGGCTTTGATGAAATCACCATATTTTACCATTTCCGTTGAGACCAGGGAAACCTCCATGGAACGTTGAAGACTTGCGGAAATCGATCCTTGAAGCGTTCCGGTAAACTTGTCGTAGACCTCTCCCAGAGCATAGAATTCATCCCGCATGATAATGCGCTGAGACGTCAGATCGTAAGCCTTGGCTTTGGGTCCCTGCGGAACGGCCTCTGCTTCAATATTTACCTCGCCCGTGGCCATCGCACCCAGAAGGGCGTCAATTTCTTCCTGTGACAATATTTGGTCAGACATATTGGCTCGATGTGTTATTGAATAACAAATTCCGTAAAATATATTTTTTTCACAATCTCTTTACCCAACAATTGATTCAAATTGGTGACAATTTCAGTGCGTATCGAATTCTTTCCTTCCGTGGTTTGTAGCTCATCCACCTTTCTGGAAGGAAGCGTCATCAAAATGCTGTCCCGGATTTGCGGAAGTCGTTTCGTCAGCTCTTCGGCAGATTTCGGATCTCCCAGCTCAAGACCCATGGTAACTCTCAGGTACCGTTTTCCGCCCTGGTCCGAGAGGTTCACAATAAAGGAATCAAGAGAGAAAACCGGCCCCATGCCGCCATGGTCGCTTTTTTCAGGTATTTTGGCGGATTCCCCTTCTTTCGGTTTATCCAGCGCGGAAAGCTTCTGCCACAGCATGAAAAAACCGCCGCCGATGATCGCTAAAACGATCAATGCAATCCCTGCCATAATAATGATATTTTTCTTTGACATATTACGAATCCATCATCTCCAGAATAATCTCAACACGACGGTTTTTTCCCCTGTTTTCCGGACTGTCATTCGGGTAAAGTGACTTGGAATCGCCGTAACCCACTGCTGAAAGCCGCTGGGGAGAAATTTTTCCGGCATCTATAAAGTATTTGACCACACTCACGGCTCTGGCAATCGAAAGATCCCAGTTTGATGGAAACCGTCCACTTCGAATCGCCACATTGTCGGTATGCCCTTCAATACGGATATCAAGTCCATTGCTCTGAAGGACATGGATGATTTTATTCAGAACCGGATATCCTTCAGGCCGCAGTTCTGAAATCCCACTTTGAAACAGAATGCCGTCTGAAAGGGTGATAAACAGTCCTTTCGGGGTTTGGATAACCGTGATTTCGGGATGATTGGTCAGATCATCAATAGCCTTCAGAGATGTTTCTGAAGGCTGGGAAACCTTATTTGAAGCATCACCCGAAACCTCATGAGTTGCCGGCTCCTTCGGCTGAATTGGCCTGACAATCTGTACACCGACTTTTTTCCCTTCCCGCAGCACACCCAGCGCTCCCTGAAGGGACTCAACAAACTTTTCGGATTTCTGGACATTGATATTGCCCATTGCAAACAGGAGAACAAAGAAAACCATCAGAAGGGTGATCAAGTCATTGAAAGTTATCAACCATCCTGGAGGATTCGGAGCTTCATGTTCGTTTCCAGCGGTAATTCTACAATTATTTTCTCTCATTGAACAACCTTTTTAATTTCATTTCGAAAAAAAAGGAGTTCGACCCGGCGATTTCTGGACCTGTTTTCCGGAGTATCATTGGGGAAAAGGGGTTTGTGTTCGCCAAAGCCTGCGGCCAGCAACCGATCTGCAGCAATGATGCGTTTGTCCAGAAGATACCGAACGACATTCACGGCCCGTGACGTGGACAATTCCCAGTTGGATGGATACCGGCTGGTGCGGATGGGTGCATTGTCCGTATGGCCTTCAATGCGCAGGCTGTATGACGGATGATTGGCGACAATCGTTCCCACATGTTCAAGCAGCTTTCTGGCTTCCGGCAGAATATCGGCCTGTCCTGCCTCAAACAAAATTCTATCTGAAAGCTGAAGGATCAGCCCTTTTTCAGAAACCGACACTTTAATCCCGTTTTCCATCCCCAGATCGCTGGTCATTTCCTGAACATTGCTATATATTCCCGCAAGCTCACTGTCAATATTTACCATGTCCGGGGCAACCGGCAATGCAACCTCGCCGGATTCAAAACGCTGGCCGCCGTTGAAAACACCGACTGCCGTTGAAAACGATCTGGCCGCCCGGACCAGTTTCGATCGGTCTTTCACCGAATACGCGCACAGCAGGATAAAAAAGCACAGCAACATGATGATAAACCCGGCATACACAACGGCCCATTCATTGCCGGAAACAGGGGGGGGATCACTCGATATTCGGGAATTGGGATTCATGACTCTGCCGAGCGCAACGGCCTGACATTCCCATTGGCTGCTTTTTGAAGAACTTTGGGTGAAATAAAAGCTTTCAATTTTTGCTCCACAATCCGATGGTTATCTCCTGCCTGAATCGCCAGAATGCCTTCCAGAATCAACTGCTTGACCAGCATCTCCTGCTTACTGCGGGTTCTCAGCTTTCCGGCAATGGGATTAAACAGCAGGTTCGCCAGGACAGAGCCGTAAAACGTGGTCAGGAGGGCAACCGCCATCGGCCCGCCGATCAGACTGGGGTCATTCATCTGCCTGAGCATCTGCACCAGACCGATAAGGGTCCCCAGCATTCCCATCGATGGCGCATAGGCTCCCATTGTCGAAAATATTTCGGCGCCTATTTTGTGGCGCTCCCCGACATAAGCGATTTCCGTGGTCAACACATCTTCAATGGCGCTGGATTCCATCCCATCAATGGCCATCTGGATTCCCTTGACCAGAAACGGATCATTCAGCTTTTTCATCTGGGATTCAAACGAAAGAATGCCTTCAATCCGCGCTTTTTTTGCGATGTTAACGATTATGGGGATCAGTATTGTTGGGGATTGATAGCGATGCAAAAATACATTTCTGGCAATTCCGAAAACACTCATCACCTCGGAAATCGGATAAGCGATCAGCGTCGCGCCCATGGTCCCGCCGATAACGATCATCAGGGAAGGATAATCCAGAAACCACATCCCCGGCCCGCCCATCAGAATGGCGCTGACCACCAGCACACCCGCTACCAGGATACCCATCAGTGTCGTGATATCCATAAAAAACAGTCTCCTCTTTCATCAATGAAGGATATCCGGAAACTGCTCAAGAACATCTACTGCCGAAACTTGATTCTGAAAGACCATTCGCCGGTAATCCAGAATTCTTCTGGACAATTCTTCAACAGGTTCTTTGACCATCAGCCGGTCCTTGTTCGTAAAGGTGATCAACGTATCCGGCGTGGCCTGAACCGATTGAATCCTTTCCGCGTTCACGATAATTTCGATATTGTTTAATCGGGTTACTTTGATCATCGGACTGCCTCCATTTTGTGACAGCATCGGATAGCGGCCTGAGGCGGATTGTTTTCTTCACGCCACCTGCCGCTTGTTATAATTTAAATTACCTCTTGATATTGACCAACTCCTGCAAAATTTCGTCGCTGGTTGTGATGACTTTGGAACAGGCTGAAAAAGCCCGCTGAGCGGTAATCATGTTGACAAATTCCTTGGCGATATCGACGTTGGACATTTCAATGGATCCCGGATCGACCGCACCCAAACCGTTTGAGTTCGGAATGCCGGTTATTTCCATCGCACCTGCCGTAGTCTTTGTATAAAGGTTGTTATTCATTTTAGCCATGACAGTTTTATCCGTGGTATCAAAAACCAAAGCCTGAAACAAGGCGGTCTTCACCGGAGGGGCAGCGGTGATATCCGTAGCCCAATATACGCCCTTATCATCGACTGTAACACTTTGATATTTGGTCGGATCAATAATTATGGGTGCAGGAACCGGCGGCGCCGCGGGCGGATAGGCGGATCCCTGAACCGCCATACCCGAAGAAGTCACAAGGGTTCCGGTTGCATCAAACTTGAATTCACCGTCACGGGTATAAAAGGAGTTTCCACCCGCATCCTTGACCATAAAGAATCCGGAACCCGTAATAGCCATGTCAAAGGGATTCGATGTTCTTTGAACGGTTCCCTGATTCCAATCATAGTTGAGATCACCCAGTATGACCCCGTTGCCGATTTCCATACCCGTATATCCGCCGACGGATTGGTTAATCATGCTCTCGAACGAAATCTCCGAACTCTTATATGCTGTGGTGTTGACATTGGCGATATTATCGCCGATAACCGCCATCCGCTGGGTGTTGGCTCTCAAACCGGATACCCCTGAATACATTGAACTTAACATATGAACTACCTCCTTTATTGTTTGATATCGGTGCTATGTATTACGTGATTATCGTCCATCGGTGTTTGAGTTGCGCTTACTTTTTCACCGTCTCCGCCACCTCGATAATGGCTGAATAGGGAATTTCAATACCCTTTGCCAGCAGATAGGTGCTGCCGTCATGATAGCTGACGCCTGTAAGTGTTTCCTCGATATAAGCAGCCGTGGCCATGATCTCCCCATCCGCGTTTTTCGCCTGAACCGAGAAAGAATAGGTTCCGGCGGGCGCGGCATTGCCGTTTAGATCTTTGCCGTCCCAGACAACGCTCTGCTCTCCTGCGGTCATCTGATCCATTTCGATTTTCCGGACAACTTCACCGGATGCGTTGAAAATACTGACATAAACCGCATTTGCATCTTCACCCAGTTGATACTGGATCTCGTGTGTTTTCCCGGAACCCAGTTCAAACATGCTGCCGCTGGCTTTAATCGTTTTACCCACAAAATTGACGGCCTGTGCATTATTGATGGATTGATCGAACAATTGGACTGTTTTAAGATTTTCATTGACGTTTGACAATTGTTCCAGAGAGCTGAACTGCGCTAGCTGAGAAACAAACTGTGTACTGTCCGTTGGATTCAACGGGTCCTGGTTCTGAAGCTGGGTAACCAGAAGTTTCAGAAAATCATCTTTACCCAGGGTCTGTGAACCTGAATTGTATAAATTATTCGTAGATGATGCGGATGCGCCAATGGCTGAAACAGTCATGATTGCCCCCCTTATTTCGGGCACGAGAAAGCCGGAGAATTTTTTCCGACATTTTGTTATTAAGCAAAATAATTGATAAGATATCCACCTCTGCTGTTGGCTTGGCCCGGCGAATTCGGCTCCTTGAATTCACTTTGACCGGTACTTTCCTGGCCGCCGATATATGCCATTTCATTTCGAGTCTGCTTGAATGCAGCTTCCTCATGATGGGAAGATGCAAAATCCGATCCACCGGACATCAGCATGTCCACATTTACTGCATCAACCTTGATGCCTTGATGCTGGAGCTCGTTTTTGATCAAATATGCCTGACGTTCAATCATCTCTTTCACCTGGGTGTTTTCCGCCAGAATTTTGACAGTCACCTGCTGATTCTCCATGGATATATGAAGCCGTAAGTGCCCCAGAGATTCGGGTTTCAAATCAATCCGAATCTCAGACTGTCCGGATTTCAAGGTGGAAGCCGATTTTTCCACTACCTGCTTCAAGATCTCCGCCTGAAACGACGGGTCTGCTGGCCGGGTTTCAATTGAAGATGAAGATGGATTCGTCAAAGTTGTTTTTTCCATCTGACCTTCCCTGGCAAAGTTGACAGCCGTATCCTTTAAATCCAGATCCGGGGGTTGGAGCTGGGACGCTTCCTTGCCTGTAATCCTGCCCGTGTGGCTTGCAGGCCTAAATGCATCCGGCGTTCCATCATCGACATTCGAAGCGCCGACAGAAGAGATGGCTCTTCCGCCGGTTTCAACGGAATCATCGATTTGTTGAGATGAAGCGGATTTCACCTTAACTTCCTGCTGTCGCATATCCGAAACAATCTTATGATCCGTCGGCACCTTTTCATATACAGTCGAGTCTTCGGAGTTACTGTCAGCAAAACGCCCTTTCAATTGATTCCCCTTCACACCCAATCCATTTTTTTCAGTTAACGGATTGAGATCAATCATATCCGGGATTGGCAATGGATGACGTTCCTGATGTTGCTGATGTTGCTGTTGGCGCAACTTTGGAGCTGCCTGGGCTTGAACCGCAGAAATCCCATCAAACCCTGAAAGTGCAGAATCTGAAGTGGATTCCAAACGAGGCTGCCCCTGCTCCGGATATATGGGCAATACCCTGCTCTGAACAACATGAGCCAGATCTGCTTGTACCTGATCAGCCTGAGACAAACCTCCCCCTGAAGGAACAGGCGCTGGCGTTGCTCCATCCAGATGTTCACGCAACTTCGGCAATACCTGGACTTGAACTGCCTGAGCAAAATCTGCACCTGCCTGATCTGCTTGAAACAACCCCGCCCCTGAAGAAACAGGCGCTGGCGTTGCTCCATCCCGCTGTTCACGCAACCTCGGCAAGACCTGGACTTGAACTGCCTGAACAAAATCTGCACCTGCCTGATCTGCTTGAAACAAGCCTGTCCCTGAAGAAACAGGCGCCGGCGTTGCTCCATCCCGCTGTTCACGCAACTTCGGCAATACCTGGGTTTGAACTGCCTGTGCAAAATCTGCACCTACCTGATCTGCTTGAAACAAGCCTGTCCCTGAAGAAACAGGCGCCGGCGTTGCTCCATCCCGCTGTTCACGCAACTTCGG
>CAIVVZ010000323.1 GCA_903909505.1 uncultured Desulfobacteraceae bacterium
CGGGTTGCTGGGCGAGATGCTGGCGGAGTTGATGGGGGGGTTCGAGCGTAGGGAGTTGAAACCCCTGAAGCGAACCGTGTTCGGGATTGAGGAATCGGCGAATGCCTTCCGGTATATGGCCCAGGCCAGGCATATCGGTAAGGTGGTGTTGACCGGGATTGCTAAAGGGGTGAGGATCCGGCCGGATGCGACCTATCTGATCACCGGGGGGCTCGGGGCACTGGGATGCCTCATCGCCGAACATTTGAAGAATAAAGGGGCGGGAAATATCGTCCTTTGCGGCAGAAACCCCGCAAGTCCGGGCATTGCGGACAGGATTGAACGGTTGAAGGGTAGCGAGACGAATGTCGTGGTGATGCAAGGCGATGTATCGCGGGAAGATGAGGTGGCGGGCATTCTGGAGAGAATCAGAACGACCCTGCCGGAGCTCAAGGGGATAGTCCATGCTGCGGGAATTTTGGATGACGGGATCATCCGCGACCAGAGCTGGGAGCGATTTACCAGGGTGATGTCGCCGAAGATCGACGGCGCATGGAACCTCCACCGCCATTCGCAGGATCGGCACCTGGATTTTTTTATTCTGTTTTCATCGACGGCTTCCGGCCTGGGCAGTCCGGGACAGAGCAATTACGCCGCTGCAAACGCTTTCCTCGATGCCATGTCCCATGATCTAAGGCAGAGAGGCTGTCCGGCGACAACGATCAACTGGGGTCCCTGGGACGGGATCGGCATGGCGGCTTCGCACCAGGAGGCGGGCGCCCGGTATGCCAGGCAGGGGATAAGGTCCATCCGCCCCTCGGACGGAATCGATCTTTTTGACCGCATTCTCACCGCTGACCTGGTGCAGGCATATGCGGTCGATATCGACTGGATCGCGTATGCAAAGCACATCTTTGCCCGACGGCCAGAATATAAAATGGCCGGATTTCTTGTCCACCTGCTCAAGGGGTCCGTTGCCGAAGAAGGCAAAGTCGGAAAAAAATCGGCCATCAAGCAAAAACTCGCAGCGGTAGCGGGAGAGAAAAGAATCGCCATCCTGCGTACGGCTGTCATTGACGCTGCGCTAAAAGTCATGGGTCACGGGGACGCCGGGCGGATCAGGACCGACCAGCCTCTGATGGAGCTGGGCCTGGATTCGCTCATGTCCGTTGAACTGAGGAACCTGCTTTCCGAAGGTCTCGATATTTCTTTGCCGGTGGGGCTTCTCTTCAACTATCCGTCGGTCAATGATCTATGCCGTTATCTGGCGGAATTGCTGAAGATCGATCCAGAATACGCTTCGGGGGGCTCGGACAGTTCGACAGTCGGAAAAAGTGAAGACGAATTTGCCTACATCGACGAAATGGACCCGGAGGAACTGGAAGCAATGATCAAAAAGGAAATTCAGTAAGGTAACTCTTGGAAAATAATCTTCCGGATTGTGGCATGCACGTCCTGCGAGGGGAAAATACGGTAGATTGTCTATTATGGGTTTCCTGAATGTGACATGCGGAGTTGAGAATGCCGGAACGATTCCGGAACAAAGGAGAACACATAGTCAAAGGAGGTAATATGGTTACGAAGATCAAGTTGACCGTCATGTGGTTGGTGTCCGTCGTATTGTTACTTGCTCCGGTCTCCAGCAGTTGGAGCGTGGCGCTGGCGATTGTTCCCCGATTTGAATCAACAACATGCAAGCATACGCTTGAGCCCAATTCGACCACGCAGTGCGGGTATCTGACCGTCCCTGAGGACCGTGGCAAGCCTTACGGAAAGACGATTCAGATTTATGTCGGAATATTCAAGAACCCGAACGGTGCTTCGGGCAATGAACCGGTGTTTTACCTGATCGGAGGGCCCGGCGCAACGACAGTTGATGCTTTCAATATCTTCGAGGACACTTCTCCTGGCAATTACATTCGCCAGACTTTCGGGGATAACCGCGATATCGTCGTCATCGATCAGCGGGGCACCAACAACTCACTGCCCGCGCTCTATTGTTCCGATGAGCTGGGGCCGCTCAGAAGCCAGGTGTACGGAATCAGTTTTCAGGATGCGGCGGCGTTAAGGATTCAGGCATTCTCAACGTGCTACAACCGGTTGAAGAATCAGGGCGTCGATCTGTCCGCATACAACACCCTTGAGAACGCGGCGGATATTAAGGATCTGGCGGCTGTTCTGGGTTACGGTAAGATCAACATCTACAGCGCCTCTTATGGAACCCGCCTGGGTATGATGATGATGAAATATTATCCGGAAATTATCAAATCCATGGTGCTCGATTCGATCCTTCCCCCGGAGATCAATCCTTTTGAGCAGGAAACGCCGGGAGTGCTGTACTCGTTCCGGAGCTTCTTCGATGCCGCAAAGAGCAAATACCCCCTTCTGGAAACCAGATTCTACAAGATGATGGAAGAACTGGATGCAAGCCCGGCCAGTGTCGTCGGGCACCACTACGCGCAATCCAGCAGCCTGACCCATGACAGGGGGGGGCTGAGTAGCAGGTTTATGAGCAGTCATGTTTACCATCTTTTGTATCACCGCTTCGAGCAATCCAGTGTCCCGACCGACAATATCTTGGTCAATGTTACGGGTGACAAGCTTGCTTCTTTTCTTGTGGCGGAACTCAAGCAGACGCCGTACGACGCCCAACTGCCGATGAAGATCAATGCCATGTACACAACCGGAGATTACGGCCCCGTGGCGGACGCATGGATTTCGTTCATGGATTTCTTTTTTCCCAACGGCGGTCCCGGGACCGAATCCCCGAGCGTCGGAATGTATAATTGTATTTTTGCGACTCAGGACGCTTTTTACACCAGCCCCAACAGGATATATGAAGTCATCCATCAGAACACATCGAATCGATCCATCGCCACTTGGCTCGAATCGCAATTTGTCTTAATGGAGCCGGGAATTCTGGGATTGTGGCCCGTGGAGCCGCTTCCCTTTCATGAAAGCAATCCGTTGGTAAGCGACATCCCGACCCTCATGCTGGTAGGGAGTCTCGACAACGCCACGCCGGCCATATTCAGTAGGCCTTCCGCGGCATTTTTGAGCCGCAGTTATTATTTTTCAGTTCTGGCGGGGCATGCCACGGCGTATTTGGAGTGCGTTGACCAGATGGTCAACCGCTTTATAAAAAATCCCTCGGCCAATCCGGGGAACTCATGTTCAACGATATACCAATGGGCGGGAGGTTTCTGTAGTGGCCACTGTGAACAAGAAAATAGTCCATGAAGTTTTTGAAGCGACCGCGGAAAAATACCCTGGAAGAACCGCCATACGGCAGGCAGGACGAGAGATCTCCTACGGCGATCTGAGCCGGGTGAGTGACGATATCGCCAGACTCCTGAAACAAGCAGGAGTCAAACGGGATGTTATCGTCGGCATCTTGCTGGAGAGCAGCATTGAGTATGTGGCTGCGATCATCGGCGTGATGAAGTCGGGAGGTGTGTTCCTTCCGCTGGACATGTCGTTTCCGGATAAGAGACTCGAATATATACTGCACAAAACCGTTCCCGAGGTCATCATTTCCGAAAATGCGTTCGAGGCAGCCGGCCGGAGGCTCGAAGCCGTGGGATTCAGTCACGGGGCATGCCCCGTGATTCTCGTTGATCCGGATCTGCGGGTGACGGTCCGGGGAGATAACGGGCCAAAGGAAAGTGGGCCAAGGGAAAGTGGGACTGTCTCCGTTGACCGTTCACCGTTTGCGGTCAACGGTCAACAGCCAACGGCCAACGATCTTCCCGATCCAGATGACAGCAGTTATATCATGTACACCTCCGGATCGACAGGGGTCCCCAAGGCGATCGTGGGTTGTTATAAAAGCCTGAGCCATTTCGTACACTGGGAGGTCAAGGAGTTCGGTTTCGATGAACGGGTCCGGGTCACGCAAATGCCGCCGGTCACATTTGACGCCAGTCTGCGGGACATCTTCGTTCCCCTGATTACCGGAGGGATGCTCTGCATTCCGGAAAAAGAAATCCGGACGAACATGAAAGCGCTCGTCCGGTGGATGACGTCATCCGGCATCACTCTTGTCCATTGCGTGCCTTCCCTGTTCAGGACGATGTTAAGGGAAATTGAAGAGGCCGAAGGCGGCGGGGACATCCTGCCGGATCTGAAATATATCCTGATGGCGGGAGAACCCCTCTATGGAAAGGATGTGATCCGGTGGATGGATCTTGTCGGGGAGAGGATCGGATTGGTGAACCTCTACGGACCTTCCGAAACGACCCTTGTTAAAACCTTTCACCGCATCCGGCAAAGACCCGCCAATCCGAATGCGATGATACCCGTCGGTCTTCCCATATCAAACACCGCCATACTGATCACAAAGGGAAACCGGCTTTGTGAACCGGGTGAGATCGGCGACATCTTCATCAAGACGCCTTTCAGAACCAAGGGATACTATCACGATCCGGATCTGACGAAAATAAGTTTCGTGCCCAACCCGCTCACCGGTGATCCGGATGATATCGTGTATAAAACCGGTGATATGGGAAGATATTTGGCTGACAGGAGTATCGAGTTCATTGGCCGGCTCGACACCCAGGTGAAGGTGAACGGCGTCCGCATCGAACTGGGCGAAATCGAGAAAATCCTGCTGGGGAACGATTTCATCGATCAAACGGTCGTTGTCGGCCACCGCTCCCGGGAAAACGAAAATTCGATCGTTTGCTATTACACGGAGAAAAAAGCGACCGATGCCGGAGAGGTCAGTGCCTGGCTGCGTCAGACGCTGCCGTCCTACATGGTGCCGTCTTTTTATGTCCGGCTCGATGCGTTTCCGCTCAACATCAACGGGAAAATCGACCGAAAGGCGCTTCCGAAACCCGAAGCGCTGATCTATGCGGAGATCGGCTACGAGGCACCGGCGGATGAAACAGAGACGCTTCTGGCAGGCATCTGGGGGGAGGTGCTGGGCCTGAGGAAGGTGGGCGTCAACAGCCCGTTTTTCCAGACAGGCGGTCACTCGCTGACCGCCACGCGGGTGCTCGCGCGCATTTACCGGGAACTGGGGGTGGAGATCAGCCTCAGGGATTTTTTCGCGAACCAGACGATCCGCGGACTGGCCGGCTTGCTGCGGAAGCCTTCGGTATCCGGGTTCGCGCGGATCACCCCGCTGGAACGGCAACCCGATTACGCCGTGTCGCCTTCGCAGAAAAGGCTCTGGATATTGGACCGGATGGAGGAAGGGTCCGTTGCCTACAGTCTGCCCAGTCTCTTCGTTGTGGATGGTGACTTGGATATCCCTGCGTTCCGCCAGGCTTTCATCGCCTTGATCCGCCGCCACGAATCCCTGCGCACCACTTTTTTGGATACCGATGCGGAGCCCCGGCAACGGGTGCATGAGATAACGGATTCTGCCGGAGAATTTGAAATCGGGGAAATCGATCTGAGCCAGGCGCCGGACCCGCAAGCGTGCGCCTTGCAGTTTGCCAGGGACCAGGCATCCATCCCCTTTGACCTGTCCCGGGGGCCGCTGCTCCGGATCTCGGTGATCACCTTGCCCAGCGGACGGCATGCGATTTTTTTCAACATGCACCACATCATCGGGGATGCCTGGTCGCTCGATATCCTGGCCCGGGATTTGCTGGGCATTTATGAGGCCTTCCGGAAGGGCGGGGAAAACCCGTTTCAGCCGCTTCCGGTGCAGTACCGGGATTATGCCGCCTGGCTGAATGCCCGGCTCGAAGCAAACGAGACTCAAAAACTGTCTCTTTACTGGCGCGAAAAACTCTCCGGAGCCGGATCATCCGCACTGGACCTGCCGTTGGACTTTCCCCGGCCACTGCTCCAGACATACCGTGGAAAGACTTTTTTCTTTGACCTGAATGAGAGGCTGACTTCCGGACTGACCGGGCTTGCGCAAAAGCAGGATGCCAGCCTGTTCATGGTCCTGATGGCCCTGGTAAAAACTCTTCTTTACCGGTACAGCGGTCAGGATGATATCATCGTCGGTACCCCGGTCGCGGGCCGGAACCATCCCGACCTGGAAGAGCAGATCGGTTTTTACGCCAATACCCTTGCCCTGCGGGATCGAATCGATAAAGAGGCGTCTTTTCTCGTGTTGCTCGAAAACGTGAAGAAAACAACGATCGATGCCTACGATCATCAGCAATATCCTTTCGACCGGCTTGTCGACGAGCTCGATCTGGCAAGAGATCCCGGCCATGCGCCGCTGTTTGACGTGATGCTGGTCTATCGGGACGAACAGGAATCCGCCGCGAAAGGCAGTTCTCTGAACATCACGGCAATCGACGTTGAATCCGGGACGAGCCGGTTCGACCTGACCTTTGAAATTGCACGGTTCGCCGGCAGTCTCCGGATGGGTATCAATTATAATACCGATCTGTTCAGGGATGCCACGATCGAGAGAATGGCGAGCCATGTTTCCATGCTTGCGGAAAGTATCCTCGCGGATACCGGGACGGCGATCCATGACTTGGATATCCTCGGCCCGGCTGAAAAGCGGTTATTGACCGATACCTTTAATGATACGCGATATCCCTTTCCTTCGGACAAGTCGATTGTGGATATCTTTGAAGCGCAGGCGGCCAGGGGGCCGGATCGCATCGCCATCGTCCTGGAAGACCTGGAAATCAGTTACCGGGAACTCGATGAACGGGCCCGTGGACTGGCCGGTGTCCTGGTTGGAAAACACCGGGTCAGACCGGGGGAAATCGTCGGCCTGATGGTCGACAGAAATGAATGGTCGATCATCGGATTGCTTGGGATCATGATGGCAGGCGGCGTCTATCTGCCGGTGGATCCGTCCTATCCCATGAACCGGATCGACTATATGCTGGCGGACAGCGGCTGCCGAATCCTTCTTACCGAAAGCAAGGTTATCGAAAAC
>CAIVVZ010000324.1 GCA_903909505.1 uncultured Desulfobacteraceae bacterium
CCGCGCCATCGTAAATTCGGCTTGCCCGTTCATGGCGGTAAAAAAAGGCGATGATCGTGTCGTCCGTCATACCCAGGCCGCCGTGTACCTGAAGGGCCCGGTCGATCACCTTCATCATGGTGTTGGCCACCACGTATTTGATCATGGAGATCTCGGTGCGGGCCGCTTTGGCGCCCACCTTGTCGATCCTGTCCGCCGCATAAAGAACCATGAGGCGCGCGGCCTGAATGTCGGCGGCACATTCGGCAATCCATGCCTGAACGATCTCTTTCTGGGACAGGGTCTTTCCGGGTGCGATGGGCCGGGTGAGGGCCCGTGAGCACATCAGATCGAAACAGCGGTTGCAGATACCGATCCAGCGCATGCAGTGGTGAATTCTACCTGGCCCCAGGCGTTCCTGAGCAATGGCAAAGGCGCTGCCCTCGGGGCCCAGCAGGTTTGACTGGGGCACCCTGCAATTCTGATACAGGATCTCGCCATGTCCGAAATAATCCTCACCGGATTCTCCCATCACCGGAATGTTTCGCACCTGGTTGAATCCCGGCGTGTCGGTGGGGACGATGATCATGCTCGCGCGCTGGTAAGGGTGCGCTTCCGGGTTGGTCACGGCCATGACTATGGCAAAACGGGCGCCGTCGGAAGATGAGGTGTACCATTTCTGGCCGTTAATGACATAATCGCTGCCATCCTTGATGGCCGTGGTGTCCATCATCACCGGATTGGACCCCGGCATTTCCACTTCGGTCATGGAAAAGCAACTGCGGATTTTGCCCGATACCAGGGGAGGCAGCCATTTCTCTTTTTGCTCCGGGGTTCCGAACATGTGCAGAATCTCGATATTGCCGGCATCCGGCGCCTGACAGCCAAAAACATAATGGCCCAGGATCGAGCGGCCCAGGCATTCGGAAATCAGGGCGTGCTCCGTCAGATTGAGTCCCA
Source organism: uncultured Desulfobacteraceae bacterium (assembly GCA_903909505.1). Taxonomy (GTDB): domain Bacteria; phylum Desulfobacterota; class Desulfobacteria; order Desulfobacterales; family Desulfatirhabdiaceae; genus RAAP-1. The sequence goes on from CAIVVZ010000324.1 coordinate 940, forward strand.
TGCCCCCATATTCCACGGGGTGGTTCGGTGCCCACAACTCCATCTTTTTGACCATCTGGCGCTTTTTTTCAAGCTCCGGAAGAACAGCCTTGAAACCACGGGTTAATACCGCCGGTTCCAGGGGAATCACTTCCTTTTGAACAAACTCATCAATCATTTGAGTGATGGTCTGCATCTTTTCCGATACGCTGAAATCCATAACCGCCTCCTGTTTTATCTCATGCTGAACACTGGCCGATTCAAATGCTTTCGTGAGATTGATTTCAATATAATTAATGAATAATCAACTGTTTCAGAAGACAGTATCCCATCGCATGGCACCTGTCAATAAATATAACGATCGTTCGCTATTTATATAAACAGTGCTTTTATTCGGGTGGCAATCAATGGAAAGAGGGGGCGCGAAGCGTCATAGGCGGAAGGCTGGATTGTAACTTCCGGTGCTTGGAAAAGAGGCAAAAACGGCAAGTCTCTTTTCTATGGATACTGTAAATGATTTGCGGTATTATGGGACTATAAGTCTATACTCCGCTCAACCAATACAAGAGGTGCCAGCCATGTCCACAGTGATGATCCAGCCAGCAACATACGAAGACGTCCAGCAGGCGATAGATAGGGCATTTGAGATTTTCCCGTTGAACCTGAAGAATAAGAAAATTTTGATCAAGCCCAATGTTCTGAGAGCATCCGAGGCCAATGAGGCAATCGTGACAAACCCCGCCGTTCTGCGTGCAGTGGTCGAACGGGTTGAATCCATGAAGCCCGCTTCAATTATCGTGGGAGACAATCCGGGAGTTTTCAGCTATGGCGCCAACGAGGAGAGTTTCAGAAAGACGGGTTTGATGGACGCCGCCGGGGGCTATTACCGGAATATTGGCACCGATTCGCAGAAAATTGATTTCAACGCGGAATATATGCCGACGGTGAGTCTTTCGCGGGCGGTTCTGGAGGCGGATATCATTATCAGCCTGCCCAAATTCAAAACCCACGGCCTGACGGTCATGACCGGTGCCATCAAAAACAGTTACGGCTTCCTGCCCGGCGCTCAGAAAGCCCGGCTGCACAAGGCTGCCGGCAGCCCGGCGCGGTTTCACGAAATGATCGTGGATGTATTCCGGCTCCGGGTGCCGGATCTCTTCATCGTGGATGCGGTGGTGGGAATGGAAGGAAATGGCCCGGCGTCTCCGGAGCTGAGGGACATCGGACTGATCCTGGCCTCGGACAATGCCGTGGCTCTGGATGCCGTCATCGCGACCATGATGGGGTGTGATCCGGCCAGACTGGGATTCCTTCGGAAAGCCAAAAGCGTGGGCCTGGGAGATTATGACCTTAAAACGATCGAAATCATCGGGGAGCTGAAACAACTGCCTGATTTCAAACTGCCCCCTCTGGGCGGTGAGGCGAATATGAATAACCCGGCCATTCAGGAGATCCTTTTCAGACCGACGCTGCTTTGTCCCCAGGCAAATGTGGAACTATGTACAGGGTGCGGCGCCTGTATCGATCAATGTCCGGTGTCAGCCCTGTCGATGAATGGCGACTACCCGGAAGCTGACCCTGAAATCTGCATCCGCTGTTTCTGCTGTCAGGAGATCTGTCCGGAAAAAGCCATGGCCCTCGTTTAAAACGGCTTCTTCGGTTCAATCTGAGCGCAGGTCTCACACCCCTGAAAGAACTATGTCGCGGAATGAAGAGGCATCTTATGCCGATCCGTATAAGATGCCTCGATAAATTGATACAAAGAGTGAATAAATGAAATTTCAAGAAGTTAGCCTCTCACTGACAATCTTTCCAATTGTGTGTTATGCGGATCAATCTGTTTATTGAGTATTAGTATGAGGAACAAGACATGAGTGGCATGCTGATTTTAGAATATCTTTCGGAGATACTGAAGCTCATTACGTTAATCAAGACATATGAGTCAAACTCGAAATACTCTGAGAAAGATGTAAGAAGGACTTTCTTTGCGAAGATGGCAAACGCCCTGCGTGTCTACTATCTTGGCCATGACTTCGAATTCATGGTATTTAATTTACGGGCTCAGGGAAATTACTCCCCCGAAGAGGTTCCGCATATTGAGAATCTTGGATGGATTCTACCGGTGGAATCAAATGCACCCTTTTTGGACACTTACCATTCGATCTTAAAACTGCACCTCCTTAACGACTGCTGGGTATGTTTTGAAAGCAGTCTGGATGAAATCTTCAATGCGATAGCATCTCCTGATAGTCGCGAGAAGATCCAGTTAAGGAAATACCATGAAATTGCCAAACTTCTCGACAAATTCGAGATAGACGACGAACTTGATAAACGACTGAGAAAGCAATTATTCGACAAATATATTCCAGTTAATAACAAGTGGAATGCTGTTTTTAAACTGAATTATCCTGGTGACAGGGACCTTAAACAAGACCGGGTTTTCTTGGAATTTATTGGATCGTGTAGAAACTGTATGCACAACAATTCCATATCTTTCAAGACCGTACATTTTGAAACGAGATTTGGAGCATTTGTTTTCTATGAAGGCATAGCTATAGGGTTTATAGATGGCAATCTTACCGTCAAGATGGTTTGTGAATTAGTTGAAATCTACCGGGCTATGTACAGCGCAATTGATTTCCAAGGGGAGATCGTCGACCCGTACTCGAAACAGGTTGAGAATGCCAAAATTAAGTGATGAAACCCGGATCATACCGGAGGAACCGATAACCAATGCATGCACCGGATCGTCGAAAGAGCCGACTCCCGGTGGTGTCCGTGTCCGAGGAAAAATGCAGACCCAGAATCACAGTGGAATTGCCATGAAAGTCTATCTTGACAACTGCTGCTTTAATAGGCCGTATGACGATCAGTCGCATCTTCGGATAAGGCTTGAGTCAGAAGCAAAATTAAAAATACAAGAAGAAATACGAAGTGGCGCTTACAAACTGATCTGGTCGTACATTTTGGATTATGAAAACAGCAAGAATCCTTTCAGGGAGAGAAAAGAGCAAATTACCAAGTGGCGAATGTACGCAATTGAAGATGTTCAAGAAAGTGCAGAGTTGCTTAGCCTGGCCTGGATGCTACAAGAGCATGGAATTAAGAAAATTGATTCATTGCACATCGCATGCGCCATCCATGCAGGGGCAGGATTTTTCCTGACAACGGATGACGGAATACTGAAAAAGGCTCCACCGTTTATACAAGGCATCCGCATCACCGATCCAATTAACTTTATCAAAGAGGTGTTGGTATGATTACCGATACAGAAATAAAAATAAAAGGATTTCAAATTCTTGCTCAGTATCTTGGTGATATTGAAGCTGAGCGCTTCGTAGCGCTCATTCAAAGGGAGCCCTTCGATTATACCAAGTGGAGACAAGACATGGATGAAGATCTGAGTCTTGAGGAAATAAGCCGGAAAGCAATGGCTCTCAGAAAAAAATCCACCGAACAAGGCACTTAACTCAGACCGCTTAAGAATACTTGACAAAAATTTCATATGCCAGTCATCCTACGAATAAAAGGCTATAAATTCTGGTTCTACGAAGCTGATCTTGCCGAACCACCACATGTTCATGTCGGGAAGGACGGCAAAGAAGCCAAGTATTGGTTAAGTCCTCTGAAAATTGGACGTTCTGGAAAATTCAAGCCTTTAGAGCTACGCGAAATTGAACGGATAATTATTGATAATCATGACTTTTTATTAAACGTTTGGCAGAAGGAAGAGGTAGTGTCGGTATATAGTTGACACGGTTTGCAACTGACCGTTTTCTCAATGTTTTATGGTTTTGCTTGTTTAAGTCAACCTATCGATTTATCACGTTATTATGGATTTATGTCAACGAAACACAGACACTACCAAGGAAGAAGAAAAGCATGTTAACAATTAAGGCAAAAATTCCTCAACGAAATAATTATTCACCAATCCTACCTCTGGCAATTCCGGATTTGGCTGAAGTGAAGGCTTTCGCAAACTACCTTCATACATTTGGAAAACACTGGAAGGGGGAAATATTTGGTTGGTCCGCAGAGTATAATCCTGAACGCCGCAGGAAACCATTGGGTTCCAAGATGGCCTTCACTCCAGGAGATTTTTGGATAGGCGAAAGTGGTATTTGGTTTTTTTCCCTTATGTGGGAAGACGGAAAAGATAAAGAACCAACAGCTTTTTTGGATGATCGTGGAATAATAAAAGAACAATAGAGGCAGCCCCGGAAATCTGCACCGCTGTTTCTGTTGCCAGGGATCTGTTCGGAAAAAGCTATGACCTTGGTCTAAAGCAGTCTCTCCGGTTCAAGCTGTGCGCAGGTCTCTCATTCCGGAAAGACGATGTTGCGGAATCAAGAATAATGATGTCAGAAAAATTTATATTGACACGAATTATACCGTTAGTTATACTAAATCCAACTTAGAGGTATAATCCATGCCAACTATTAAGACTGCAATATCAATTGAAAAACCTATATTTGAGCAAATGGACGATTTGGCCCACGAATTGAACACTTCTCGAAGCCGAATTTTTGCTTTGGCTGCAACGGAGTTTATCCAGCGCCACAAGAATCTAAAGCTACTTGAAGCCATTAACGCTGCATACGATGATTTTCCGGATGCAAAGGAAGCATCTCTGATGTCTACGATGCGTTCCCGGCATCACAAAATGGTTAAAGACCAATGGTGATCAATCAGGGCGATATATTCTGGATCGATTTCGATGAACCTTTAGGCTCCGAACCTGGATATCGGCATCCACATGTTGTAATTCAAAACAACCTTTTCAATCGAAGTCTTATCAACACAGTTGTTGTTTGCGCCTTGACGTCAAATCTAAAAAGGGCAAATGCGCCAGGGAATGTTTTGTTGAATAAAGGTGAAGCCAACCTGCCCAAAAAAAGTGTTATTAATATCTCTCAAATTTTCACAGTCAACAAAAGCGATTTATCAGAAAAGATCGGAACTCTAACGCGCGAGCGGTTTAGCCAAGTATATGAAGGAATTAAACTTCTTGCTGAACCACGAGAAGTTGATGAATAAATGTAAGGTTTTAAGAACACCGAAGAAAATTTACTTTTTCCCCCAAACATGCTGGATGAATCGGGTTTTATGTCATTGATCTGTTCGGCCCAGCACACCGTAAGTTCCCTGATGGCCGGCATTGTAGATGATTCCGCCTGCTTCAACATAATCTCGAAGCACCCCAACCGCCTCATCACGAAGAACGCCGCGAAGGACGGTGATGCCGCGATCGTTGAGGGCAGGCGCCCAGTCGGCGAGCTTGGGTCCTTCATCAAAACCGATCTTGCGGGCGTCTTCGTCCCGCGCCCCGCAGACGAGCCGACGCACGCCGGACCAGGTAATGGCGACAAAGCACATGGCGCAAGGCTCGGATGTGGCAAAGAGATCATTACACAATCATGCGTTTCAGGGTATCCAGATACTCAATCACGCCAATGGCGGTTACCCCCCGACTGATTTGGCGCTGACCATCCGCCAGACATAGCAGAAGCCCTTCCTCGGGTTTTGCATCAGCGAACAGGGCGGCATACCGGGTAAGACCCGACGCCAGGGAAGCGGAAGGGGTCCGGCTCAATTTGATTTCCACCGGCAGTGGACGCAGGCCAGACCCTTCGATGATCATATCCACCTCCAGACCATTGTTGGTGCGAAGGTATGAAAATCGGGGATTTTGCCCCAGATTGGCATAACACTTAACGGTCTCTGAGACGCAGTAGTTTTCAAACAAGGCCCCAGCCATCGGTCCCTGCAGAAACTGCTCCGGCTCGCGGATACCTGCCAGATGGCAGAGCAGGCCGGTATCGAGGAAATAGACCTTGGGCGTTTTGGTGATCCGTTTCCCCAGGTTGTTATAGTAAGGCGGCAACAGGTGGATGATCCGTCCGGCTTCCAGCACCGAAAGCCAGCGCTTGATCGTTGCGACGCTTACGCCCACATCTGTTGCCAGTGTGCTCATATTGAGCATCTGGCTGCACCGCACGGACAGAAGCTGCATGAAGCGGTGAAATTCCCGCAGGTTGCCGATATCGTAGAGAGAGCGGATATCCCGCTCCAGATAGGTCTGGATATATGACGCATACCAGAGGCGCCGATCGATCTCAGGTGTTGTGGCAAGCTGGGGGTAGCTTCCTGTCTGGCAGGCATGGGTGAAGAGATTGAGCCCTTCCTCAACCGATATCGTTTTTCTGATCTCTTCCACAGCAAAAGGGAGAAGATCCAACAGCGCAATCCGACCAGCCAGGGAATCCCCCAGATTGCGGATCATATTGAACTGTTGCGAGCCGGTAAAGACAAACCGGCCATTGCGGCTGCGATCCTGATCAACCCGAATCTTGATGTAGGAAAGTATCCCCGGAGCCAATTGAATCTCGTCGATAATGCAGCGTTCGCCCAATGAATCCAGAAAAAAGATCGGATCATTCAGGGCTTGCTCCCGTATGGCGGGATCATCCAGCGTGGCATATCGATAATCGGCCAGAACCTGACGCAGCAGGGTGGACTTGCCGGACTGACGCGGACCACTGATTGCCAGACAAGGAAAAGTTGCTAAAATGCCGGGCAGCAGTTTTTCTATAACACGAGGAATGTACATAATGCCATGATAGTCAGGGCACAGCAGGCTGTCAATACAAATTTAATATACAATATGAATATTTGTATTAATGGAAGGCTCAGAATCCCAGATATGTCTCCCGGATCGAGGCATCCTTTTCCAAATCCTTTCCCGTGCCTTCCTTGACGATGCGGCCGTTCTCCATCACGTAACAGTAGTCGGCGATTTTCAGCGTCTGGTGAACGTTCTGCTCGACCAGAAAAATCGTGAGGCCCTGGCCGTGAAGCTCTTCGATGACCCGGAACACTTCCTGAACCAGAATCGGCGACAGCCCCAAGCTGGGCTCATCGAACATGATGAGTTTCGGGCTCTGCATCAAGGCCCTGCCGATGGCCACCATCTGCTGCTCACCGCCGGAAAGGGTTTCCGCGGTTTGGTTTTTTCTTTCGGCAAGACGGGGGAAAAGTTCATAGACTTTATTCAGGTTTTTTGCCCGATGGACATGGGTCCGTCTGAGATAGGAGCCGATCAGCAGATTTTCCTCCACATCCATTTTGGGAAAGAGCTGCCTGCCTTCGGGAACCAGGGTAATTCCCAGATCGGCGATGTCATGGACCGGAAGGCCGCTGATGATCTTTCCTTCAAAGTCTATCTGGCCGGATGCGCCGGAAAGCAGACCGCAGATCGTTTTCAGGGTTGTGGTTTTACCGGCGCCGTTGGTCCCGAGAAGGGCCACGATCTGTCCGGAGGTGACGGATAAGGAGATGTCCCACAGGGCCTGGATATCGCCGTAATAAACCGAAACCCCTTTTGCATTTAAAATATTCATTGCGGCGCCTCCCCCAGATATGCCTGAATGACCCCGGAATCCTTGGCCACATCCCTGGGAATGCCTTCCGCGATTTTCTGGCCGAAATTGAGCACCACGACGCGGTCGCTGATGTTCATGATGACCCGCATGATATGCTCGACGATCAGGATGGTGATGCCCTGGCTTCGCAGGGAAAGAATGAGTTCGATGGTCTTGTCCGCCTCTGTCGGGTTCAGACCTGCAACCACTTCATCCAGAAGCAGCAGTGTCGGCTCCAGGGCCAGGGCCTTGCTGACCTCCAGGCGTTTTCTGCCCGCCAGGGTCAAACTGGAAGCTTGGGCATTGGCCCGGTCCGCGAGACCCGTTGTTTCCAGAATCCGCCAGGCATGCTGTTCCGCCTGACGGCGCTTGGGATGCTTGGCAAAGGATGCAATGATGACGTTTTCCAGAACCGTCAGCCCGGCAAAGGGCTTTACAACCTGAAAGGTGCGACCGATGCCCAGAACCGCAAGCTTGTAAGGCGGCTTTCCGCTGATATCCTGTCCCTTGAAATGGATTTGTCCCTTGCTTGGCGCATAAAAGCCGCTGATCACATTGAACAGGGTTGTTTTCCCCGCACCGTTGGGGCCGATGAGTCCGATAATCTCGCCGGGAGCGATATGAAAGGATACCTGGAACACCGCGTGGAGTCCTCCGAACGTTTTGGTGACGGCGTTCACCTGAAGGAGTGGTTCAGACCGGGGTTCAGACATGTCGGGCTCCTTTATCGGTTTTTCCTTGAGAAACCGGTTCCTGTTTTAATGCTTTCCGGGTTTGCAGATAACTGGTTATCGTTCCCCACAGACCATTGGGGAGGAATACGACGCTGGCGGCGATCACCCCTCCCAGGATGATCAGATAAAGGACCTGATAATCGGACAGATACGCCCAGAAATAGGTCTTGAACAAAAAGATGATGATGGCACCGATGGCGGGACCTATCAAGGTTCCCAAGCCCCCGAACACCGCCATGACGACTGCCTGATCCGTCACCAGATCCCCCAGGACGGATGCCGGATCGATGTAGGTGATCCAGTATGCGTAAATAGCCCCCAGTATTCCGGTGGGAACCGCGGAAAGGATAAATGCCTGGAGCTTGATCCAGGTGGGATTCAGCCCCAGAGACATGGCGCTTTGATCATCTTCGCGAATGGCTTTGACCTTCAGTCCGAATGGGGCTTTTTCCAGCAGGAACCAGTACAACGCTAAGATGGCGACCACAGCCCCGAGCATGAGATAATAAAAAAACTCCGGATGTAAAAATGAAGGAAGCCTCATGCCATCGGGCCCCCCGGTGATATCCATGACCAGCGCCACTTGTTGAATGGCTCGGGACAGCGCCCAGGTGGCGATGGCGAAATACGCGCCCTTTAGCCGAAGCGTGGGGATGCCGGCGATCAATGCGACGATACCGGCCGCCACGCCGGCAACCGGAAGCGCCAGGAAAAACGGCCAGCCGCATAACTTCATGAGCAGCGCGGTGGTGTAGGCTCCGATGCCGAAAAAGGCGCCATGCCCGAAATTTAAATAACCGGTATACCCTGCCAGGACATCCCAGGAAATGGCCAGGCCAATCCACAGAATCGCCTCAGTGACAATCCTTAGAAAAAAAGTGTCATGGATCACTGAAGGCACTGCCAGCAGGATACCGAATGCCAGAATGAGTAGGAGATACTTTCGGCTCATACGCCTCTTCCAAAAAGCCCCTTGGGGGAGATTAACAAAATGGTGAACAGGATGCCGAATACGGCCATCAGGGTGTAACTGGGATTCAGGTAGATCAGAAAAAACGACTGAACCAGGCCCAGCAGAAAGGCCGCCCAGGGAACGCCTGCCAGATAACCCATGCCGGCCAGAACCACGATAAAAAATGCCAGTATCGTATATTCTCCGCCCATCTGTGCGTTGATGGTGAAAATGCTGCCGATGATGACTCCGGTCATGGCGCTGAGCCCTACGTAAATCCCATAAACATACGAGCTGATCCGTTTGGCGTTGATCCCCATCAGCCCCGAGGCTTCGCGGTGCTGGGAAAGGGCTCTTACCGCGCGGCCAAAGTCGGTTTTCTTCAGGACAAAATGAAGCACCAGGGTAATGGCAAGGGCGTATAGCAGCCCCGCAAGACGCACATAAGGGATGGTGATAAAAACGCTGCCCATCTCCAGAGAGAAGGAGTCCTGAGAAATGGCGGAAGGAATGGAATGGGAATAAAATCCAAAACCGGTTAAGGCCAGGCCGCGGAACATCAAGGCCAGTCCAAACGTAAAGACCAACCCCATCAGGACGGGGTTTCCTTTTTTACCGCTGATCACCCGGTAAACCAGGGGCTGAACCAGGAATCCGATCAAAGCGAAAACCAGAAAAATTGCCGGCAGGAGAATAAACGGATCCACGACGGTCCACAGGTTGAGATAATATCCCAGAAAAGCCCCCAGCATGATCCATTCGCCAACGGCAAAATCAATGATGTGCATGACGCCGTAGGCCAGAGAAAAACCGATGGCAATGGTGATATAAATTCCGCCGATCAAAAGGCCGTCAATTGTGGCCTGAGGCAATAATTCCATGATGCTTGCTCCGATGGGAGATAAAAAGCTGATATCTTCCCCCTTGGAAAAGGGGGATTGAGGGGGATTTTCAGCGGAATAGACTACTGAAATCCCCCCTTGCCCCCCTATTTTAAAAGGGGGAAGCATTATTTTACGGTAAAATATCAGGCTAACCACCTGAAGTGTTACTTTGCAAAAAAACCTATTTTTTGGCTGCTTTCATAGGATATATCGGCTTGCTTTCCGCCAGATTGTCGGGGCCGACCACAACGACTTTTCCGCTTTGAATCTGGATGGTCAGCGGTGTAAGACCCACATTGGCATGATAGAACTGGCCTTCGGTGGCAAAGCTGATCTGGCCGTAGAAGCTCTGAACCTTCAGATTCTCGAGCGCAACCACCAGCTCGTCCCGTTTTTTCTCATCCAGGGGCGGCACGGCGTTGATCTTGATCAACGCCATCTGAAAGGCGATACCCGCAGCAGAAGATCCTGCCTGGGTATAATCAGCCGGTACATTGTAGGCTTTCATCGCGGCATCGGCATAGCTTTTGGCATCCGGCCACAGCACTTCACCCTTGGTTTTGATGGTTTCGGTCCAGACGGAGGCGCCGAAAACCTGGTCCGCGTTCTTTCCCAGCGCTTCGATGAAGGCAGGCTCCGTTACGCCGTAATGCATCAAAAGCGCTTTAGGCGTGTAGTTGATCTGATTGAGGGCCTTTACCAGTTTGATTAGCTCCTCATCATGCCCGCCAAAAGCAATCAGGTCAGGCTGCATGGCTTTGGCAGCGGACAGATAGGGAATCAGGTCCTGGCCGGAAGGTACGATATTGAATTTGAGCACCTTGATTCCGGCCTTGACAGCCGCATCCTGAAATGCCTCGGCAGTGGCTTTGGAAAATGTATCGTTGGAGCCCAAAATGAGAGCTGTTTTGGGTTTGGGATTCAGGTTGGCAATCGTGTTGATGGGTGCCGAGCCGGTATAATTCACCGGGGGAATGGTGCCGAATGTGTAACGGAACTTTTCTTTCCAGATCATGGGGGATTCAGCGGAACCAGTGATCATGGGGATTTTGAATTTCTCCAGGACCGGTGCCGCGGCAAGGGTCAGGCCGGAAGCATAAGGACCCAGAACAAAGTCGACTTTCTCCTGGGTGGCAAGCCGCTCTGCGGCGGAAGCGCCCTGGGCGGGTTCGGACTGATCATCTCCGTAAAAGAGTTTTACGGGATATTTTTTACCCTGAATTTCAATACCGCCTGCCGCATTCACGGCATCGGCCCAGAGATCATAGCCGCGTTTGGTAACGTTGCCGCCTGTTGCCAAACTGCCGGAAAGGGAGGTAATCACGCCGACCTTGAAAAAATCACGCGCTTCATCCGCCCACACCGGTACAGACATTGCTAAAACCAACAGTAAAGCCAGTACTTTCGTTCGTCCCTTCATGTTTGCCTCCTTGAATAGAATGGTTAAAAACATCAAGTGAGCTGAAAATGCGCTCAACCGATACAGCAGTCCCGCTGTGATGCGGTAATGTCTGCAATCTATATGCCACAGCATAAGTAAGGTTGCGTTGACAAAAAGCTTTCTGATTATAACGGATTTGGGGGGATCGTTTTGTATCCTCCCAAAGAAGCTGATATCATCAGGTTATGCAGCCAATTTTCATGATAACGAAACTTGTTCAGTCTTTCAGCAGGACTTTGAAAATTTTGATACTTAAGAATCG
>CAIVVZ010000325.1 GCA_903909505.1 uncultured Desulfobacteraceae bacterium
ACCCACAAAAGATTATAGGGGCCACATCACCCGGCGGGCGGGGGATCAAAATGACAGAATACCTTGCTGCTTTTATTGTCTCGCTTCCCCGATAGAACATCTGTGGTACGCTCCCCGGCATTTCGGGGAGCGTACCACATGCACCCAACGCCCAGGGTGCTCCCGCTTTTATCAAATAAGCAAGCGGCTGTCGGGGCGGGTGCGGAGGCAGCATTTTCAGCGCGGAGCGTCCGCACCGGCTGCCGCGCCATCCACTGTGGGTGGTGGGTGGGCATTATCAGATAAAGATGGAGGGCGGCCGCTGAACAGCCAATACAACTGTGATGTGGCCGCCCGACTTCCATGTTCTGTTGCTTTTATCAAATAATGACGAAGCGCGGCCTCAGCAAAACCATTACAATTTTGCATAGGCCGCGCGACTCCTGGCGCTTTGAATGAATGCATTTCACTCAAAAAGGTCGAGGTGTGGCTGGGCAGATTTTTGTACGGACACGCCGGTCGACACTGTCAGTGACTCATCATGCTTTTGTTTTTTCGTCCAGTCTGAAAAGGTCGTCGTCTAGCCGCTCCCTGGCCTTTGCAGGGAGCGGCGGTCAACACCGAACGTGGCATTCGGCTTTTTATCAGATGATATTGAAGCCGGTCACGTAGCGCAGCGGAGTGTCCGGCGCCTCCTTATTGCTTGTCTGCTCAAAATGAAAAGGTTGTCGCCTAGGCGCTCCCGTGCTTTTCGGGAGCGCCGGTCTGAACGAAACATGGCGTGCGGCTTTTATTTTTCCGTGGTGTTCCCCGATAGTGGACTTGCAGCCGGTCACGTAGGCTCTTTCGAAGTGACCGGCTGCACTGCACCGCTGGAGCGCTCCCTGCGTTTTTTGCAGGGAGCGCGTAGGCCGTGGCGCTGCGGCGCTGCGGCTTTTGTTTTTTCGTCCAGGTTGAAAAGCTCGTCGCCTAGGCGCTCCCCGGCTTTTCGGGGAGCGCCGGTCAGCACCACACGTGGGATGCGTGTTTTTTCGTGGCGTACCCCTATAGTGGACTTGAAGCCGGTCACGACCTGTTGGGAGTGACCGGCTGAACGGCCTATCACGTCCAGGTTGCACCCTTGGCTCCTCACGTGGTTTCTGGGCCAGTCACGTAGCGCAGCGAAGTGTCTGGCCCTGCGCTCTTCATGTGGCGCTGCCCTGTCCCCCTGTTTTTTTTCGTTGCGTTCTCCGATACTCAATTTGAAGGCGGTCACGTAGCGCAGCAGAGTGTCCGCCTGAACAGCACTGCACGTGGCGTCCGGACTTTTCTGTCAGCGCCGGTGAGAAAGGATACCATTTTGACCGGTGAGAAATGAGTCCACCTATGACCGGTTAAAAGGGAGCCATTTTCTTTTCAATTCGCAATAAGCGAATTCCTTTTTCTTCCGTTTTCTGATTCCCTCGCTGGTATTTTTTTGATATAGATGATCTTGTTCTTTCAGCGTTTATCTTCGGATTTTCTTATCGTGGGCTTATTGGTCCACATGGTTCTTGGCGAGAATGGTTCCCTTCTGTTCTTCCAGACCAACAGTACAAGGCATTAAAATGGGCTCTTCTCTGTTTTTGCCTGGTACTGACTGGGGATAGATATTTATCCCACCAAGGTTGCCAAAAACATCAAAGACCGTTTCGTTTGTGATTTGGAAATCCTCACCATGGAGGGACCCAATTATCGAAGAAGCACGAATGATCCTTCTTAAACGCGTTTCTACTCTCAGCGGGATATCGCTGACTTTCTAAAGTTATCCCAATATATTTTTGCCAATTTCTCTTTGTGGCAAAAGCGCATATTTGCGCCAAAAATTGGCTTGAATTTTCAACTGGTACCATTTTAACTGGACAAATTGGCTCCCTTTCTCACCGGCGCTGACACTTTTCCGTGGCGCTTTCAGGAAAGTGGACTTGAGGCCGGTCACGACCTGTTGGGAGTGACCGGCCGAATGGCACCTCAAATCACCCCATGTAGAGCGCGGGTACAAAGCCAATAGCGGCACTGGCCCGCGAGCGTTAGGGGGGCTGGAGGGAAGTCCCGCCGTTTTTTGGGCGGGACCGGAGCGGAGCGGAGCCGGAAGACACCCGACGGCGAAGCCGGAACGCCCATACCCTTTTGCTGTATAGCCATAACACATAATACCACCATATCCACCACCAGATTTACATCCACCAGATCCACACACACTTCCACCACAGATAAAACAAACGCACGGGGGCGCTAGTGGGAAAACCAAACAGCATGTACCACAACAGGGAAAACGCCCCGACACCGTTTTTGTTTTGCTTTTACTGTTGCTGTTGCTTGTCCGGCGGAACTGCACCCAATGAAGTAGCGGCGCGCCCTTTGCCTTTTTGCAAAGGGCGCGCCGCCTGCCCCTCACGAGGGGCATCGCCATCAAATATCAAATGCTTTTATCCGCTTCGTGCTGGAGCCGAAGGCGACACCTGGAGCAAACATGCGACCAGCAACCCACGGCCCAGCGGCGCGACCCTTGCGGTTTTTTTGCAAGGGGCGTGACGCCAGCCACTTCACCAGCGAACCGCGATATTCCCCCCTCACCCAATTACGGACCTGAAGCCGGTCACATAGTTTCGAGGACCTTGCGAAAGCAATCGAAACGGCGTGATCGGCCGAACTGAACGCCACGTGGCCCTTCACTCCCCCCTTTCCAGAACGTCGTCTCAGTGCCAGTCACGACCAACGGGAGTGACCGGCACAGCGCTCTCCAAACGGCGCTGCAGCGGCCCCGTTTTCCGTTGCGTATCAACGGAACGTGGACTTGAGGCCGGTCACAAAGGCGTCAGCCTGGTGACCGGCCGAACCGCTCGATAAATCGAGCACCGCCATCAAATATCAAATGCTGTTATCCTTTCAAAAAGGAGCCGAAGGCGACACCTGGCAGATAAGACGAACCAGCACTGCACGGCTCAGCGGCGCGCCCCTTGCAGGCTTTTCTCGCAAGGGGCGTGACGCCTGCACCTCACGTGGCACTGCACCATCAAACATCAAATGCTTTTATCCGCTTCGAGGTGGAGCCGAAGGCGACTCCAGGAGCACACTACCGGGCTTGCACCCCTCGGCCAAGGGGCGCGCCCCTTGCTTTTTTTGCAAGGGGCGTGACGCCATGCACTTCACATGGATCAGCACAGAGCGCTTACGCCCGACTGTCTCACTCCAGCAACCGGCAAAAAAGCCAGATCAATTCGTCATGTCTTTATCGTTTCTTTTCAGTTGCTCACGATCCGGCGGAATTGAAATGACATCATCAACAAGGCCCGCGGAATCTTTCTTCTTCTATGAATTTGCGGGCATAACCGCCAATATTTTAATCCTTCCCCCATCATTTTTCCCTTATTTTGACCTCAAAAATGGGTCCTTTCCACTCATTCAAATCCATACGGGTGCCCCACTTGCGCCATTTCCCCAGATTTCTCTCAAAAACCATTATAAATTTGAAAGTTGTAAGTCGGCAAGCTTTTAGGTGCCGACCGACCCGTGAATAAGACACTTTCATTGGGGGGTATATTTGCAAGGTGAAAGGATACTGATGACGGATGGACTGGTTACGGGTACAGGGGCATGCGAAAGGTTGATCGAGCAAGCGGTGTTTGTTCAGCAAGGACTGACACCACAGGCATATGCCCGGATCATTTTTCCTGAACCCGTTCTTATATCATCGTGACTATGTTTTCTAGTTTGTTCCGACGGTGGCGTGATGCGGACGCTTCACCCTGAGGCGCGTAGCCCGTTGATCATTTCATTTGTGTTTCTTCAGGCTGTAAACAGAGATTTGCATTCTAAGGGTATTGTTAATATTTCCAAACCGCCCAATACTCATGAATAGAATAACGATAATAGATGTGTTGATTTCGTTTCAATCCACTGATTGATTACCGTCATTATTATTTGCTGCAAGAACACGGCTGATTGTTTCTCTAAGCCCTTTAAGTTGATAAGGCTTGCCCAAGAAAGCATCGGGCTGTTCGGTATGCTCTTCTGCCATAACCTGAGCTTCGTCATATCCGCTGGACAGGATCGCCGGGATGTCAGGCGAGATCCGACGCAAGGCTGCCAGTGTTTCCCAGCCGTTCATGAACGGCATCGTCAAATCGGAGAGAACGCAGATGATCTCATCCAGATGCTTTCTGAATATATCCACAGCTTCAGCACCATCATTTGCTTCAAGTGCTTTATATCCCAGGCGAGTTAGCATCTTTTTTACCATGTTGCGTACCTGTTCTTCATCTTCGATCAAAAGCACCGTGCCACCGCTTTCGATCTCGGAGATTTTTTCTGCTTTTCTGGTCGTTAGCGCTTCCGGCATGACAGTCAGGTCATGTCGGATAGGGAGTTCTTCAGTTGATACCGGTAAAAAAATCCGAAAGACACTTCCCCTGCCTGACTCGCTTTCCACTGTGACGCCACCGCCGTATGCTTTTACAATTCCCAGTACAACGGGCAACCCCAGTCCTTGTCCAATGAACTTGGTGGTGAAAAACGGATCAAAAAGCTTCTCGATATCCTTGTTTGTGATCCCACTGCCGGTATCCGATACTTCCAGGCAGGCATAGGGAATACTCTGCGGCTGCCAGTCAATGGGAAATCGTTTTGTGGTGGTAATATCGACATGAGAGACCGTCTTGATGGTCAGGCAAATGGCACCTCGATTGTCAGAAATGGCCTCCCATGCATTTGTGGCCAGGTTGGTAATAATCTGTTGCATCTGGTTTATGTCCGCTCGGATGACTGGACCGGAAGAGTGAAAATCAGCATCAATGGTTATTCCTTTCGGAATTGCAGCCTGGAGCAGGGGAAGGCATTTAGAGCAGGCATCTGATAAATCTATGGGTTCTTGATTGCCGGGATTTTGCCCAAGATAGGTCAGCATCAGTTTGCTCACATCCGCTGCTTTTCGAGCCGCCTTCTGGGCTTCGGACAATGTCTCCGAAATGTCAGCACCACCTGGCAGGTCTTCCATGGCCATTTCCAGGTTCCCCATCACTGCATAGAGTTGGTTATTGAAATGGTGGGCAATAGCGCCAGCCATACGGCCCAGGCTTTCGGCCTTCTGAAGCTGCCGGTTCAGTGCTTCAAGCTGCGCCTTTTCCATTTCAGCCAGTTTGCGGGCTGTGATATCCGTACCAACGCCGACAAAGTATTTTTTACCGTTCATAACCAGCCTGCTCCCGGTAAAATGCATCATCAGCTTTTCGCCACTTTTAATCCGCATTGGAACTTCTACTTCGCCATAGCCTTTTGTGAAAGCATCGCTGATCGCCGCCTCCACCCGGATAATATCAGCCCTGTCATCATACCAACTTAATGGATTCAGATGAGATAATTCTTCTGCTGAATAACCGGTCATTTTCTCATGTCTTTTATTATGTCTGATATGATTTCCCTGGTCGTCATAGACATAGAGCATTCCAGGAATACTTTCAATTATGGCTTCGGAAAATTTCTTTTCATTAAGGAGTGCATCTTTGGCCTGCTTGCGCTCGGTGATATCAAAGTTTGTTCCCAGCATGCGGACCGGGGTTCCCGCAGAATCCCGGATAACCATACCATTGGCCTTTATGTGCTTTATCGTTCCGTCTGGATGCAATACCCTGAAATCCGTATCCCACTCTTTTTCGCCTCTTAATGCAGCCTGACATTCTTCAATGGTCTTATCGCGGTCTTCAAGATGCAGGCCGTTCTGCCACGCTTCGATTCCTCCCGGAAATGTTTCTCTGGTGAGACCATATAATTCAAGCATCCGCTCATCCCAGACCATTTTGTTACTGGTAAGGTCCCAGTCCCAAATCCCCAATTTGGCTGAAGATGCGGCAAGCTTCAATCGTTGCGAAATATCTTGCAACTCCTCCGCCGCCCGTTTTCTTTCGGTGCTATCCTTAAAGCTCACCACCGCGCCCGTTACTTTGCCGTCCTTGGTGATCGGCATACTGGAGTACTCCACGGGAAAACTGCCGCCATCCTTGCGCCAGAGCACCTCATCGGCAACATAGCTATCCTTGGCATGAATATAGGAGGTACACATCGGGCAGTCTTCAAGCGGGTATTTGGAGCCGTCCTTTCGGGAATGGTGAACGAGGCTGTGCACGCTCTGGCATAGCATCTCCTCTTCGGTAAATCCAAGCATGCGCAGGGCAGCGGGGTTGACAAAGGTCAATTTTCCCGAGGTATCGACCCCGAATATGCCATCTCCGACGGCATGAAGCAGCAATCTTTTACTTTCTTCACTTTGCCGAAAGACCTCTTTGGAACGGTTCGTGACATAGATAACGGCTGAAAAAACCATCAGTAAAATACTGACGGAAAAAGTTGCCAGAACGCCGATCCATCTATAAAGCCCGATACGGTCCGTCGGGGTCAGAAGTATGATGGACCATCCGCCATTGTCAATCGCCTTCCTGGAAACAAAATAATTATATTTTCCCAAAGAGACGTCCATGCCATCGGCAATTTCCTTATTAATCAAGGCCGCAGCAATGTTATCGCCGAATTGCCGGGAAGCAATCAATTTTTCCCGTACAGATTCTTCCAGGGGCCAGAGGCTTTTTGCAACCATTGCCGGTTTGCTGGAGAGGAAAATGATGCCCTCTGGGCTGATGAGAAAGCAAAAAGGGTATTTGCTGAAAAAGGACTCCATCCCGTCTATATCCTTTTTCATCGTGACCACCCCGATCACTTCTCCTGATGGATTCCGAACCGGGTAGCTTGCATAGAATCCCCTTTTCCCGGAAGTGACGCCCATCGCAAAATACCGACCGACTTGACCCTTTGCAGCCTCCTGGAAATAATGTCGAAAATCATAGGATTTCCCCACAAAACTGTCCGGATCGTAACGGTTGGAGGATGCCAGGGTCATGCCGCCGACATCCATCAGGTAGGACACGGAAGCGTTGTGTGCGGCATTGTATCTGTCCAACACGCTGTTGGCCAGTTCGATATCCGGTTCCCCTTTGGTCAGCAGCGCGGGTGCGATATAGGGCGATCCGGCCAGGGAATGAACGGCCCTTTCGATACTTGTGAAGGCGGAGGAAACATAAATGGACAGGGTCATTACGGATGCCTGGCTTTCGCCGAGTATTTCCTGCCGAGCTTTATTGCCGAGATAATCCGTTGCAAACCAGCCGGCAACAATGACAATAAAGATCGGGATTATTGGCAGCAGATAAAAAAAACGTCTTTTATTCATTGTAAAATTCCTTAGACAGAGATAACTACTTTCGAGCGGAGCTATTTACATCGTCCAGCAGCTTTCGGACCATTTCGGCCAGATCACCTGTTGCCACAGGCTTTTTTAGAAACCCCTTGACGCCCAAGGCCCTGGCGTGATGCTCATCTTTTTCATCGCTGAACCCCGTGCAGAGAATAATCGGAAGCCCCGGCCTGATCGAAATCAATTCCCTGGCAAGTTGTTCCCCGGTCATATTCGGCATGCCCCTGTCGCTGATTACCAGCTCGAATTCTGACGGGTTGGCTCTAAAAGCATCCAGGGCATCCGGGCTACTCGTCCGTACAGTTACCTGATACCCCAGCCTTTCAAGCATCATCTGCATCATTTTAGCAATCGGACTTTCATCATCTACCAGCAGAATGCTTTCACGGCCCGTAGGGTACTTTCTGGTGACAGTTGCAGTTTTGCTGGTTATGGCATCTTCCAGAAGGGGCAAAAACACATGAAAGGTAGTTCCCCTGTCGGCCTCACTAATGACCCGGATATCGCCGCCGTGTTCCTTTACGATGCCATGTGCCACGGAAAGTCCAAGTCCCGTGCCCTTTCCCATTTCCTTGGTGGTAAAGTAAGGGTCGAATATTTTATCGATAAGCGTTTTATCGATTCCGGTTCCGGTGTCGGATGTGGAGATCCGCGCGTAGTTGCCGGATTTTATCGAATCATCGCTTTCAAATGCCGTCTCTTTAAGCTCAAGATGGATTGTACCACCACTTC
The DNA here is from genome assembly GCA_903909505.1 of uncultured Desulfobacteraceae bacterium. Lineage (GTDB taxonomy): Bacteria > Desulfobacterota > Desulfobacteria > Desulfobacterales > Desulfatirhabdiaceae > RAAP-1. The sequence continues at coordinate 7,973 of CAIVVZ010000325.1, forward strand.
CCTCAACAGCATGATAGGCGTTGGTGATCAGGTTCATGGCGATCTGATGCACTTGCGTGGGATCGGCGGAAACCATGCCGCAATCCGGGTCGATGCAGCTTGTGATCTCAATATTTGCGGGTATTGTTGCCCGTGCCAGTTTCAAAGCCTCTTTTAATACCGGCTGAATCCGGATGGGCAGTTTCTGGGGCTTGGATTGACGGCTGAAAGTCAGGATCTGTTTGACCAGCTCGCTGCCCCGAATAGCGGATTTATGGATTTGTTCAAGACTTTCATGGGAAGGGTCATCCGGTTGCGTCTCATCCAGAAGCATCTCTGAAAGGCCACTGATCGGAAATAAGATATTGTTCAAATCATGGGCAATGCCACCGGCAAGAGAACCGATGGCCTCCATTTTCTGTGCCTGCAGAAGTCTTTCTTCGGTTTTTTTTGTTTCGGTAATATCGCGTAATATCGTAAGTTTTGAAACTGCACCATGTGAATGCAATATGGGCGAATTGGAAACATGGTAAGTTCTGTTGTCCTTGGGGCTGACGACTTCGGTTTTGATGAATTGACCCTCCATAACCTTATCATAAATACACCAAGGACATTTCTCATCAAGCCCATGAATTGCCTTGTGACAGAGTTCTCCGGTAGCATCGTAACCGATTCTTCTGATCATGGCTGTATTTATGTATTCTATGTGAAAGTCCCCTGAACAAATGTAAACGGCATCATCCATTGCCTCCATCATGGATCGGTATTTGACCTCGCTTTCCTTTAACGATTTCTCTGCACGTTTAAGCTCGGTGATATCTGAAAAAATGCATGCAAACTGGTTGGGGGCAGGTCGGAACGCAGTTACCTGGAAATGTTTTCCGATATCGGCAGCGTTGTTTTCAAAAAAGACGGGTCTGCCGGAAAGTGCAACATTGCCATAGGTCTCAATCCAGCACCGTTCAATGCCCGGGAAAATATCTAAGACGGTTCGGTTTATAATCTGAGTGGCTTTCATGCCAGTCATCTTCTCGAAAGCGGGGTTAACGGCCAGGAAACGATAGTCCACGGGCTTACCGGCGGCATCGCAAATGATCTCATGCAGGGCAAAGCCGTTCAGCATCTCCCGGAACAGCATTTTGTAATCCTGCTCAGCCCGCTTGAGATCGGTAATATCTTGCAATGATCCAAACATGCGAGTGGCTTTCCCCCCCGGTCCCATCTCAGCATGGCCACGGGCACGGCAAATCCGGGTTGCTCCATCCTTTCGAACGGCGCAAAGTTCTATCTTGTAAGGTTTTCCGGTGTTTACGGCATCTTCAACAGCTTTTCCAAGCCGCTCCATATCTTCCGGATCATATAGTTTTGGATGTTCCGCAAAGGATGGCGCACCATCTGCCGGGTTTCGCTGAAAAATACGGAACATTTCATTCGACCACGTCACAGTGTCCGTTGCTACATCCCACTCCCAGCTACCCACGTGTGCGATGCTTTCCGTCCGTGCCAGCATGGTCTGATTGCGATGTAAAGCTTCCTCAGAGGCTTTTCTATTGGTAATATCCAGAAAAACACCGTCCCAGCAGATACTTCCATCAGGCAAAGCATCCGGGTTTGAAACACCTCGCAGCCATTTTATAGCCCCTGTTTTTCCAACAATCCTGAACTCACGTTCCCATATGGTTAGCGAACTGGCGGATTCCATAATGGAAGACCACAACCCTTCCACATCATCAGGGTGTACGCCTTCAAACAACAGCGAGGCATCTATCAATTCCGCCATAGGTCTTTCCAAAAGTGAAACCGCTCCTTCGCTCATGAACGGAATCTCAAAGGATCCGTCACTGCTTCTGATGAACTGGTAGATGGCACCAGGAATACTGGAGGCTACCGCCCGGAGTCGCTCCTCACTGACACGCAGAGCCTCGACAGCCTGGCGCTGTGATAGGGCCATGGCAAGGCTGTCTGCCATTCTTTCGAAATGGGCAATCAGGGTGGGGGTGAACCGGTTCGGACGGTGATCGTTGAATTGCAGCAATCCGAAGACATGGTCACCGGTGCGAAGGGGAATCAGCGCCACCGATTCGTATCCCATGCCGTTACACCGGTTGCGGGTACGTGCCTGGCGGTCGGTCTCTGAAGTATTGGCAAGAAGGGCCGTGGTGCTGTTGGTCCAGAAGCTCCCGTTGTCGCTGAAGAAAGGTCTGGCAGGATCGAACCGGCCGCACAGGATGTTGCCGCACATACATTCGAGCACTGGGTTGCCGGTGCCGTCGCAAAGAATTTTGCCGTCCGGGCCATAGGCGCAGAGATGTTTTTCCATTTTGACAAATTCATGCGGAAACCCTCTGGCCTCGAAATACGGATAATCGTCGCCTTCTCGCAGGCGGATACCGATGGCCTCGCATCCAGACCAGCCTTGCAGGGAAACGGTCAGCTTTGTCAAGAGCTCACGAAAATCGCATGGCGTATTGATCTGCGCAATCAATCTTGCAGTCAAATCACGTTCATCCTCCTGAAACTTGCGTTCGGTGATGTCGCTAATCACGATTCGGCACAGTGGAGAATTGTCGGCATTTCGTGCGGCGGTAAATACCAGATGCGCCCAGAATGTCGTTTCGTCTTTTTTTACCATCCTCAGGTCAAATGCGTCATGTCCTCCGGTTTCAAGAAGCTGTTTGCGATGCCTGTAGAAAATGTCCAGGTCACCTGGAAAGATATAGCGGGAAAGAGGTTGTTTGACCAGTGCGCTCCGGGCTAAGCCCAACAGCGTGGTGATGGTGAGGTTGGCCTCCATTATCAGCCCCTTTTCAGATAGGGTGCAATAGCCTACCGGCGCCAGGTCGTAAAGATCGAAATAACGCTCCCGGCTGTCGATAAGTTCCAATTGAATTTTGCGAAGTTCCTCGTTCTGCATCTCCAGTTCAATCTGGTGCACCCGCAATTCGTGGAGAATCTTCCTGGTTTCTTCGGGTAACAAGGCTTCCAGTTCTTCCGGCGACGAGGCTGTTCTTGACCGGAGTATCTCTTCCGCCTGCTGGCGTAAGGGCGTAAGTTGTGTGGTGCTGGATTCAATGTTGTCACATCGACCGTTCATGCTGAGCTCCTTAAAAAGGGGATAGAAGGAGGGGGTTTTCAAGGCAGTGTAAAATGGAGACAAAAAACTTAAACAGTGCCTTCAAATAGGATCTCGGTTATGATAATGTCAAACAGAAATACTTCTATGTTTTTCCATGATTCGGCTGGCCTTGCCAGTTTGCAGGCGATTATACGGTAGTTTCACTTCGTATATTCAACTTCTCTGTTTCCAGAAGGGCATCTTCAATTTGTTTTGTCCTTGTAATGTCGAAAAAGGTTATCACAACGCCCTCGATCATATTATCAAGCGTGCGATAAGGCATGATGTGCATCATATACCACTTGTTATCCTTTGTCTTTACTTCCTTCTCTTTAGGAATCAGTGTATTTAAAACGTCCTTTGCATCTTCAACCAGTTGATCATATCCGATCAAGTTTGAGACGATGTGGCCCACGGGACGCCCCACATCGCTTTGAATCAAATTGATGATTCGGGTGGCGGATGGGGTAAAGCGCAGGATCTTCATCCACTGATCCACAAAGACAGTGCCAATTCCCGTTCCTGCCAGCAGGTTGTTCATGTCGTTATTGGCCCGGGATAAATCAGAAACCTTGTTCTGCAGCTCCGCATTGACGGTGGCCAGTTCCTCGTTGACCGATTGCAACTCCTCCTTTGAAGTCTCCAGTTCCTCGTTGGTAGATTGGAGTTCTTCATTTACCGACTGCATCTCCTCATTGGAGGATTTGAGCTCTTCGTTGGCTGTTTCAAGCTCCTCGTTGGCGGTCTGGAGATACTCCTCCTTGGATTGCAATTCCAGCTTGAGCGCAACAATGCGCGCATCAGTATCCGTTGCAGTGCCATCTGCAGAAATTTCAGATAATTTGGTTGCGGTGATGGTTTGTGGGATAGCCTGGGGTACCTGCTCCAGGGTGACTATATAAAGGGGCGGCTCGGTCTTTGCGGCAGGTCTGTCTTTCTGTATTGTGACAAGCAAAGCTGTTGACACCTGGTGAATGGCCATGTTGACCGTTGTAACATCACCGTTCGTTTTAACCTGAAGGCCGGGGCAATATACATTCTCCCTTGTTGCAGCTGCTTTGTATAGAGCAATGGATAAGTCGCGCCGCAATCCTTCGCGGGCCATCTTCAGGATATTGTAAATGCCGGTCTCACCCGGTGCAGGTTCCAGAAATAGGCCGGTGCGACCGTGCAGGAAAAAGATATCACCCTGACCGTTAACCAGAGCAGCAGCCGGGGCGACCTGCTGCAAAAGCATCTGCTCAGTCAACTCGCGAAACGGTAGTTTAGCAGGAAATAACGTTTTTCCAGAAATCTGCGGTAATGATGCATCCATCGGTGTAAGCGGTAGAAACCGGCCAAGGCCAGCGTGCTGTGTGCCTTGATTATCCTCTTTTCTCTGATACAGCTTTTGTTTGCGGTTTACCGTTACAAATAAATCGCCAAAATCTCCCACGGTCTCCGAGGTACCCAGGAAGAGAAACCCTCCGGAGTTCAGCGCATAGTGAAATAGAGGAATGAGCTTTTTTTGCAGGTCTCCATTCATATAGATCAAAAGGTTGCGGCAACTTATAAGATCGAGTTTGGAAAAAGGCGGATCTTTGATGACATTTTGTTCGGAAAAGACCAGTATGTCGCGAATGGCTTTATGAATACGGTACATGCTGCCATCAGATTCGGTTGAAAAAAAGCGTGACAGCCGCTCTGGTGAAACATCTGTGGCGATGCTCGCAGGATAAATGCCAGCACGGGCTGTGGCGACCGCCTGGCTGTCAATGTCAGTAGCAAATATCTGGATCTTGAAATTCTTCCTCAGAACTTCCTGTTGCTCGGCAAGCAAAATAGCAAGGGAATATGCTTCATCCCCGGTTGAGCAACCCGTCGACCAGATGCGTATCGCTGATCCTGCTGGTTTATCAGCGAAAAGTTTGGGAATAACCTGCTCCTCAAGTGCCTTAAACGCCTCTGAATCGCGGAAGAAACTGGTCACGCCTATCAGCAGATCATGAAAAAGAGCCTCCGCCTCAGCAGGTGTCTGCTGAAGATACTTGATGTACTCGTTCATTGTTTCGATCTGGTGGACGGCCATTCGCCGTTCAATGCGGCGGTTGATAGTACTATGTTTATACAGCGAGAAGTCATGACCGGTCTGGGCGCGTAGCACTACAAAAATCTTCTTCAATGCGTTATCGGCTTTGGGTGTAGCGGAGATGACAGCTCGTGGAGGCTTTCCAAAGGCATGGGACACATAGGCCATGAGCTGCGTCGGCATCTCGGCTGGTGGAAGCTCATAATCCACAAGGCCCGTAGCAATGGCATTTCGAGGCATGCCGTCATATTCTGTGGATTCTGGGTTCTGCGCCATGACCATGCCACCATCACCCTTTATAGCCCGCACACCCAGGGTTCCGTCACTGCCAGTTCCTGAAAGCACAATGCAGATAGCCCGCTCGTGCTGGTCCTGAGCCAGAGAGCGAAAAAAGAAATCAATCGGCATGCGCTGACCGCGAGGGGCGGAGGGCTCCAGCAGCTGAAGGGTGCCGTTCAGAAAGGCCATATCGCGGTTGGGTGGAATGATGTATGCGCAGTTGGGTTTGACCGTCATTCCGTCCTCGACCTCGTAAACCTGCATACGAGTGTATCGCCTGATCAGTTCAGTGAGGATGCTTTTGTGATCCGGAGCCAGATGCTGCACCAGGACAAAAGCCATGCCCGGATCAATAACGGCGGGCATGCCGGAAAAAAAAGCTTCAAAAGCAGCCAAACCACCGGCGGATGCGCCGATGCCGACAATGGGAAATCCGGCAGCGGGTTTTTCTTTCATCTCTTGGACCTCGGCTGCTTTTCCGGCGATATCCTGTGCTTCGATTGTTCTGGCAGGCGGTGCTTCCTCAGCTTTTGTATTGTCTTTTTTTCTTGATGTCATGGTGGTCTTCTACGTGCCTTTTCACTCTTGATTGCGATGTATACCCGGCTGTCTCTTCACCGGGAAATGATCGGCCCCAAATAAACTCCCGCATTGTTCATCCGTTTTTCGATCGACATAGAAAAACTTTTCTGGAAAAAGTACAATAACTCATCAAGAAAATAGGAGAGATGAAAATCGGCAGAAATTGCATCAATTATCTTATGCAGGTTTGAGAAAGCTTCCTTTTCCGCTGTGCAGTAGCCTACTTTGGTTATACAGAAGGAAGGAAGGAAGGAAGGAAGGAAGGAAGGAAGGAAGGAAGGAAGGAAGGAATGTCCCCAAACGAGTGCGTTTTGTAGAATCGATGTTTTTCATTCAATTTATCTCCGATAGGATTAAAGGGGATGTCATTTTATTCCTATAAGCTGAACGACATCCAGCACAACATCCTCACACGATTACTTTGACAACACTGTTTTCAGTTCCGAAGCTGTTCGGGCAAGCTCTTAAATTTTCGGGATCTTGCATCCATTCACCATCAACCCAAAACTTGTATTCAAAATTGCCGGGTAAAAGCATCTTTGTCTTGGTCCAAGTTTCGTTTTCATCTTTTTGCATCGGATCTACGTCAGGATTCCAGTTGTTAAATTCTCCAACCAGAGAAACGTTCTCTGCATCGACTGCTTTTAGCGAAAACTGGATTTTTTTGGTATTCTGTTTTGAGCTATTTTTTCTCATAATGATCCTCCTTTACCGAGCCAGTGATTTTAAATTGAAAACAAGGTACTTCGCTGTTTTGTAAGGGTGAGCCACTTTGAAATGTCAACTTTACTTGCATATATCCTTGAGTCAGGCCATTCTTAACAACACGAGAGGTATTATTGATTCTCCCGACCCATTCATCCTAAATTACCTTATGATAATTCTGCCATGTCTGTCAAAAGAATTGATGCATTCCAAATTGGTGACCCTGGGCGGAGAGCGGCTCTTTTCGACCCAAAACCCATGCCCATTGCCCGGAGTCATTGCCAGCATGACTACTGGGGGCTGTCATCGAAAGAACCTGCTTCCCCATTCGGAAATCAGACTGAAATTATATAGGAGGGTCCGGCCACAGGTCTGGAACAATTTGCGTTGGGTCCAGATCCGGGAAATGCCGACCGAAAAAACGGAATACTGCGGCTTGTCCTGATACCGGATCATGAACCATGTTTCAAGGCCTCGATGCCGAGTTATTCCTGGGATCACATGCACCGGGTTGAAATAGGGTGCAGCCAGGGGCGCAAAATTACGCCGACATTTCAATTGAAACCCGCTTTATGCGCAGAAGAACATGCGGCGTGTTCATTATCCGCTGGGAACTTTCTGAATGGTTCAGTATGGATTGAAAGCCGAAACGGGCAGAACCATGGACACCCACAGTTATCAGACACAAAAGTTCAGTCGGCAGTCCGACAGATATTCCACACCGTCATCGGGGATCGGGGGCTTCCTTCCTGTGACAGAGAACAATCACCTGGACGATTGATCTATACTCAGGTCAGTAAAGTCTGTGCATACATGGCACGTTTCAGAAAAATTATAAAGGGCTGAGGTACATAGAAATCAGTCCCGATGCACAGGGGGGGGGCGCCGACAATACCGGCAAGAAGACACACACCTTCCCTTTACCGGTTATCTTTTATTTTCTGTGAAAGGTACAACCCTGATCAAGAAACCGGTCACATCAGCACAGACCTCTCAGTGAATCGGGATCTGTAAATAACCCGATTCTCCATTCGGGGACTGAAGCGATTGAAGAAGCGTCAAAGCAAAGATAAACCGATTGAATCACAGATGGAATATCGATGAAGCCACCAGGTTAATCCGGACAATTTGTCATGATAAAATAAATGCCGTTTACCTGGGGATTTGGATGCGGGTTTTTTTTGGTCTTTTCGCAAATTCTCTTCTCATCCGCAAATAAAAATATTTTCCAATAAAAAATAATAACATTGATTTATCCGGGTAACTTTCCGGGTAACTTTTTTGATGGCATTTTTATATTTATAAATTTCATTATTTTATGTGGCGATAGTATAGATGGGATATCAATTTCACATCTCAATGCTGATGGCGGAATAATCACGGAAAGGTCAAATCCCTTATTGCTGCCCGTGAACCAGGATGACTTTCATCTGGTTCTGGGTCACTTCCGGTATGGTTATACTAAATCCATCGAATGGTTTCAACAGCAGGGCATCGGCCAGTTGCCTGGCTCCGTTTGGATACTCGACGGTCAGGGTGGATTTGTCGGCTTTCATCTCTTTTATCTGGATGTTCTTAACCCCCGAAACCTTACTCAGGGCGGATCGAAATGCCGAATAATTCCCCAACTGGCTGGTTCCTTCAATCAGGAATTCTACGGATGCGGATTTCCGGGTCTGTTTCTGCCAGGCCGAAGCCATCTGTTTACTCAATTCCTCGCCGGCGGTCTTTCCCAGAGTTGCCAGCGCCTGATCGATTCCGGCCGGGTCTTCGGCATTGGGTGCGACGGCCGTTTGTTCGAAAGCGGCAAGTTCTTCTCCGCTTCCCGAACGGACCACGCGCAGAGCCATAACAATCTTAACGGATTTCGGGCCTGTTTCCTGTGCGGCGGGCACCCGCTGAAGCGTGACGCTTCCGGCAATCACCATGTCGGCGTTGGCCCGGGCACCGATTTCGGCAACCTGGGCCTTTCCCGGATTCGAATTCTGTTGCACGGGAATCAGAACCTCCGACCCGCCGACCAGTTCATGACCGACAATCCCAAAGCCTTTTTCGCTGAGCGTCCGGGAAAGCAGCGGCTCGGCAGCCGGTTTTGCAGCGGCGACACCTGGACCCCACCAGTACTGAGCCGGGCTGTCCAACCGCTGGTCGGAAACCATCAGCAGGATGGACGGCAGGATTTTTTTCTCCTGGGATATTCCAGCACCGGTCAGTTGTTTCTGTACGGCTCCGGAAGAGACACCGGCCTGAACCATGACGCGATAAAAGCCGCTGCCCCTGGATTCCGCAAGCACCTTATAGCCCTGAACAAACTGGTTGACGTTGGCGTAAAAGAGCTCGGTGATCGCGGAAAAATTCGCCGCGGCAATTTCAGCGGGGATCAGTTCAAGAATAGCCCGGTCTACCGCAGCCGCCAGTGCGAGGGAGATCGCGGCTTCCCGGGCATCAACGATTTTTTCGCCCTGAATTTTGACCGTGCCGATCGCCTCAACGGTTTTCAGTGAAGGCGAATCTTCCCCCCTGACAACAGGCTGCCAGATCATCAGGCTGCACAGCAGCATTCCCAGCCAAAGACAGTTTATTTTTGTTCGCATCATCGTCACCTTTAGCTTTTTCGTTTCAGCGCATAATCCGCCACATCCATCAGGATCTCCCGCGGAACAGATGGCTCAAACCGCGCAATGGCGGTTTTGGCCGACTCAATATGGGCATTGGCCTTTTGCCAGGTGTAATCGATTCCGCCATAGGCTTTAAGATATTCAACCAACTCCTGGAATTCCGGAACCGAAAATTCCGTGTTGGAAATAATGGCTTCCATGCGCTGACGGTCTTTGGTTCCCGCGGCCTTGAGGGCATAAATCACCGGAAGGGTCAACTTGCCTTCCTTGAGATCGGCTCCGACGGTCTTTCCCAGAGCCAGACTGTCTTCGGTATAGTCCAGAAGGTCGTCGGCCATCTGAAACGCCATCCCCAGATGAAATCCATAGTCGGCAAGCGCGGTCTCCCAGCCTTGCGGGGCGTCGGCAATCAGGGCGCTGACCCTGCAGGCGCCCTGAAACAGCACGGCGGTTTTCCGGCGGATCACCTCCAGATACTCGGCCTCGGAGAGGTGAATGTCGCCCTTTCGCATGAGCTGATGGATTTCTCCCTGAGCCATGTTATCGGTGATCTCCGAAATGGTGCGGATGATCCGGATATTGCCGGTTTCAGCGGCAATGGCAAGGGATCTGGCCAGAAGAAAATCCCCGGTCAGCACGGCTGCGGCGCCTCCCCACAGGCTGTGGGCCGCAGGTTTTCCCCGTCGCATCAGGGCCCCGTCCACCACATCATCATGCAGCAGGGTGGCTGCGTGAAGGTATTCGAAGATGATGGAAAAAGTCTTGTCATAACCACCCTGGTAGTGACAGATCTTGGCGCAAAGCACCATCAACAAGGGGCGGAGGCGTTTTCCGCCGCTGAAGAGAATGTGGCCGGCAATGGTTGAAACCAGCTCGACGTTGGGCTTGAGGTTTTCCACCAGCGCGGTTTCGATCTCGGCCAGATCGGTTTTGACCATATCCAGGATACGGGTTTTCAATTCACTCATGAGGAACCCCAATCAGATCATATTCCAGCGTATCGGTAATGCGAACCCGGATGACATCGCCGATCTCAAATTGATCCGCATGGATGATGGTAACACCGTCCACTTCAGGCGCCTGAAAACGGGTTCGGCCCATATATACCCCTTTTTCCGGGGCGGATTCAACAAGAACCGGAAATATTTTATCCAGATGGCTCCGGTTGTTTTCAGCGGAGATCTTTTTCTGGGCAGCCATCAGCCGGTTGTGACGGCGCCTGGCAACAGCGGCCGGAACCGGGTCCGGCAGGTGGTGAGACGGCAGATCGTCCGCATCCGAATAGATAAACACCCCCAGATGATCGAACCGGATTTCCTTGGCAAAGGAGAGCAAAAGGTCAAAGTCCGCATCCGTTTCACCCGGAAATCCCACAATCACCGTGGTGCGAAGGCAAGCCTCCGGCACCGTGGCCCGGATGCGTTCAAAGAGCCGGAGCAGCTCCTTTCTGCCGTAATGCCGACCCATGCGTTTCAACACGCTGTCGCTGGCATGCTGGATCGGAATATCAAAATAAGGGCAGATCACGGGATGATCCGCCACGGTTTGGATCACCGCATCGGTGATGCTTTCCGGATGACCATACAAAAAGCGGATCCAAATATCGTCCGGGATCCGGGACAGGCGCTCCAGAAGCTGCGATAAATCCGCAGAACCCTCCAGATCCTGTCCATAAGCCGTGGTATCCTGCGATACCAGCGTCAGCTCTTTGACCCCGGAAGCCGCCAGTCTTTGGGCTTCCGCCGCGATATCTGCCATGGACCTGCTTTTTTGCCTGCCCCGAAGTTTGGGAATGATGCAATAGGTGCAGTGCCGATCGCATCCTTCGGCAATTTTCAGGTAGGCCGCGGGCCCCGTGGTCAGTTCCCTGGCAACATCGGCATTTTCCACGATGATCCCGTCGGGGTCAGGCAGCATGCAGGCCGAAAGCTTCGGACTGTCCCGAACCGCTTCGATAATCCGGCCATAGGCTCCAGTACCCAGAAATACATCCACCTCCGGAAGGGCCTCGATAATATCCTCGCGATAGCGCTCCGGAAGGCAACCGGTCACGATCAACCGGCTGCAAGCGCCGCTTTTTTTCAGTGCGGCCAAGGCCAGTATGGTATCGATGGATTCATTGGCCGCAGCCTCGATGAAACTGCACGTATTGACAATGATGACGTCCGCATCTTCGGGATCCGGAACCGGAACACAGCCGGCTTCCCGCAGCTTTCCCGTCATGACCTCGCTGTCCACAAGATTGCGGGCACATCCCAAGCTGACCAGATGAATATTCATGGTACGATCCTAAATTCTTTGGACGGATAACAAGTAGTCAGCATATCCTGGGGAGCTGCTCCCCGGTCAGCATGTCCACGATCCGGGTGCCGCCGATGCGCGTTTGCAGAATCACCCTGCCCGCGGGCGCTTGTACCACCTCGCCGATGATGCAGGCATCCTTTCCCAGGGCATCCGCGCGAAGCACAGCCAGCACCGCCTCCGCATGATCCGGGGAGACAAAGGCAATCAGCTTTCCCTCGTTGGCGATGTAAAGCGGATCAAAGCCCAGCAGTTCGCAAAGCGCCGCAACATCCGGCTTGACGGGAATCCGCTCTTCAGCGATATGGATTCCCACCCGGGATTGACCGGCAATTTCGTTTAACGTCGTCCCCAGGCCCCCCCGGGTTGGATCCCGCAGCACGCGGATATCCCGGTCAACAGCAAGCATCCGCCGGACCAGGTGATTCAGCGCGGCCGTGTCGCTGACCACCGGAGAATCAAAGCGCATGCCCTCGCGGCTGGTCAGGATGGCGATACCATGATCCGCCAGGGTGCCGCTCAGCAGGATCTTATCCCCCGGCCTTGCCCGGTGTCCGGATATCTCAACGCCTTCCGGAATGCGGCCGATGCCGGAGGTGTTGATAAAAATCTTGTCCGCAGCGCCTTTGGGAACCACCTTGGTATCCCCGGTAACCACCAGAACCCCGGCTTTTTGAGCGGCTATCCCCATCTGGCGGAGGATCATCTCCAGATCCGCAGCCGGAAACCCCTCTTCAATGATCAGACCGACACTTAAAAACAAGGGGACGGCGCCGCACATGGCCAGATCATTCACGGTTCCGTTGATGGCCAGATCCCCGATGTTGCCTCCGGGGAAAAAAATGGGGTCCACCACATAACTGTCGGTTGAAAATGCCAGCCGCTCATCCCCGATTTTGACCTCGGCGCCGTCATTCAACTGGGCCAGAATGGGGTTATCAAAGGCGGGCAGCATCATTTCCGCAATCATCGAATGGGAGATTTTCCCGCCGCTGCCATGGTCCAGAAGGATTTTATCGTTTTTCTTCATACCTGCATTCTTTCTAAAAAAAGACGGGATTCAGATGATAGAAATTATTTTCTGTCATCCAATCATTGCGAATAGTACCGGTAATAGGCGGCGCAGGTTCCCTCGCTGGAAACCATGCAGGGGCCGACCGGATTGACCGGGGTACACCGCTTTTTATAAAGTGCGCATTCCGGAGGGATTTTAATGCCCTTTAAGATATCGCCGCAGGCACAGCCCTTGGGAATGACCGGTTCGGGAACCCGGATGTCAAGCTGAAGGGCGGCATCGGCCAGGGCATATTCCGCCCGGATTTTCAGTCCGCTGCCGGGAATCGTTCCGATTCCCCGCCAGGCCGCATCCACTGGCTCAAACACCGCGTTCATGACCGAAATGGCCTTGGGATTTCCTTCCGGGGTCACGGCCCGGGGATAGGCATTATCGATTTCCGGTTTTCCGGCATGAATCTGTGAAACCAGCGAATAAACCGCCTGAAGAATATCAGCCGGCTCAAATCCGGCAACCACGCAGGGCATGTGATGGACGGTTTTCAGAAACATGTAGGCATTTGATCCCAGGATTACCGAAACATGGCCCGGAAGAATAAAGCCGTCAATATGGACTTCCGGAGCAGTCACCAGCACCTCGAGGGCGGGCGGCACGGTCTTGTGGGCGGAATAAACCAGATAGTTGGTCAGTCCCGCTGCCTTTGCAGTCAGAACGGTCGCCGCGATGGTCGGTGCGGTGGTTTCAAATCCCACGCCCAGAAAGACCACCCGCTTGTCCGGGTGCTGCTTGGCGATGTCCAGGGCATCCATTGCCGAGTAGACCACGCGGATATCCCGTCCACAGGCCCGCTCCGCCTGAAGCGAGGAATCGGTACCCGGAACCCGGATCAAATCACCGAAGGTAGCCACAATCACCCGGTCCAACCGGGAAATAGCGATAAAGGCGTCGATATCGCTCTGATCCGTGACGCAGACCGGACATCCCGGACCCGATACCAGCGAAATACCATCGGGTAAAACCGATCGAATGCCGCTTCGGAAAATGGATACCGTATGGGTACCACAAACCTCCATCAGCCGGACCGGCTTGGAGCTGATTTGATGAATGCGATCAATCAGCCGCCGGGCCAGTTCCGGATCACGATATTCTTCCAGATATTTGATACTCATCTGCTCTCCCCTCCCGCACCCACGCGCTCACACCCCCCCAAAACGCTCACACCTCATTCACTCCCGCCGCACAAACCGCCTGCCCCAGGGAAATGCCGCCATCATTGGATGGAACCAGGGAGTGGGAAAAAACCTCGAACCGGTCTGCCGAAAGCTCCCGAATCAGGCCCTTCAGCAACATGGCGTTCTGGAAAACCCCGCCGCTCAGCGCCACACGGCTCAAACCGCTGTCCCGTCGAATCACCCGGCAGAGCGCAGCCGCCATGCCAATGACCGTCCGGTGAAACCGGGCACTGATCACAGCCGGTGAAACGCGTTTTTCCATATCTTGAACCACCCCCTGAATGATCGGATGGGGAAGGATTTGATAGCCGTCTTCAGAGAGCCATTCAAAGGGATAACTCCCCGATTCCCCGTCATCCGCCAGCATTTCAAGCTCCAGGGCGGCCTGTCCTTCATAGGCAACCGTATAGCGTATTCCGATCAATGCGGCAACCGCATCGAACATCCTTCCCATGCTGGAAGTCCGGGGGCAGTTGACGCCCTTGACCATCATACCCTGAACAAACGTCAGTTTTTTTGTATCAATTTCCCGCAGCAGGGGAAGATCAAGATCCATCATCTTCTCGCCAAAAACCGTATACAGGTAGCTTGCGGCCATCCGCCAGGGTTCCCGGATGGCGGCGGCTCCGCCCGGCAGGGGAATATAGGATAGGTGACCGGCTCTGTCAAAGCCGATTTCATCCGCGATCAGAAACTCGCCGCCCCATATGGCCCCATCCGCCCCATAGCCGGTTCCGTCAAAAGCCAGGCCGATCAGCTTTCCTTCAATCCGGTTTTCGGCCATGCAGCTCACGATATGGGCGTGATGGTGCTGGACCTGAATAAGGTCCATGCCGGTCTGCTGCTGTTCCAGGGCATAGCGGGTGCTGAGATAATCGGGATGCAGGTCGCAGGCCAGAAGCCGCGGCGTGATGTCAAGAATCCGTTTCATGTGTTCGATGGTCATGCAGAAAAAATCGTAGGTTGCCGAATTTTCCAGATCCCCGATGTGCTGACTCAGAAACGCCCGATTGCCTGAGGTCAGACAGACCGTGTTTTTGAGTTCCGCCCCGCAGGCCAGCACGGGCTGCAGGGGCCGGCGGAGAAAAACAGGGACCGGAACTGTCCCCCGGGACCTGCGAATCATCCGATCCGCGCTCGCAACATGCCTGACCAGGGAATCGTCGCTACGAAGATAAATCTGCCGGTCGTGAATCAGGAAATAGTCCGCCATCCCGGAAAGCCGGGCAAAGGCATCGTCATTATCGATAGCAATGGGTTCCTCGCTCATGTTGCCGCTGGTCATCACCAAAGCGGTAAATCCCTGGTCCAGCAGCAGATAATGCAGCGGGGTATAGGGGAGCATCGCCCCGATGAAGGCATTCCGGGGAGACACGGCCTCAGAAAGCAGGCCGGGCTCTTTTTTCCTCAGCAGCACAATCGGACGTCGAAATGAGGTCAGCAGAACTTTTTCTTCAGGCGTGACTTGCGCATATTCCCGAATTATTTTCAGGCTCGGGGACATCACGGCAAGCGGTTTTTCCTCGCGGTGTTTCCGGCGCCTGAGCCGCTCCACCGCGGGCGTGTTGCATGCATCAACCGACAGATGAAAACCGCCCAGTCCTTTGATGGCCAGAATTTTTCCCTGTTTCAGATACCGGGCAGCCTGTTCAACCGGGTTTTCACATGAAATCAGTCCGCCGTCGGGGCCATGAAGGGTCGCCCGGGGACCGCATTCCGGACAGGCATTGGGCTGGGCATGGAAGCGGCGGTTTTTGGGATCGTCGTATTCGGACTGACAGGGGTTGCACATCGCAAAATGCTTCATCGACGTATGGCACCGGTCGTAGGGAATATCGTCAATGATCGTATAGCGGGGTCCGCAGTTGGTGCAATTGATAAACGGATAGCGAAATCTTCGGTCCACCGGATCAAAGAGTTCTTTCAGGCAGTCCGCGCAAACCGATACATCCGGAGAGATCAGGGTGGAACGCATCAGACCCGCGGTGCTGGGGAGAATCGAAAAATCGTCAAGCCCCTTGACCGTGTCCGGGGCTTCAGCCATGTCCGTGATATGAGCCAGCGGCGGAAGATTGGAAGGCAGGCTTTTGCAGAACCGGTCGATATTCTCGCGGCTGCCTTCCACATGGATGGAAACGCCGGAAGCGGTATTCGCGATTTCCCCCATGACTTGGTGGGAGTGAGCCAGCTGATAAATATGGGGTCTGAATCCGACACCCTGAACGATTCCGTTTACATTCAGCTTTCTCGCGACGATTTCATCTGGCTTCATATCAGGTTGGTGACAAGAAATTTTCAGAGCCGTCAACCTCTCAGCGCCGGGCTTTTTGAACAGGCTAAGGCCGGTCCGTCTGCATGGCAATCGCCAGGGACTCTCTTAAAACAGTGAGGGATTCAAGGGCGAACTGCTCATCAATCTTGTGAATGGCAAAACCGGCATGAACAATGACGTAATCGCCGATCTGGGGGTCTTCGATCAGCAGCAGGCTGGTTTTTCGCTGAACCCCATCCACATCAATCGTGGCCATTCCGTTTTCATCAATGTGGGTAATCTTCGAGGGGATTGCAAGACACACGAGCTTCACTCCTTTTTTGACAGCAAACACCAAGATGTTCCAACTCGGAAAGAACCATCGCCATCACGGGCTCCACCTGGCGCAGAACCACGGGCGACAGTTCGATGCTAAGGGTGTCGATATCCGCGGGCTCCACCCCGACGATAACCGTTTCCGGCACTTTGTCGAGCGCCTGGCACAGGGTCAGGGCTTCGAGGAAATCGATCTGGTGAAGGGAATTCTTGGCACGGATCCGATCGGGAATCTGGCTCTTTTCCAGGCGGTAAACATCCCCGGGCGCCCCCTTGTGCCGGATGGCATCCACCACAATCAGGTAATCGGCCTCGGACATCACCCCCAGCAGGTTAACGCCTAAAACGCCGCCATCTATCAGGGACACATGATCGGGAAAATCATACTGAGCCTGGAGTTTTTGAACCACGCGGACGCCGAAGCCCTCGTCCCGGAACAGGATGCAGCCGATTCCCAGGACCATGATATGTGGAGGATTCATCGGTTCTCTTTATCTCTTGATAAAAAAACCCGATCCAAAAGATCGGGTTCTTGTTGGGATCAAAGTGGCGGAGAGAGAGGGATTCGAACCCTCGGTAGAGGTTTCCCCCTACACACGCTTAGCAGG
This sequence comes from uncultured Desulfobacteraceae bacterium, assembly GCA_903909505.1. Taxonomy (GTDB): domain Bacteria; phylum Desulfobacterota; class Desulfobacteria; order Desulfobacterales; family Desulfatirhabdiaceae; genus RAAP-1. The sequence goes on from CAIVVZ010000325.1 coordinate 25,062, forward strand.
CGCGCGCCTTCAGCCTACTCGGCCATCTCTCCGTTGGGTTATTCGCTGTAGTCGACTTTTTATTAAGAGGGTACACCTCCCGCCGGTTGTTCTGGCGGAGGGAGTAGGATTCGAACCCACGGAGCTGTTACACTCAACGGTTTTCAAGACCGCCGCTTTAAACCACTCAGCCATCCCTCCATTATCGAATCGGTATTTTCTACCATTTCACCGCTTCAGGGTCAATGATTTTATTTTCATGTTTTCGAATTTTCAGAGTGAGTGCGGGCCGGCTGTTTATCAAACACCAGTAGATCGTTTTCAACCCTTGCCTCAATCCGGCTGCCGTCCGGAATTTCTCCTTTCAGGATTTCCATGGATAGCGGATTTTCCAGATATTTCTGAATCGCCCGCTTCAGGGGCCGTGCTCCGTATATCGGATCATATCCCTTGTCCACGATCAGGTTTATAGCGTTTTGCGAAATACTTAAGGTAATGCGTCGCTCGGCCAGCCGCTGTTCCAGGCGCCGGGTCTGAAGCGTCACGATGCTGCGGATCTGATCGGAGGTCAGATTCCGGAAAATAATGGTTTCATCGATCCGGTTCAAGAACTCGGGCTTGAAACTGGCCCGCAGGGCCTCGGTAATCCGTCTCTCCATTTCATCCCGCCGGGATTCGCCCAGCTCCTGTATCCACTGGCTGCCGATATTGGATGTCATGATGATCAGGGTATTTTTAAAGTCAACGGTCCTGCCCTGCCCGTCCGTCATTCTGCCGTCATCCAGAATCTGCAGCAGCACATTAAACACATCGGGATGCGCTTTTTCAATTTCATCAAAAAGCACCACTGAATAGGGCCGCCGACGCACCGCTTCGGTCAGATAGCCGCCCTCGTCATATCCCACATAACCCGGAGGCGCGCCGATCAGCCTGGAAACAGAGTGTTTTTCCATGTATTCCGACATGTCTATCCGCACCATGGCCTGATCGCTGTCGAAAATGAATTCGGCCAAAGCCTTGGCCAGCTCGGTTTTTCCCACGCCGGTTGGGCCCATGAAAATAAAGGATCCGATCGGCCGGTTGGGATCCTGAAGTCCGGATCTGGCCCGGCGCACGGCGTTGGATACGGCTTCAAGGGCCTCTTTTTGTCCGATCACCCGCCGGCCGAGCCGCTCCTCCATGTGCACCAGCTTTTCCCGCTCTCCTTCCAGCATTCGGCTGACCGGGATTCCGGTCCACCTGGAAACAACCTCGGCAATGTCTTCTTCATCCACTTCTTCCTTCAGCATCTTGCTGTGTTCCTGAAGCCGTTCCAGATTTTCATTGGCTGTATCCAACCGCCGCGACAACTCAATGACTTTCCCGTAGCGGATTTCAGCCACCCGCGCCAGGTTTCCCTCTCGCTGGGCCTGTTGTTCCTCAATGCCCAGCAATTCCTGTTCTTCTTTGATTTTACGAATGATCTGAATCAGATCTTTTTCATTCTGCCAGTGGGCCTTCATGGTCAGGATTTCTTCCTTCATCTGGCTTAAATCCGCTTCCAACTTTGCCAGCCGCTCCCGGGAAACAGCATCTGTTTCTTTTTTCAAGGCTTCCCGTTCAATCTCGAGCTGGGTGATCTTTCGCTGAATTTCATCGATTTCCGTGGGCATGCTGTCGATTTCAATGCGAAGTTTGGACGCACATTCATCCATCAGGTCAATGGCCTTGTCCGGCAGAAACCGGTCGGAAATATACCGGTGAGACAGCGTTACCGCGGACACGATAGCCGAATCCTTGATCCGGACCCCATGGTGAACCTCGTATTTTTCCTTGAGGCCACGAAGAATGGCGATGGTGTCTTCCACCGAAGGCTCCTTGACCAGAACCGGCTGGAACCGTCTTTCCAGGGCTGCATCCTTTTCAATATACTTTCGGTACTCGTTCAGGGTAGTGGCACCCACGCATCGCAGGGTTCCCCGGGCAAGGGCCGGTTTGAGCATGTTGGAAGCATCCATGGATCCTTCGGCAGCCCCTGCCCCGACCAGGGTATGCAGTTCATCAATAAAAAGGATGACCTCGCCATCGGCAGCCTCAACCTCTTTCAGCACCGCCTTTAAACGGTCTTCGAATTCCCCGCGGTATTTGGCGCCGGCAATCAGGGCTCCCATATCCAGAGACACCAGCCTTCGGTTTTTCAGGGTTTCGGACACATCACCGGCCACGATTCTCTGGGCAAGGCCCTCGATGATGGCGGTTTTTCCCACGCCCGGCTCACCTATCAGCACCGGATTGTTTTTGGTGCGTCGGGACAGGACCTGAACCACCCGGCGAATTTCATCGTCCCTGCCGATGACCGGATCCAGCTTTCCGAGCCTGGCCAGATCCGTTAAATTCCGGCTGAATTTTTCAAGGGCCTGGTATTTTTCCTCGGGATTGGGATCGGTAATTCTCTGGCATCCCCGAATGTCCATGAGCACCTTTAGGATGGCTTCACGGGTAATGCCGTTTCGGCCCAGAATTCTGGCCGCATCCCCGGTCTTTTCATCGGATACGGCCAGCAGAATATGCTCGATGCTGACATACTGATCCTTCATCTTGTCGGATTCAGCAAAGGCGGCATCCAGAATCGATTTTGTCCGCTGGGAAATATACACCTCCGCGGCCCCGGTAATTCTGGGGAACCGGTTCATGGCCAGCATCAGTTCCTGGCCAACGCTTGCGGGGGACACCCCCAGTTTTCGCAGAATGGATGACGTGATTCCCTCGGATTCAGCCAGCATGGCGCTCAAGAGGTGTTCGGGCTCAATCTGCTGATTGTTCTGCCGGGACGCCAGGGACTGGGCATTTTGAATGAGTTCTTGAGATTTCACCGTAAATTTATCAAAGCGCATCTTCTTTCCTCCTTATCAAACAGTCAACACCCACATCTAAATTTAACTTTTTAATAATAAGCACTTGCGCTTTGATGTCAATCTGCGCGGAGGCAGGCAGCCGTCAGGGATCAGGGGGCCTAATTTTTTTGTTCAACAAAAAAATATGCGTAGCGCACCTGTTTTTTATGAGGGTAGCGGCTATCCGTTTTTCTTTGAGTTATCTGGAGGTCTCTGATAGCATGGATAATCAGGAAAAAGACAATTCATTTTGTAACAACCGATTTCAATCTCATTTTATTCATTAACCAGACGTCACTTCATGTCAAAATCGCTTTATCAAAAAGTCGGCATCGCTTCTCTGATTCTCATGGCTTCGGTGTTTTTAAGCCGCGTCATCGGCCTTTTCCGGGAAATGGCCATTGCATATGCCGGCGGCGCCAGAGGCGATGTGGATGCTTATCAGATCGCATTTGTGATTCCGGAAATCCTCAACTCTATTGTTGCCAGCGGTTTTTTATCGGTTACCTTCATTCCGATTTTCTCCAGATATCTGGCAGCAAACCGCGAAGAAGAAGGTTGGAAGGTTTTTTCGCTTGTTTTAAACAGCTTCGGCAGCCTACTGATCGTGTTTATCGGAATTTCCATGTTTTTTGCTCCAGAGATGATGACATGGATTGCTCCGGGGATCAAGGACCCGAGCCTGCTCGCCAAAGCCATCCGAATGACCCGAATCATCCTGCCGGCACAGTTATTTTTTTTTGCCGGCGGCATGTTTACGGCTGTCCAGTTTGCCAAGGAAACCTTTACCCTTCCGGCCCTTGCCCCCCTGATTTACAACATCGGCATTATTACCTGCGGCCTGATTTTGGGACCTGTCCTGAAAATGGAGGGTTTTTCCTGGGGCGTTCTGGCCGGCTCTTTTATCGGCAATTTTGCCATCCAGTACTGGGGCGCCAGAAAAGTCGGCATGAAATATACGCTGGCCATCGATTTCACCCATCCGGATTTTATCACCTACATTCGGTTGACCCTTCCGCTGATGGTGGGCCTGACCATGACTTTCTCGACGGAATTTTTTCTGAAGTTTTTTGGTTCCTATTTGCCGGAGGGCAGCATTGCCTGCCTGAATTACGGTCTGCGAATCATGTTTATTCTGGTCGGCCTTCTAGGCCAAGCTGTTGGAACAGCCTCTTTTCCATATCTTGCCAGACTGGCTGCCGAGAATCGCATTCCAGAGATGAACAACCTGATTAACCGCACCCTGAAATACCTGTCGCTGATCATCCCTTTTTCGATGCTGCTGATGGTTCTTCGGCATGAAGTGGTGACAATTCTATTTGAAAGAGGACGATTTGACGTGGCGGCCACGACCCAAACAGCCGGTATTCTGGTCTACCTGATGATTGGCGCATTTGCCTTTGCTGCTCAGACGATTGTGGTCAGGGGATATTATGCCATGCAAAACACCCTTTTCCCAGCCATTTACAGCACTATCGGAGTTCTATTCAGCATACCGTTCTACATTCTTTGCTTGAAACTGATGGGTGCCGGCGGCGTGGCGCTGGCAATATCCATCTCGGCCATTTTACAGGTCACCCTGCTGTACGCGCTCTGGAATCGCGGAAGTCACAACCCGGAGAGCCAGGGAGTGTATCGGGGATACGCCAAAATGCTGCTTCTCAGCATCCCCGCGGGTCTTGTTCTGGAAGGACTCCGCATGGGATTGGCCCGATGGATCGACGTTAAAGGTTTTGCCGGAAATCTGCTGATTGGCAGCGGGATCGGCCTGGTTTTCCTTTTTCTGCTCTTGACAGCCGGTTACTTGTTCAAGATCAAGGAAATTACGGAAACCCTCAGACGCCTGCTTCAAAAAGCAATTTGACAGAACCGATCCTTTTCCATTATCATTTATCAATTAGCTGGATGCGTGTCTTCGAAACCCAAAAATCAGAAACATGCGCGCAACAACAGTAAAATCGGAAAGCCGGTAATTCGAAATGACTGCAGCGTCCTTATCCCTTTTATCCACTAATCCTTTACGCCTCAATTCCCATGCCCGAAAAACCTGAAAAATGGCTGACCCTGGCGGCATGGTTGATGGTCCCGCCCCTGTTTGGCGTGCTGTCCGTCATGCTGGGCCAGGACGCCAACTGGGATCTTCGAAATTATCACTACTACAACCCCTATTCATTTATTAACAACAGAATGGATTTTGATGTCCTGCCCAGCCAGGTCGCCAATTTCTACAATCCCCTGCTGTATGTTCCCTTTTATTACGCCGTTAACCTCTTCTCTCCCAAGGGGGTAGGGTTTTTACTGGGCTGGGTTCAGGGCTTCAACTTTCCGCTGCTGCTGGCCATTACCCGGCGAATGATACCATCCAAAGGCAGCGGTTTGAATTCCTCCTGGAAACATGGCGGCGTCTGTTTCGGCATTTCACTGATCGGCTTGCTGGGCGCCGCCAATATTTCCGAACTGGGAACCATGTTCAGCGACAATCTTCTCAGTTTACTGATTCTGTCTTCCCTTTTGATCATTTTGTCCGCGATGCGGCAGTTGTTATGTTCCGGTTGGCGGATGAAACTTGCCATTGTGATCGGGGCCGGCTTTCCGGCCGGCGCCGCCATCGGGTTTAAACAGCCGGCCGCCATCTACGCCATCGGACTGTGCGCGGCATTCTTTGTCCTGAAAACGCCTTTCATGCACCGGTTCTTTTTGTCTTTTTTTTACGGCATCGGCGTGCTTTCCGGCATTGCCGCAAGCGGCGGATACTGGCTGTATGAAATGTGGGTAAGGTTCAAGAATCCCCTCTTTCCGTACTTCAATCTCCTGTTCCAGTCTCCGATGGCCACGATCGGAGACTACCGGGATACGCAGTATCTGCCGCACAACATCGGCGAAGTCCTGATATCCCCTTTCTTTTTCGGATTTGCTCCCTACGAATTTTCCGAAGTGGCGTTCCGGGATCTGCGCATTCCCCTTCTCTATGTTCTGCTGCTGGCGCTGTTGGTGATTCGATTTGTCGAGAGCGTTTCGTTCCGGCCCGAGCAGCAGGCGAGCCGAACGGATCCGATTTTTGACTCCGCAATCCGGTTTCTGCTGACATCCGGAGTCCTTTCGTATCTGACCTGGTTGAAAATGTTCGCCATTTTCCGATATTCCCTGGTCATTGAACTG
>CAIVVZ010000326.1 GCA_903909505.1 uncultured Desulfobacteraceae bacterium
AAGCGATTGGCGCCAAAGAGAAGAAATGCTTTGAAGGGATGGATTTCATACCAGGTCTGGATCGATTGAAGGTATCGCTTGCGAGCCTTCCAGTTGCCGCCTTCCAGCCGCGTGACATCGATAATGAAGTAGTCAAACCCCGATTCCCCCCGGGTTTCGCGACGTACCCTTTCACGAAGGGCCTCAATAACCGGAATGTGGTGTTCTTCCAGAAAACCGGTGGAAATGGTGTACAGTATCCTGCGGTCGATGATATGAAGCTCCATTGCGAAGGCTTCATCCCGAAACCGCCAGTCGGTCCCAGTCAGAATATCGGTTTCATTGGGGAGTATTCGGAGCGTAGTCTGATGGGCCTCAGGCGGGAACTCAGGATCAATGGTTGAAACCGTGGCAGCCGGTTCTCCCAGTGCCTCCAGCGCCTTTTGAACGGCATGGGAATAATCCTGAGCCACAAAAAGCGGAAATGGGAACAGGTGAACCAGTTTTCCCAGGCGGATCATAAATCTTTGAAGGCTGGAAGCGCTGTGAAGAATGACCGCCGCCACTTGGGGAACGGTGCGGATATAGTTCGCGTATTGTTTTCTGACATCGGATGGAATACTGCCCAGGCAGCTCATGTCCTCAATGACGGCAAAGGGTTTTTGGGCCGGGATATGCCTGTAATAAATGCGTTCGATCCGTTGAAATCCCTGCTGGAGGGTGTCCGGGGTCGGACTGCCACAGGATTGAATGTGAATAATTTGCCGGCCAATTACCGATATTCTCAGGGTGTATGAAACTTCCGAGGCATTGGCTCGCCACTCCGGATAGCGTAAGACGTCCAGACCCGTCACCGGGCAGATTTCAGCCTTCGGCACTTCCGTGTCGCTGATTTCCATGCCCTTCTCAATCATACTCGGCGGCTCCCAAAAAGCATTTTCATTCGGCTGAGGCGGTGGACGATAGATAATTTTCTCAAATAAAATGGAAAACCACAAGCGATAAAGCCTGTTTCCATCCGGCAAGGCGCTGTTTATCGCCCCCGTTCAAACAGATTCAGATTTAAGGATGTTGTCATCGCCCCCTGGCCGTTTTGAGCATTCAACGAAAATCCTGGTATTGCATCCTGCGCATCGCTCGGGATCCAGGCGGGACACGATGGACTGAATGGCCTCTTCCTTGGAGGTAAAGACATGCTCAGGCCCCATGTTTGCAAAACAGCCGCCGCGCTTCAGCATATCGAGCACTTCTCGTTTCAGGGAACACAGGGATATCTCGCGACCGGCCAGCCGGAGGCTCCGGTTCTCGTGAAAAAGCATGTGACAGCCTGCCGCATCCATGAAATTGATTCCGCATCCCTCGCAGATAGCTTTTTGCCCCTGGTTACAACACGGGACCAACGGCCGCAAGGCTTTCGTCCTTCATCGTCAGAACGCTGATGACATAGTACCCGATGGGAACCCCCACAACCATTCCCCAAATACCGAAAAACCGTTCTCCGACCAACAGCAGGATCAGCACGAGAATCGGATGGACATGCAGAACGTTTCCCGTGATCTTCGGATTGAGCACGTAGGCTTCAAAAGCGTGAACAATGGCTATCAGGATCATGAGTTTAAAAACCATTAAAAGCCCGCCGGCCTGAATGCCAAAGATCATTATCGGAATGGAGCTTATAAAGGTTCCCACGATGGGAATAAATCCGCAGAGAAAGACAACGGTCATGATCAACGCGATATTCGGCACCTGAAAGAACCAGATGCCGGCTGCGGTCAGCAGCGTGTTGCAGGTTGCGATAATGGCCTGGGCGGTAAAGGCCTTTCCCAGAACATCGGCAAAGGCATGAAGATGCGGCGCGGCGCCGATATAGAAGGATCGAATCCGGCTCTTTTCCAGTTCCTTCATTTTATTCGCGATTCTCTGCCAGTCCATAACCAGAATGAAGGAAAAGATGATGGCCAGGATCAGCGTGAACAGGATTTCCCAGCAGAACTTGACCAGATGAAGAAGTGTTTCAAGAACGCGCGGCAAGGCCGCTTTAACCGCTTTTGTGGACTCGGTCTTCAAGGCTTCCAACATCGCCGTGTATTCATCGGAGTCAATGATGGTCTGGGCTTTTTCCTCTCCCACCATTTTTACGACAATGCTTTCAACAAACCCGTTGATCTTCTCTCGGGTCTGCTGATCGCCGCTGCCGGTAAAATCCTTCACGATGCGGTTGGACTCGAGAATGAGTTTGGGCACGATCCAGGCGCTGGCTGCCCCCAACAGCGTCACGAACATCAAGAAAACAATCACCGCTGCCAGCCGATAGTTCATCTTCAGGCGATTCACCGCCCATTGAATGACGATCTTCGTGCTGTAAGTGATCAGAAACGTCTCAAAAATCAGCAGAAAAAATGGCTTCAGCAGATAGAAGAGGCCGATGAGAATCGCCCAGAGGGCCATTTTTTCCCAGTTGTTCGTAAACAGTTTCTTAACACCGGATCCTTCAAGCATTCCCTTCTCCTTCATATCGCTTATCAACAATGAACAATGTTTTTCGTATCATTGCAGATTCATATAATCAAGAAAGAAGATGATTTTTCAGATGTCAGAATGCCGCGTGAATACACCTGACCTTGTGTCTTCTGACACATTTATGACAATAATGATTTATTTTTCTGCCCACAAAACAACAATTTTGTAAGTTATGATTTTTTTATCCAAAATTCTTTTCTCGCTAAATATGACAATAATGATTTTTTTTGGGGCATAAAACAACAATTTTGTAAGTTATGATCTTTTCTTCCTGTGGTCGTTTTTCCATTAATTGGATATTATCATATTAATATTACAAAATAATATTAAATATAGAATTTTGAATGGATGTGGCATTTCTATTGCATTGCATTGATATAATCTCTGAAACCTGTTTAAAAAAATGACCTTAAAAATCGGGAGAAATGATGAAGAAAAAAATTTGGGTTACTGCTATCGTATCCGGTATTATTGAAGTATTACCGATAGTTGTGTACGCAGCCGAAGCCGAACCCGTGGATTCGGGAACCACGGCATGGATGCTGACCTCAACCGCCCTGGTGCTGCTGATGGTCCCCGGTCTGGCGATGTTCTACGGAGGGCTGGTGAGAACCAAGAACGTACTTAGCACCATGATGCACAGTTTTGTTGCTATGGCGGTCATTGGCGTTCTCTGGGTAGTCTGCGGTTACAGTATCGCATTTGGATCCAATATCCTGGGGGGGTTTGCCGGTTGGAACAGCGACTATTTTTTCTTGAAGGGAATTGATGACACCATTGTAAAGGGAGTGCCGGAATACGTGCTGGCCATGTTCCAGGGCAAGTTTGCGATCATTGCCCCGGCCCTGATCAGCGGAGCTCTGGCCGAACGGGTTTACTTTCGAGGCTATATCGCGTTCATCGTCCTGTGGATGCTTTTTATCTACTGTCCGCTGTGCCACTGGGTCTGGGCTTCGGACGGATGGCTCTTCAATTCCGGCGCCACCGGCGTCATCGATCTGGCAGGCGGCCTGGTGATTCACGTTTCCGCCGGGTTCAGCGCCCTGATCGTGGCAATTTTTCTCGGCCCCAGGCAAGGATATCCCCGAACCCCCATGGCGCCGAACAATCTGGTCATGACGCTGACGGGCGCCGGCCTGCTGTGGGTCGGCTGGTTCGGATTTAACGCCGGCTCCACGGTTCACAGCGGCCTGGATACGGCCAGAGCCCTGACCATGACTCAGGTTTCCGCAGCCAGCGGCGCCCTGACCTGGCTCATCATCGAGGCCATCAAGTTTCGAAAGGCCACAGCCCTGGGATTTGCTTCCGGTATTCTGGCCGGTCTGGTCGCAATCACCCCGGCTGCCGGCGTGGTCATGCCGTTTGGAGCCATTGTGTTGGGCGCCCTTTCCTCCATTGTCTGCTTTTTTGCACTGGTCGCCAAATCGAAGATCGGCTACGACGACAGCCTGGACTGTTTCGGTATACACGGCGTCGGAAGCGGCCTGGGGGTAATCCTGCTCTCTTTTTTCATCAGAGACAGTTGGATGCAGAGCGCCGCGGCAGCCGCCGGAAAAGCCTGGACAATCTGGGATCAGCTTGGAATCCAGTTGATGGGCATCGGCGTTACCATTCTGTTTGCAGTGGTCGGCACCCTGGTGATCTGCTGGCTCGTGGAAAAAACCGTCGGTTTCCGCATTTCTTCAGAATCGGAGATGACCGGACTCGACCGGTCCATCCATGGAGAACAAGGCTACGGTTACATGCAGGAGTATTAACATAAAATCAAGCACCGCCTGGCTCAGGCGGTGCTTTCCCCTGTCCGGCGATGAACGCGGGAGCAGAAACCGTTCAGGGTCTTTTTTCGCCCAAAATCCATATTTTTAAAATTCGGGTAATCCAACGGGCAGGTTTTCGGGAAGCGGCATATCCAATGACGGCGATCATGATAAAGAGCATCGCCCTGGCACCGAATCCCGTTTCCGTCAACTCGACGAGAGGGGTTAGAAAATAGGCGGCGATGAGTCCGGTCAGGACTTGCCAGGAGTCGGGTAAAAACAAAATGTAAAAAATGATGTAACGAATCGTCAGTTGTCTTTTACTCAAGAGATCACCTGTGGCAAAGGGTTTTTATAAAAATATCTATTGCTACCCTATACCAGTTTGCGAGCGTTCAGGCAATTCCCAGATTAGTTACCCAAATTCATATCCACATTTTTTTCAAATATAACCCTTTGGCTCCGCCAGTGGCTTCCAGATTTTAAATATCCTATATGTTTCAGGTGAATGAACTGACGATTCCGCAAATTGTATCGTTGTTACTGCTGCTGTAGTTTTCAACGGAATGGAATGCGGTAATGGCACTAATGATTTTTGTCATATCTTGCCGGAAAATTAGCACGTAAATGCCGTTGACAGCATTCACGGCAGATGCTATCCAAAATACTCATACAAATTGATTTCTTATCATCCTTGCGTCTGGTGCGCGTCACTGCCTGCATGATGCTCGTGAGCACCGCTGTCATCCCGACCGGATACTTCTCATTTCGAAGCGGACAACAGGCGGGACAGCGGGACAGAATAATTCCCAATCCACAATCCGAGAGGTCACGTCAAAGGGGTGAAGTCCATGAACAAGGCCAGACAAATCCAACTCAAAATGGCCTCGGTTTTAGCGATCGTATTTATCCTGTCGGCTGAAGGCCCCATGTGCAGGGCATTCTCTCAACAACTTCATTCCGAGCCTTCGATCCCGATATATTCCCCCGGGCCTGACTCGCGGATATTGGTACTGAACAGCGCAGATGGCCCACCCTTTTCAAAACCCGATGAGACCGGCATTATCGACCTGGTTTTAAAGGAGGCGCTCAGGCTTGCAAGCGACCGGGTTGAGCTGGTCATCTATTCGAGGCTTGGTGGCGTGTTCACTATCCGTGAGCTGGGACTGAAGGGAGTTAAGGCCCTTGAACCGCCGCTTGCCGGCAGGGAGATGTTTCTCTATCTGAACAGGAAGCATGCGGGGCTGGTTGCGCCAATATCTGAATCCTTGAGAAGAATGAAAGAAGATGGTACCTACCAAATTATCGCGGGCTGTTATACACAGCCGTAGTCAGGAGGGTCTCACGTGGGAGAGATTGGCATCCATCAGGGTTTGATTGCCCGGAGACTATTCATTCAGATATTTCTGCTAAGTTTGATAGCGACTGTCATCATCAGCGCATTGCAATTGCATTTCCGCTACAGGGATAAACTCAGGTTCATCGAGGAGGAACTTCGGAGGATCGAGACCTCTCATCTTAACAGCATTGCCGCGAACCTGTGGCTTATGGATGAGACGTTAATGCGCAGCGAACTGGAAGGAATACTGAATCTGCCGAACATCCAATTTGTAGAAGTACGCAGTGTTGAAGGTCAAAGGATTGCCCTGGGTGCACCGGGGACCGTGAACCGCATTGAGCGAGAATACCCTCTGCTTTTCTCTCACCGGGGCAGAGAGACCGAACTTGGAAAGTTCACTATTCATGCGAACCTGGACTGGATCTGGACGGAGCTCTTGGAGGAAGCCACAGCTCTCTCCATGGGGGAGGCGGGCAAGATCTTTGTGACCGCTTTTCTGGCATTTATCCTGTTTCAGGTCACGGTTGGCAGACACCTGAGGAGTTTGGCCCTTCAAGCACAAGAGCTGGATCTTGGACGACTGCACGCTCCCTTCAATCTCCATCGTCCTTCCCGGAAAGGAAAGACCGCTGATGAACTGGAGTATCTGATTTCCGCACTGAACGCACTATACGGCAGCCTGACTGGGTCGATCGAGACCCTGCACCATGCCAATGAGAAGCTCGATCAGGAGATCGAAGAGCGTAAACGTACTGATCTGGCCCTAAGACAGGCCAACTTGGTGGTCGAAAACAGCCCGGTGGTTCTGTTCCGCTGGAAGGCAGTCGAAGGATGGCCAGTGGAAATGGTCTCCCAGAATGTGAGCCAATTCGGGTATACGCAGGAAGAACTGCTTTCCGGGGCAATCCCTTTTGCCGCGTTGGTGCACCATGAAGATCTGGATAGAGTCGGCCGCGAAGTGCGGGAATACTCTGCAATCGGTACGGACCGGTTCCAGCAGGAGTACCGGATCGTCACCAGGGATGGAGGGGTGCGATGGGTGGACGATCATACAGTGGTGGAGAGAAATGGCGATGGCCAGATCGCTTTCTATCAGGGACTTGTCATCGATATTACTGAACGCAAGCGGGTGGAGGAGGCATTGAGGTTTACGCAGTTCGCTATCGACAATACAATTGATCAGGCCTTTTGGATGACTGGGGATGGATATTTTTTCTGATTATAACGGATTTGGGGGTTAGTTACTTCAACATCACTTTTTCGTACATGGTGATCGCATTATTTATAAC
>CAIVVZ010000327.1 GCA_903909505.1 uncultured Desulfobacteraceae bacterium
CGGAAAAAGTTGCCGGCGGTCTGGATATCCATCGCCGGCAAGAATTTCATCGGATTGATTTTCATTCTTTTGCCAGCATCACGCTTGTAGCTTTGATAAGAGCGCTGATATTTTCACCTACTTTGACGCCGAGGTCTTTGACAGCTTCTGCGGTTACGATGGCCGTGAGGATATTACCGTTTCCAATATCGATCTTTACTTTAGCCATGAGTGAATCTTCCTTGAGATCGACGACCTTTCCTTTAACGATATTTCTGGTACTCAGTTTCATTGCCGTTTCTCCTTAAGTTTTCATCGTTTGAGGGCACATCAATTTAAGTTGCTCACAGGTGGGTTTTCAGATAACAAGACCACACCTGTGAGATTATTTGTAGACTTTTACGCAGGAATGTCAATATATATGTTATACATTACAAAATGTAATGTATAGATATTTAAATATGACCAGGTAAGGAGACCTGCCATGGAAGACGCAAAAGATCGGGTGATTTGTAATCTTAAATCGGCTCGTGCTCGCAAAAAACTGTCTCAGAGTGAACTGGCGGAGAGGGTGGGCATCAAACGACAGGCCATTTACGATATGGAATCCGGTCGTTATATGCCCAATACCCTCATTGCCCTTCGATTGGCAAAGGAACTGGATTGCAGGGTCGAGGACCTTTTCATTCTGGATGTACCGGAAAACGGGCAGCCCGTCACACTGGCGGAAAAGGCAAGGTTTACAGATGGCAGGGTTTCCGTTGTCCGCATCCGCAATCGCCTCGTTGCCTATCCCCTGGACGGCAAATGGTTGCATGGCGATGGTTTTCAGGCTGCCGACGGTATGATCAGTAAGGATGGCGGCACGGTTCAACTGCTTCAGACAGAGGAATCCCTGAAAAAAAACATTTTGCTGCTGGGCTGTGATCCGGCATTCGCCTTACTGAGTTCACATGTTTCACGCCATGCGAGCGATGCCAGGGTTCATTGCCGTTTTGCCTCAAGCCATGCCGCCGTCAAAGCGCTGGCGGCAGGCCAGGCGCATGCGGCGGGAACCCATATGCATAATTCGGATGCCGCCGAATCCAACATCACGCTTGTGGAAAAAATGCTGACCGGTACAAAAGTCATGGTCTTTGCTTTTTCAATGTTTGAAGAAGGACTGATGGTGGCGCCGGGCAATCCTCTTAACATTCGTACCGCTAACGATCTGGCAAGGAGTGATATCCGGCTGGTCAACCGGGAAACCGGAGCCGCCCTTCGCGTCTTGCTGGATGATTATCTGGCGCGTGCCGGTGTGCCCACGGATGCTGTCAACGGTTACGACAATCTGGTATCGAGCCACAGCCAGGGGGCGCAGATGGTCGCCTACAAGCTGGCGGATGCCGCTCTGGGGCTGCGGGCCGTAGCTGTTGCCCATGGACTCGATTTTGTTCCCATCCAGGCGGTTCGTTGCGATCTTGTCATTCCGTACGATCTGCTGGATCTTTCAGCAATAAAAATTCTGCTGGATGTTCTGCAAACGCATGCGATGCGTAAAGAATTGTCCTCCCTTCCAGGCTACGACGCTTCCTGCACCGGTAAACTCATCGGTGAAGTCGGCCGCGGATAAAATCGTTAACCGGCGGACCCTGAATCTGAAACGATTGACCGCTTGATTGTGAACCGTTATTTTGATGGCCAAGTGGTGCCGTCAATACGATGTAGATTTTTATGGACAACTCCCTATGCGTTGGAGAATCATCCCTTGATTGGTATTTTTTTCCGGGGGGCAAAATAAAAACTTTTTTGCTCCCGGCGACCTCCCAGTAAAACCCCCATTCCCTTGCCGCACCGAAAATCAACTCCCTAAATCAGTCTCATCAGGTGTCCCTCCTCTCAAAATACATATTGACTTTTTCTCAAATCATACAGTATTGGTTTAAAAAATGTCATTTTTAACATGCAATTTATGCTTTTAACGTACTTTTTGACAATACATGGCGCATATGCCGCCGCTGGTGATGGCTGGAATAAGGGGGAAAGACGTTTTGGACAAGAGTTGCGGCAGATTCTCTGTCAGTGAAAAACAGTGATTGAATTGGAAAGGAAGAGGCTTGTGAAATACCACGCAATAAAATTGATTGGCACGGTTTTGTTCGTAGCGACTTTGATCATGGGATCGTATGCGATCGCAACAGCCGAAGAACCTGAAAAGAGTCAAACATCGCCCTGGCAATTAGAGCCGATCACTGTGTATGATGAACATATTTCCCAGCGGGAAGACCTCAAACCCGACAGCCCCACCAATCTTTACCGTGTCGAAACCAGTGCCCAATTCGGCACCGAAGTGTTTACCCAGCAAGACATCCAGAATCTTCAACCCAGGGATGTCAATGACTTGATTGATAAAGCAGCCGGCATGAACGTGACCTATCAGGGCCGTAAAAATCCATTTTTTATCGAGGATCGCGGCGGCGGAAGTTTCACTTACATCATCGACGGCGCTGTTCTGCCTCCATCAAACAACCGGATATTGTATAAGCTTCCGCTGGCATCCATTGAAGAGCTACAGATTGTCCGGGGAGCAACGTCACTGACCTTGGGGCCGACCATCCCGATTGGCGCATCCGCATCGGGATCAGGCCTGAATACCGGATTTATCATTATCAGAACCAAACAGCCTCAAAAAACACAGGCGGTTTTGACCGGATCTATAGAAAAACCTATTAACAATCTACCCGCGGCAACGAAAGAGAGCTTTTATGCCGGAACCCGGGTTGAAGCCAATTCCGATGTTTCCGGGTATATCGGTGGTATGGTTGAAAAAATGAATCGCCCCAGTAATGATGACTGGTTTGATGCTCAAAATTCAAATAGCGGAATGGCCAATGCCGGGTTCAAGCTAGGTAAATTCAACCTGAACTTTATGGGCTACACGGACACTGGAAGTTTTGACATGCAGCGCGGGGTTACAACCACAGGCGCGCTTGATAATTCCAAGTGGTATTATGAGCCGTTAAGAACAACGGTTTACTCATGCGATATGGGCATGCAGTGGAGCTCCAACCAGACAACACTTCTGAATCTCTTCGAGACCGAATATGATCAGACCGAACACGATGAAAGTTTTGCCAACACAACAAAAACCATTACGGAATACACTGAAAAAACCTGCGGTGCCGGCCTTCGCCACAACGCCCGCTTTGGAAACACCCTCTTTCAAGCGGGTGGCCAGATGTCAAACAGCAGGGGATTTGGTCCAAACACCAGCAACAGTTACAATAAATTTGACACCACGGTCATGGGTTGGTCGGGGTCCGTGGAGCAGAAGTTTTTTGACGGGCATCTGGTTTTTGATGGTGGCTATCGTCAGGATATCAAACACATCGACAATTCGAGTACCAGTGCCGCTAAAAATGGTGCTGACAACAATGTCGATTCAGCACCGGCGAATGTTTTTGCTTTCGGGTCCCACTGGAAGATTACTGACACTTATGCCCTGAATGGCCGCTATTTTCACGGTGACCAAGGAACGGTGGGAGATTTCGATATGCGTGCGCAAACCGGCACACTGCACCCGGAGAAACAAGAGCGCATCGAAGTCGGGCTGGAGGCTGATTATGCGCCCTATTTCAAACCCGCGCTGACATGGTTCAACATTGATGACAAAAATGCAAAATCCGCAACGACCAACACCTACACCCTTAATGGCGCCACCTATTATTTCTACACTGAGGCTGATACGATCCGAAGAGGACTGGAGCTGATGATCAGTGGAACCATCCTCAAAAATACCACCTACAAAGCGAGCTGGACGCATTTGATCGACAACGAATCCACCACCAATGGGGTTACGACCGATGCACTCGGTGTTTCAGAACCGGATAATCTCTATTCCCTGCTTCTCGGCCATCAATGGAATGCCTACAGAGCCAATCTTTCCATCAAAAAAGTGGACAAATGGACGGACACCAGCAGTCCGTTGGGTCTGAGCCAAACTGGTGGGCTTGGCAATTATACCCGGATTGATGCCAATATCCAGCGGGATTTCAAGTTAAAGGATCTTCTGCTGACGGTAACCCTGTTCGGACGCAATTTGGCAGACGAGCATTACTCGACCCGATACGTGACAGGCTTTTATCCGGATCGCGGGTGTTCCTTTGGAACGGAAATTTCCTTAGCGTATTAGGTGGTCAACGGTGCCGTATCGGGAAAATAATGTTTCAAGGAAAATGAATAGTTCAAGATACGACGATGCAGCACGCGGCATCAATGCGCCCATGTATGCGTACTATGCCGAAAAAATAAAAGAAAAAACCGGCATGACAAAAGGCGTCTGTCTTGATGTCAGCTCCTGTGGCGGGTATTTGGGACTGGTCCTTGCAAAGATTACCGACCTTGATTTCATATTTCTGGATATATCGTCGGAAATGCTTGAAAAGGCAAAGTTACACATTACCGAAGACGGTCTGCAAAAAAGAGCGAGAACCCTGCTTGCCGATGTTCACAGTATTCCCCTGGATGATGGATCAGTCAATCTTGTAATCAGCCGTGGATCCATACCATTCTGGAAAGATCCCGCAACAGCGCTTAAGGAAGTTTACAGGGTTCTTGTTCCGGGAGGGAAGGCCTATGTGGGCGGCGGCAAGGGCACGCCTGAAATCCGGGATCAGATTGCCGCCAGAATGAAAGAAATGGGCAATGAGCCCGACAGGGAAAAATGGGGGAACGGCCCAAGGAATATCCCAAAGCGAGATTACGATGAAATCATGAAGCAGACCGGCATTGCGAAATTTATCATAAACAAGGGCGATGACGGCATGTGGATACAAATTTGGAAATAGCGCGAAGCCAAAAACGGTTTTTTATGTCACAACATTTGGAGAAGGTATGAAACATATAATTCAAGACTTGATATTGTCTACCCTAAAAAAAGGATTAAAGAACGTTGGAATGATTTTCATATCGGCATTGCTGTTCATTTCGGTCGGCATGGCCGATGCGCGGGAAATTATTGATATGGCAGGCCGCGAGGTCGCCATACCGGACGCTATAAAAAAGGTTTATGTCCCCTCGCCTTATGGCTCTTACATGGTATATTCCATGGACCCCACCCTGCTGATAAGCTTCAATAATCCCTCGAAAGAAGGCAAACGATACCTGCACAAAGCCGTGCAGGATTTGCCTGTAATCGGCAGAATTCCCGGACAGGATCAACAATCCGGTATCGAGGCGGTTCTTAAGGCCAAGCCTGATCTTGTCATCATGTGGTCGGCAAAAAAAACCATTGTCATGGATGAAAAAGCCAATGATGCGCTGAATCAGCTCCATTTGCCCATTGTGTATGCCGTTGCGGAAAGTCTCAATGATTATCCCGATGTCTATCTGTTTATGGGAAAACTCCTTGGAATGGAAGAGCGGGCAAGGAAATTGAGCGCCTATTTTCAAAAAGCACTTACGGAAGCAAAGGAAATGGTCGACAGGATACCGAAAGAAAAAAGGCCATCGGTCTACTATGCGGAAGGCACGGACGGTTTGAGCACGGAGTGCAATGATTCCGTCCATGTGGAATTGCTCCAACTGGCCGGCGATACGAATGTTCACCGCTGCCATACGGCCAGTCATATGGGCCTGGAGAAGATTTCTCTGGAACAACTAACGCAATACAACCCGGAAGTGATTTTAGCTTCGGAAGTGGGTTTTTACGACAAGGTAATCCGGGAGAAAGACCCCGCCTGGCAGCATATCAAAGCCGTGAAGGAAGGAAAGGTTTATTTGATACCGAAAGTGCCGTTCAACTGGTTCGACCGTCCGCCTTCATTCATGAGGATCATCGGCCTTAAATGGCTGATGAGCAATCTCTATCCGAGTCAATACAAAGCGGATTTCAATAAGGAAGCAAGAGAATTTTACCGTATCTTTCTTGGCGTTGAATTATCCCAGGAGGAGATGATGCGGGTGATTTCAAGGGAGGCAAGCATCGATGAAAGCCATGGCGTCGGTCCCGGAACACAGAAGTGAGATTGCCGGAAATACAGAGGGTTCCGGACCGATATTGGATGAAGCCGCAAAAACCCTGAGGGGATTTTATGGTGATAAACTGGATGATATCGTTATTGAACGCCTGGTGGTGGGGATCTTTTTTGTCGGTGTAAAGCTTTCCAACGGCTGCGGTGGGGTCGCCTATACCCCGCCCGAAATAGTCAGAGCTGCCGGCAACCGCATTCTGAAAGGCAGTTCTCCCCTTATCCGTGGCATGCAAGCAGCGGCGATCATTGGGGGAAATATTCCCAGTCCTTTTGCGGAAATCATCCGGCTGGCCACGTTAAACGCCCTTTCCGTGCCGTTTTTTGAAGATGGTCGCTATCGCACCGAAACCCATATCGATTTGTCGGGAATTCCGGCGCTTTTCAGCAATCGCCGGGTCTGCATGGTGGGCGCCATCATCCCGCTTTTGAAACGACTGAAAAAACTGAAAGCTGCCGAGATCACCATCATCGACCGCAAAAAGGAGACCCAGGCCGAGGCCGAAGCCGGATACGGGACTTTTGTTCCACTGGAGCGCACCGCTGAAACCCTTGCCCGATGCGAAACCGCCGTTTTCACCGGTGCGGCCATCGCCAACGGCACCATCACGCAGTTGATTGATCTCGTACCGGAAAATGCCGCTATCGCCGTGGTTGGCCCAACTGCCGGATTTGTCCCTGAACCGCTCTTTCGGCGCAACATCGCCCTGGTCGGTACGGTGGTGGTGACCGATAGCGACCTGGCACTGGAAATACTTGCCGAAGGTGGCGGCGGATACCGGCTTTTCAGCAATTGCGTACGCAAGATCAATCTGGTCAATGTCGAGCGGTTGCAGCAATTGGGACTGAACAGTAATTTCGAAAACAACATAGGGAGAAAACATGGATAATCAATACTTTGGCGAATATGCCGCACTTCTTGAAGAAGCCGGGAAATTTCACGGCGATATCTGCGCAGGTATTCAGATCGGAACCCGGATGACCATGGCTGGTTTGAAACGGATCGGTATCTCCGATCCCAAGGGGGCTGACCGGAAGAAGCTGATAGTGTTTGTCGAGATCGATCGGTGCTGCACCGACGCCATCATGGCCCTGACCGGCTGCAAGCCGGGCAAACGCACCATGAAGATCCGAGACTACGGCAAGATGGCGGCCACCTTCATCAACCTGGAATCGGGCAAGGCGGTGCGGGTGGCCACCCGAAGGGACAGAAAAGTCTCTGCCGACCCGAGCTCCGAAAACCCGGATTTTTCCGGAGTCGCCGAAGAGGATCTGTTTTCCATTACCGACGTTGAGGTGCCGCTACGTCCCGAAGACTTGCCGGGCAAACCATTGCGCCGTGTTCCCTGCGCCCTCTGCGGTGAAAGCATCATGGACGGCCGGGAGACCGAACACCAGGGGCAGACCCTCTGCACGCCGTGTTTTGAAAAGAAAAATTACTATTGTGTGATCATATAAGGCGATAGAAATATCAAACCCCAGGGGTTCGAAAGCGACCCGGGAGCTTTTACAACCATGAATCGAAAGATGATGATCCCTGTTCTGCTGGCTGTCCTGTGCCTGACAGCCTTGATATCCGTGTGCCTGGGACGATATCCGCTAAGCCTTGGCGACCTGGGTCGCTTTGTCGGTCTACGAGTATCCGATCTGCCGGTTATGGACAGCCGGCAGTACCAAATCATCAAGAATATTCTGATCGATATCCGGCTGCCGCGCATCGCGGCCGCCATCCTGATCGCTTCGGCCCTTTCGGTTTCCGGGGCTGTCTTTCAGTCCATGTTTTTCAATCCGTTGGTTTCGCCTGGACTGCTGGGTGTACTGGCCGGCGCCTCCTTCGGCGCCGCGGTGGGCATGATCCTGGCTAAAAACTGGTTTGTAGTCCAACTGGGAGCTTTCTCCTTCGGTTTGATTGCCGTGCTTGCGGCTGTGGCAATGTCCGCGCTCAATCGGGGCGACCGGATTCTGATGCTGATTCTGGGCGGCATCATCAGCGGGGCGCTGTTTACTTCCCTGCTGTCAGTGGTCAAATATCTGGCCGATCCTTACGGACAATTGCCGGCCATCGTCTACTGGCTCATGGGCGGGCTCTCCTCCGTCGACAGCATGACGGTCCTGACTGCCTGCGGTCCGATCATTGCCGGCATCCTTATCCTGCTTTTTCTTTCCAGCCATCTGAATGTGTTGAGCATGGGCGATGAAGAGGCCCGCTCCTTGGGTCTCAATGTGGTCTTTCTGCGCATCCTGTTTATCTTTCTGGCCACCGTAATCAGCGCGCTGACCGTGGTAATGGGCGGCATCATCGGCTGGGTGGGCCTGTTGATTCCGCACATCGCCCGCATGATCGTAGGGCCGGACAACCGCCTCTTACTGCCGGCTTCCGCCCTTATCGGCGCCACCTATCTGCTGATCGCCGACGACATCTCACGATTGCTGTTCAATGTGGAGATCCCCCTCGGGATTTTAACCTCCCTGATCGGTATCCCCTTTTTCGCCTTCATACTTCGCAAAGCCAAGAAAGGATGGAACTGAGAATGACCTTGATTGCAGTCGATCATGTCACCTACGGCTACTCTCTTAAACCGGTTCTCCAAAACATTTCGGTCTCCTTTGAGCCGGGCGAAATCGTCTCCTTGCTGGGTCCCAACGGCAGCGGAAAAACGACCCTGCTGAAACTTTTAATGGGGTTTTACCGACCGCAAAGGGGGCAAGTGCTGCTGGAAGGCCAATCGGTCTCCGCCATCCCACCCAAGCAACTGGCCCGGCGCATTGCCTATGTCCCCCAAGTTCACCGACTCTCGTTCGGCTATCGGGTGTTGGATGTGGTACTGATGGGCAGAATGCCACACAAGCCGTTTTTCTCTCGATATAGCAAAGCGGATGAGCAGGCTTCCCTGAACGCCCTGGAACGGCTTTCCATCGCCCATCTCAAAGATCGGCCCTACACCGAAGTCAGCGGCGGAGAACGCCAACTGATCATGATTGCCCGCGCGTTAGTCCAGGGGGCCGACATCTTTATCATGGACGAACCGGTCAGCGGCCTGGACTACGGCAACCAGATCCGTTTGTTGGGCCGCATCGCCGATCTGGCCCGTAGCGGATTCACCTTTATCAAAACCACCCATTTCCCGGACCACGCTCTCTGGATTTCGGATCGGGTGGTGATGCTCAAAAATGGACAGATCATTGCGGACGGCCAAACAAAGGAGACCATCAACAAGACCAACCTTTACAAACTTTACAACGCCCATGTCGATGTCCTCGGATTGAGCGACGGCGGCCGAATCTGCGTGCCCGAGGCGTTGAGGCAGCTCGGCGATCGCGGTGGCATGCGACAGTCCAAAACATACGGTGGTATCCGCGGGTTCGCTTGTGCGGCCGGGTAGTGTTAGAGATTCACATGAAGATAGATGCTCAAGAATGAGGAAATATCAATGAACCACCTGGATTGTTCCATCTGTGAACTGCGCTGCCGGCTTACTGAAGGCCGGCAGGGTGCCTGCGGGCTTTATGAATTACAGGAAAACCGGATCGTCGAGCGGTTTGCGGACCGATACCTGGTTGCCTGCCCCATCTCCATTGAAACCGCGCCTATTTTGCATTTCTACCCAGGGGCGAAATTCCTTCAAATCACGACCACGGGCTGCAATTTTAACTGTCCGGGCTGCATTTCAACGGTTCTCGTGCGGGAGATGTTTCCCGACAGCCGGGCGCTTCAGCACCTGACCGTTGAGCAAATCGTCGCCAAGGCTTTTGAAACCCGGTGCGAGGGAATCGTTTTTCTGATGAATGATCCGCTGGTTATGCCGCGAATTTTACGGGCCCATGGGTGCAAAGGTCCAAATGCCACAAAACGGCCTGTCGCAGTCTAACCGATGCCTGGCCTGCGGTTGCGATCTGAATGTAATCGGCCCGCCGGCGCCATCAGCCTATCAGGAAGGGGACTTCGAAGGCGGTTATCCCCTGACCCGCGCCATGGAAATGGTGGAAGCCATGCTCATCGCCATGGGGGTCACCCAGAAAGCGGTGGTGGTCCGCGCCTGGGAGGATGTCCTTCAAAATGGCGGATTAAATAAACTGCACCAGAGCATTCAGCATCCCCGAACCTATATTGAAGCAATCCGCTATTTCGGAAAAAAAGCGGATGCCGCCGATCGGGCAGAAGTCCTGGCCGAATATATCGAGGAGCGCCTCGCCCGCATCGAAACCGCGCTGGCATTGGTAACCAGGCGTCCAAAGGTCTATTATGCCATGGGGAAACCCTTATTCTATATCAACGGCGGCCGCCTGGAGAATCAACTGGTTGAAACGGCCGGCGGCATCAGTGTGAACCGGGAACTTCCGGACGGCGGCCGACCCGGCCGCACACTGAGCGTTTCCGATCTCAATCGGCTGAATCCGGAGGTGATCTTTATTTCTGCGTTCATTTCCAATCCGGTGGAAGATTTTTACACCGAATGCCTGCAGCGCGGTCTTCAGGTCGCGGCGGTAGAAAATCGGCGAATCTATGCCCATCCTTCTCCGGGCTGGGATTTTGGCAGTCCGCGCTGGATACTCGGCCTGATGTATATCGCATCCATCCTTCATCCCGATCGATGCACCTTCAACATCATGGACGAAGCCAATGCGTTTTATCGCAATTTTTATGGAGTCCCTTTTGACCCGCTCGACGCCAACCGTTCTTTCAGCAAACCCAACCGCCGCTGGCGATGGCAGGAATAGTGCTGAAAGACGTTTTGGACAAGAGCTGCGTCGGATTATTTATCAGCGAAAAGCAGCTAACTTGGAAAGGAAGATCTATATGAAATACCACACAAAAAGAATCATCGGCACGGTTTTACTTGTAGCGGCTTTGAACATGGGATCGTCTGCGGCCATGATGGCCGAAGACCCTGAAAACAATCAAACGCCACCGTGGCAATTGGAGCCGATCACTGTGTATGATACGACAACCGACACGATCAATGCGTTTTTAACGCCGCTTGACGTGTTGGCTCCATCAAACCAGGAGAGCTATACGAAAAAAAGCATCGAGACGTTTGGCAGGCAAAGTAATATCAACGTATTTAAGATAGTAGAGATGTCGCCGTCAGTCAACTACACCGCTGTCGATGCTCTTGGTACCAACGAAAACGGGTTTCACGACTCTATCCGGATAAGAGGTAAAAAACAGACGGGACCGGGAGGCGTCAAATCCTATGACGGCGTACCGATAAGCGGTAATCCCGGCGGCGGAAAAACGATATTTGACATGGAAAATATCGAAAGCGTGGATTTGTATAAGGGCTACATACCGGTAGATAAGGGGCTGGGTTTTTCAAATCTTGTCGGCAAGGTGGATATGAATATCAAAAGACCGGAACACACATTTGGCGTAGATCTGTCCCAGACAATCGGCAGCAACAATCTCTTTAGAACTTTTTTGCGCCTGGATACGGGTGATATCGGCAACATATCTGCTTTTGGTTCTTTTTCCGATACAATAAGCGATAAGTATAAAGGCGAAGGTGACCTCAAGCGAACAAACGAAGCTTTGGGCGTCGTGGGTAAGCCGAACAACAAAATCAAAACAGAGCTTTTTGTCACACACAATAGTGAATACCAACACAATTACTACAACCTGACGTACGCCGAAACGCTGAATTTGGGACAAAACTTCAGCAAAGACTTTAATACGAATAAAGCAAGCGTGAATTACTACGACTATAACAAGCAAAATTTTGAAGACACGGCCCTTCTCGCAAATATAGAAGATGAGCTGACCCCGGATTCCAAAATCTCACTCAAGCCTTATTATCTGAGCGATAACGGCGAGTATTCGTATGCATCGGGAACAAATGTCATCAAGTGGGATATAAACCATGAGGTGTTCGGTGGGGTCTTGAAATACGAAAAAACTTTTTCTAAAGAGCTGAACGCAAAACTGGGATATTGGGCACATAGACAGCTCCCGCCAGGACCGCCAGCGGATCAAAAGAAATATACAGTTGGCCCAAACGGTCTGACGTTTGCCGGATATGCCGTACTTGCCGATAACGACTATCACGATTTTCAGTCACCGTTTACTGCAGTAAACGGTCAGATGGGCAATTTCGTATATTCCGCGGGGGTTAGATATCTGGACTTCAAGTTGGGGGCGCTAAAAAGCTACACCAATGGCACAAGCGCCACCACAAGCCAGGACTACGATACGGCTATCGCAAACGGCAAACTGGATCCGTGGGCGAGCGTGGATGCAAAAGACTTCAAAGAGTGGCTGCCAAGCGCTTATCTTGGCTACAACATGAGCAAAGATGCGACGATCTATGTCGATTATACGAGAACATACGGCTTGGATGTCAATCTCTTTCCCACCTATGTTCAACAGCGAGCCAGTTTTGTTTCAAAAGGCGTAACACTCCAAAACTTGTGGGACGAGCTGGATCTGGAGACAGCGGACAATTTTGATCTTGGGGTCAAATACAAAATCGGCGATATCTGCCTGAACCCAAACGCCTTTGTCTCTGTTGTCAAAAATAAACAGGCAAGGATTTATGACGCTTCGTACAACGTCACGTACCCATACAATGCGGCGGATGCCCTGGCGTATGGCGCCGAACTGGCGGCGAGCGGAGCAATTACAAAAGATTTGGACTTTTTGGTGGGGCTTTCTTACAACAAATATTATTTTACGCAAGATTTGAGAACAGCGGCAAATACCACTATCTCAGCAGACGGCAACCAGGTACCCGATGCGCCGATGTATATGGCAAAAGCGGCTTTGTCATACAAGATATTTGGTTTTGCGTTGACGCCATCCATTAGATACATGTCCGAAAGATACGGTGATGTGCTAAACCAAGAAAAAATAGGTGACGCCACAATCGTGGATTTTGATATTGCATACGAAATCAAAAAGATACTTGGCGCAAAATCCGTGGAATTTCGCATTACCGCCACAAACGTGTTCAACCAAAAATACATCTCCGCAATCAATACGGCGGATGACGCTTTGGCGGCTACAACTACCGCGGCAACATACCAAACCGGCGCGCCTGTTGGGGTGTATGCCAATGTCAGTCTTAAGTTTTAGGAACAAAGTAGATGAGCGAAACGATATTTTCCCTGAAACCACGAAGAATTCAATGAAGGAATATCGGACTTGATCGTGCTTGATTTCAAAAAGAATTTGATAGGTTCGGAAGGTCCTTTTGAACTGAGTGCCCACATAACAATTGAAAAGAACGAAATAACCGTTTTATCCGGAGCATCCGGGGCCGGGAAAACAACATTATTGCGTCTGCTGGCCGGTCTGGATCAACCCGATGAGGGATTCATAAAAGTGGAAGGTGCAACCTGGTTCGACAGGGAGGCACTGATTCACTTGTCTCCCCAGAAGCGCAGCACCGGATTTGTTTTTCAGAACTACGCATTGTTCCCGACCATGAGCGTGCGAAGGAACCTGGAATATGCCGCTTCGGACCGAAATGATCCCGGTATCGATACGCTTTTGAAAATGGTGGGGCTTGAAGAACTTCAGAATCGCTACCCGGAAAGGCTGTCGGGAGGCCAGCAGCAACGGGTTGCTCTGGCCAGAGCCCTGGTCCGGCGGCCGAAGCTCCTTCTCCTGGACGAGCCTTTGTCAGCCCTGGATCCGGCCATGAGAGAAAAGCTTCAGGACGAAATTCTCCTGCTTCATAAAGAACTGGACCTGACCATTGTGCTGGTTTCCCACGACCCGAACGAAATCAGGCGATTGGCCACCAAAGTCCTGCGGATTGACAGGGGGACTGTCAAAATCCTGGAGCCGTGGCATCATGATCCGGAGCACGAAGGCGCTTCTCCGGATTCTGTCATTTCAGGAAGAATCGTTAAAATGCGCCGGATTGCCGCGGCATGGTCCGTGCTAATTGAAGCCGGGTCCGATCTGGTTGAAACGACCATCAGGGATGAGGATTTAATCGAAAGCCATTCAAGTCAGGCGGAAGATTTTTTAAACACAATGAAAACGCCTGTGGAAATCAATCCCAAAACCGCCGCCAGAACCATGGCTCTATTAAACTCCCCCGAGAAAACCGCATTGTAGATCTCCAGAGACAGCGTATTGGTTTTCCCCACGATGTTGCCGCCCAGCATCAGGGTCATGCCGACTTCTCCCAAAGACCGGCCGAAGGCCAGGGAAAGCCCGCTGATGATGGTTCTTTTAATGCTCGGCAGCACCACATGGAAAAAGGTCTGCCATTCGGACTTGCCCAGGGTGTAGGAGGCCTCCATCAGACCGAGAGCGGTTCCCTGGATGGCGGATTGAACGGGTTTAACGATCAACGGCAGGCCGGCGATAAAGGATGCGATAATCACGCCCCATGCCGTGAAAATGATTCGTACGCCGAACTGGTTCAGAAAAAGTCCGATAGGCCCTCCCTTGCCAAGGAGCAGGAGCAACAGAAAACCCAGGGCAATAGGCGGAAAGACCAAAGGAAGGGTAATGGCCAGATCTACCGCCGAGCGCAGCGGGGATGGTTTTTGGCTCAGGTATCTGCCGAGCAATACACCGAACACGAGTTGCAGAATTGTGGTGACAGCCGTGACCTTGGCTGTAAAGAACAGAGGAAAAAGGAATCTGTCGTCCTTGAAATAATCCCAGTTAAATCCGGCCATTTCTAGCGGATACCCGCCTTCTTCAAAATTTCCTGGGTTTCATGATCCGTTGCCGTGAAATCCAAAAACTGACTGATCTCGGGTTTGGCTTCAAATCCTTTCAGGACACCGATCACCAGTTGAATGGGGCTGTATTGGGTTTTATCAACCTCCACCCATCCGCCGATCTCATCTTTGATGTAGATGGCATCGGTGATGTTGATGAACCCGGCTTCGGCATCCTTGCTCATGAGATAGGACGAGACCTGAGGCACGGTGGCAACCGTTACAATTTTGTCCTGGATTTTCCCCAAGAGACCGGAGTTCCGCAGAAACTCGAATGCGGCCTTGCCGTAGATGGCTTGCCTGGCATCGGGTATGGCGATTTTTTGAATTTCCGATTTATTCAGATCCTCGGCAGACTCCAGCTTGACATTCTTGCCGTATGCCAGCACCAGGACTCCCTGGCCGAGTTCCTTGAAGTCGGCGAATTCCAGGCCGGAGGATTTCAGAAATGAAAGCTCACCAACAATAATGCCAATACTTCCAGCGGCCTTGGCCTGCATGACGATCTGGCCCATATGCCCATAGACTTGATCGACTTTCCGGCCGGTCTTTTGTTCATAGCCTTTCAGGAAACCTTCCAGCATCCGCTTGTAGCCTGCGCCTGCGCCCAGTGTCAGGGTATCGGCCGCGGCGACCGAAGCCAAAAAGAAAAAAGCTGAAACACTGATCATGATTCTTAGCGCTGTCAATCTTCCTGTCATTCTTGTCATTCTTTGCCTCCAACCTCACAATTGACTTGAATCCACGCTTTTCAGGAGCCGTAAGGGCAGTATCTGTTCAGGCCCAGTAAAACGGCCGGTCCGGCTATGGTGACTCCGAAGAAAAGGGTGGGTTTGCTGCTCAGCAGTTCATCGACAGTTCCGTTGACGACCGTGCTTCCGGTCACCAACGCGAGGTCGCACCACGCGATGTTCTTTCGCGTCTGGTCCGGCCCCTCGATCAGTACACCGGATTTCGTTTGTCCGATGTTGTCTTCGTCAAGATCCATAACCCGCAAGGCGAAAGTTTTGTCCAATGCTTGTGCCATGCGAGGTTGAAAGCCGATCATCGCCACCCGCGGATTTCCAAAATTCTTCTGGACATGCTTGACCAGATCCGAGGCGCAAAGAGGCGGGGATGCGTCTTTGCAATGAATGGTTTTCTCGATCAGGCCCAAATGGCGCATCAAGGCGTTCAGCGCGGCGATGAAAACCGCCCGGCTGCGGTTATCGGTCAATTGCAGAAGGGCCACCGCTTTCAATGTGCCGGAAAAGTTGCCGGGGGTGTCCGTAAACGCCTGTCCCCGACTGCCCAGGATTTCGGCCTCCAATAACCGCTCGCGGCCCTTGACCAGCGGGTAATCACGGTTTTCGGGAGTTCCGATGGCCTCTTCCGGAGTCAGGCCGCGAACACTTACCTGGATCGGAACCGCCCCAAGTTTGTTCTCCTCGACCAGATCGAGAAATTTATGTTTCATTTTGGTGAAAGCTTCCATAAAGCCTCGCAAGTGATAAAATGATAGTTGCAAAACTTACAATCTAGTTTTATAAATGTCAATAAATGTTTATAAACGACATCTGGATAGGGTGCGCCATAAATATCAATTGAATATGCAAGGAGAAAAAAATGCTTAAAAAATCGTTTTTGTGGGCTGTAGGATGCCTGATGGTTCTGGCTGCGGCAGGAAATGCCAATGCGCAACCTTCAAAAGAAATCACGGTCTCCGCGGCCATCAGTTTGAAGAATGCATTTGAGGAAATCGGAACGCTGTTTGAATCCCGAAATACCGGGGCAAAAGTCGTTTTCAATTTTGGCGCATCCGGAGATCTGGCCAGACAGATTGAGGGCGGTGCGCCGGTCGATGTTTTTGCCTCCGCGGCTCAGAAAGACATGGACCAGATCAACACGAAGGGACTAATTGACGGCTCCACACGGTTAAATTTTGTTAAAAATACGGTTGTTCTGATTCAATCCGCATCTTCAACCCTTGAGATCAAGGGCTTCGAGGACTTGTTAAAACCTGAAATCAAAATGATTTCAATCGGCAACCCGCAAACCGTCCCCG
Source organism: uncultured Desulfobacteraceae bacterium (assembly GCA_903909505.1). Lineage (GTDB taxonomy): Bacteria > Desulfobacterota > Desulfobacteria > Desulfobacterales > Desulfatirhabdiaceae > RAAP-1. The sequence goes on from CAIVVZ010000327.1 coordinate 16,711, forward strand.
CAGGAAAATACGCCCAGGAAGTATTCACGCATTTCAAGGTGTGGGAAAGCATAAAGAATAAACTGATTCTTGCGGAAAATGTCCGGCAGGTTCTGGACTATGTGGTAAAAAACGAAGTGGATGCCGGTGTGGTTTATGCAACGGATGCCGCTGTCCAATCCAACAAGATTAAAATTGTGGCGACAGCACCTTCAGAAAGCCATAGCCCCGTTGTCTATCCGGTCGCGGTGGTGAAAGGCTCGAAAAATGAGGTGCTGGCCAAGGCTTTCATCACGATGCTGACCGCTGAAGAGGGAATGCGCATCCTTAAGAAATATGGGTTTGAAAGCGCCCGGTAGGCATATTGCTCATGGACAGCTCAACCTTGTTTTCACTCCGGCTTTCCCTTCAGGTGGCAGTTGCGGCCACGGTTCTGATGGTATTATTCGGTATTCCCATTTCCTATCTTCTGGCCAGAAAAGAATTCAGGGGCAGGGAAATCATCGATATGCTCTTGACGCTGCCGCTGGTTTTACCGCCCACGGTTACCGGCTATTATCTGATTATTATCTTCGGCCGAAGCGGGTATATCGGAAAACTTCTCTATCAGTGGACCGGATGGAGCATCATGTTCACCTGGTATGCGGCGGCACTGGCCGCATTTGTCGTGGCAATTCCCCTGCTGATCAAAACCGCCAGAGCCGCCATCGAATCCGTGGACAGGAATATCATCCAGGCGTCTTATGCGCTGGGACTTTCCGAATTTCAAACTGCCGTGAATATTGTCCTGCCGCTGGCCAGAAAAGGAATCCTGGCCGGCGTCATCCTGTCTTTTGCCCGCGCGCTGGGCGAATTCGGCGCAACGCTGATGATTGCGGGAAACATTCCCGGTAAAACCAATACCATGCCGCTGGCGATTTACACCAGCGCAGGCAGCGGGGATTGGTCAAAAGCCAACATGATGGTGATATCCCTGACCATATTGTCCGGAATCGCACTGTACCTTGCAAACAAATTCAGCAAGGGTGTTTGATGCTGGGTGTTCCTTAATCTGAATTTTTTTACGAAATCATCACCCCTGAAGCGGGCCGCATTGTTCTGGCTCAGATCGTGGCGAGAAAATGTTGTACAAGTTGATTCAGGCGTTTCGGGCAATGATCGACAAGGCGCTGACGGCAGCATCGATATGCGCTTTGCGGTTAAAAACACCCGGGCTGAAACGGATCGCGCCGTTCGGAGCCGTGCCGAGGCGCTCATGTACCAGGGGGGCACAGTGCAAGCCTGCTCGCACGGCGATATTGAAATCGCCGTCCAGGATGGCTCCCACATCCGCCGCGACATGGCCACGGACATTGCAGGCGATCAGCGGCAGATGGTTTTCCAGGCTTTGCGCGGCATACAGGTCAATGCCGTCAATTTCAAAAAGGCCATCTCTCAGTTTTTCAGTCAGTGCCATTTCCCTCTGGCGGTATCCCTGGGTTTCAAGCTCCTGCAAATAAGACAGGGATTCGCCCAGCGCCAGTATTCCCAAAAGATTGAGGGTGCCGGCCTCCAGACGGTAGGGAAACGTTTGCGTGTGAAAAAGACTGGCGGAATCGATCCCCGTACCGCCAAACCGGGTGGGGCGGATGGGCAAATCCGGATGAATGATCAGACCACCGATACCGGAAGGACCCAGCAGGGATTTGTGACCGGTGAACGCCAGGCCCGAGACATGCCACTTTTTCATTTCGATGGGGATGACTCCGGCGCTTTGGGATACATCCAGAATCAGGGGAACACCCGTGTTCCGGCAAATCTCACCAATGGCTGCAACCGGTTGCACGGTGCCCAGTACGTTGGATGCATGGTTTATAATGACCAGCCGGGTATGCGGCCGAATCAGGGCCGCAACATCGTCAGGATCCACGAATCCGTTCGTATCAAACCCTGCCAGATCAAATTCGATCCGCCCCTGGGCACGCAGGTGATGCAGGGGTCTGAGAACGGAATTATGCTCCAGACAGGTGCTGACAACATGATCTCCCGGTTCGGTCAGGCCCTGGATCAACGTGTTCAGGGCATCGGTTGCGTTGCTGCCGAAGCAAAGCGGATACTGCGCGTCTGCTCCAAAGAAGCGGTGCAGCGCATGCCGGACCTCGGATACGGCAGCCTCGGCTTCCCTGGCCAAATCATATCCGCCCCTGCTGGGGGAAGCTCCCAGTTGCAGATAACGGTCCAATGCCCGCTGCATGCACCCGGATGGCTTGGGATACGAAGTGGCTGCATTGTCCAGATAGATGATTGCCGTGTTATCCAAGAGGATCTCCGCATCATTGCGATCAACACGTTCAGGCTGTGCCCACCTTTTTGGGATGGATCAACCCGTCACGATATTGTCAGGATTTTTCCGGGTTTGGGAACCCAGGTTCAGTCACAGGTTTTAGGGTTGGGGAGCCCTGAAAGTCTGCGGGCTCCCTGCTTGAGTCCATCAGGGAAAAGCTTTTCCAGTTCCATCACACTCAGGCCGGTTCCTTCCCTGAGTTGACGATTCAGGGGCGCTCGCCCGTGATAGGCATAAAACTCCCTAAGGAACCGGACCACCCGCCAGTGCTGATCCGTGATTCGGATCAGCCCCCGTTCCCTGGTCAATATATCGAAAACCGCTTCTGACCAGTCGTCAAAATCATTGAGAAACCCTTCCCCGTCAAAGAGAATTTTCCGGCCGTCCATGACGCGCGCACAGGGGCCCGGGTCCGCCTGATGGCCATCGGTATGCGCGTCCATGCATCATTTCTCCGGATTCAAGGCAGCTTTGACTTTTTCCGGCGTGGCCGGCAAATCACAGATCCAGACACCGGTTGCGTTTTTGATGGCATTAATCACCGCCTGAGCCGTGGGAACCATGCACATTTCACCGACGCCGGTGGCGCCAAGAGGCCCTTTGGGCCGGGGGGTTTCGCGGACAATGGTTTGCATCTCGAAACTGTTTCGGATCGTGGGAAATTTAAAGGTCACCCAGTCCTTGGTCTTTCCGGCGATATATTCCTCCCTGAGGGCAAAACCCACCCCCATGTCCATTCCCCCTTCCAATTGACCGGTCAGGTTCTGAGGGTTGATTACCGGGCCGGCATCCACGGTCGTGGTCATTTTGAGAATTTTGACCTGGCCGCTTTCAGTATCCACTTCCAGCTCAACCATCTGAACGGCATGCACCTGAGACTCAAAAGAGGGACCCTGGCCGGTCTGGAGATCCAGGGGGCCGGCATCTTCGTTTTTCTTCCTGCCCAGATAGCGTTTGGGTTTGCCGGCGGTTTCGAGTTCTTCCGATGTATGGGATCCGGTTTCTTGCATGGCGGTTTTGAGCTGTTCCAGGGCGTTAATCAGTGCACCGCCGATCATGTACGTGATACGGCTGCCAGCGGCGGGACCGCTGGCTGCGGTATGATCGGTATCCCGGGTGTAAAGACGCACCTTTTCCAGGGGGATATTCATGAAGGCCGCCGTCAGTTGGCTCAGCATGGAGTCGTTGCCTTCCCCGGGGTCGGCTGCAGCGGCATATACGCTGATACCGCCATCAGTATCCAGTTCGACCGCGGCTACCGATATATCTCCCGGGCCGCCGATGCCAAAAGCGCCGGTTCCCAGGCCCACGCCGCGTCTGATCCGATCCTGACCCCGGCCTTGTCTGTGGATCTTCGCCTCTTGTACAGCGCGTTCATAATGTGGCCGCATGGCCTCCATGAGCTCTGTGAAACACCATTGCTGAACGATCCGGCCGGTGGATTTGCTTTGACCCGGCTGGAGCGAATTCCGCAGCCGAAATTCAAAGGGATCCATGCCGAGCTTGTCGGCCAGCATGTCCATGGCGCATTCCAGGGCGAAATTGACCTGGGGCGGTCCCGCACCCCGCGCCGCGCTGCCCCAGGGATTGTTGGTATAGACCAGTCTGGCCCTGGCATTGATGTTGGGAATATTGTATGATCCGGAGAGCATGAGCAGGGACCGGTGCACCACCACATGGCCAATGGAGTAGTATGCACCTTTGTCCACCAGATAATCATTGCAGTAAGCCGTCAGTTTTCCCTGGGCATCCGCCCCCAGTTTGATATTCATTTTAAATGCGTGGCGCTTGGAACTCATCAGCATGCTTTCGGTCAGGCTGGGAATATACCGGACCGGCCGTTTGAAATGAAGCGCCGCCGCGCCGGCAATCCCCTCGGAGATCACATCGATTTTAATGCCGAACTGGCCACCGGAATACGCCTCCCGATAGCTCATGTTTTCCCAGCCGAGCGCGGCCTGCAGCATCCCCAGATGCAGATGAATGTTGATACTGCGGCCGACGATGACCAGTCGGGGTTCTTCGCCTTCTTCCTGATCTTCCCAATAAGCTACGGTGGCTTCGGGTTCCAGCGGCGCCTGGTGATTGATCTGGGTTTTGAACCGCGCCTCGATTACGGCCGCGGAAGCTTTCAGCGCTTCTTCAGCATTGCCCTTGATCTGCGGCTGCTCAAAACATAGGTTGGGGAAATCGTCGTGGATTTTAATCGCATCGTCCCGGAGTGAATCTTCAGGGCACTTCATCACCGGCAGCAGGTCCAGATTAACGTGAACTGCTGCCAGGGCCGCCGTTGCCTGGGCCTGGGTATCTGCCGCCACAATCAGAATCGGATCCCCGATATAGCGGACCTTATCCTTGCAGAGTACCGGGCGGTCCGCTACCAGATATTTCAAGATATTGGTGCCCTTGATATCCGCAGCAGTCACCACACCCGCAACCCCCGGCATTTTTTCCGCTGCCGATGCATCAATGGAAACAATACGGGCATGGGGAACCGTGCTGCGCAGCACGGCCAGTTCCAGCGCGCCTTTCAGCCGGATATCGGCGGTAAATTGAGCCGTACCGCAAGCTTTGGCCAATGCCGAGGGCCGGGGATGGGAAACACCCATCACCCCATCCCCGGGTCCGGGACGAACCGCCTCCGGCGTGGCTTCCCCGCGGATGAAACGGCCGGCCAATTGGACGGCTTCGATGATTTTTTTATACCCGGTACAGCGGCACAAATTTCGGGTGAGCGCTTTTTTGATCTCATCGACAGAGGGATCAGGATTCACATCCAGCAAACCCTTGGACGCAATGATCATGCCGGGCGTGCAATATCCGCACTGGATCGCACCGGCCAGCACGAATGCTTGCTGAATGAGATGGGGGTTTTCCGGGGTACCCAGCCCCTCCACGGTGATCACCCGAGCGTTGTCCAGGGAATGGACCTTGGTCAGACAGGATAGAACCGTTTTTCCATTGACAATTACCATACAGGCCCCGCACTGACCTTTGCGATCGCAGGACTGCTTGGCACCGGTCAGCCCCAGATCATCCCGCAGCAGATCCAGCAAAACCCGTTCCGGTCCGGTCACAAACTCATGTCTTGCTCCATTGACAATTAAACCAATCCGTTTCATTTTCACTCCTTGACTTTTGACACAATACTCTATTTTAACATAAAAAACAAACTGTTAAACGCTCAAGTCTGGCATAGTGTGTTATTCACTTTCATTCAACACAATATCATTTCATTATCCTTCGATTAAATGCAATTTAATTTTTCAAGGAGAATATATCAATGGCAAGCAAACCAAGAAGCTGCTTTCAGAATGCTTTTCTTACATGAAAAAGGGCGGTGGACCCCAGGGGTAGGACAGCCAGAGGGGGCAGTTTGACGAGGGACTGGTTTTACCAATCCCTCGTCAAAAAAATAAAACCAATAACGGCGTTCGTCCCGCAGTTCGGAATCAGCAAGGGCGTTTGATGATGCTTGCCTCCTAATTCCCGATCTTTTCGATGGTTACCGCGCAAGCTTTGTATTCGGCCGTCAGGGTGATCGGATCAAAGGCCGGATTGGTCAGCCAGTTGGCACAGGTCTCCCGGAAATGAAACGCCATCCAGACCATGCCTTTTGGCACTTCCGGGGTAATTCGCGCTTTGACGGTTACTTCGCCTCGGCGGGATTTCACCCGGATTTTCTCATCGGGTTCGATGTGCAGTGCCTTGGCATCCTCCAGGGATATGTCGGCCGTTTCCTCGCTTAAAAGATCGTTCAAGCCCTTGCAGCGGCCGGTCTGGGTCCGGGTATGATAATGATACAGCCTTCTGCCGGTGGAAAGCACAAACGGGTATTTTTCATCCGCAACTTCCGCCGGCGGGGTCCAGTCCACGGGAACAAACTGGCCCAGACCGCAACTGAACTCCCCATCCTTATGCAGAAAACAGGTTCCGGCATGCTGGTCATGGGTGCAGGGCCACTGAATGCCATCGCCTTCAAGCCGTGAATATTTGATGCCGGCAAGAGATGGGGCCAATTGGGAAACCTCGTTGTCCCAGATTTCGCGGGCGCTGTCGGACGGCCAGTCCTGCCCCATGCGTTTGGCAATCTGTTTGAAGATCCACCAGTTGGGCTTGGCATCCCCCGGAGGGGGGCTGGCGGCTCTGACCCGGCTGACCCGGCGCTCGCTGCTTGCAAATGTTCCG
>CAIVVZ010000328.1 GCA_903909505.1 uncultured Desulfobacteraceae bacterium
CCTAACCCGGCATAGCCGGAACCAAAAAAGTACTGGAAAAGAAATAATCAATTGTTTATATCCACTCTAACGTTTCCATAAAAAAATAGGAGATGGATATATGGACCTTTTGACTGACCGTTATGGCGAAAACATCTCTGGGGTTCTCAGTTGTTTTGATCGTGTTGTGATTCAAGGTACCCTTCCCGGTTTTTGCTTTGCTGGCGGGATGAGTTTGTTTTTAAGCCGTAATAACATCCGGATATTTGATTATCCGCGGTTTGCAGAACCCCTACGCAATGCTCTGCGTGATAATGCTGAGCTGATTGCAAAAGAAAACGGTTTGGAGATAGACTTTATCCGCAAGAAGAATTTCCGTAAGGAGAAACGAATACAGGATATCATCAAATCTCGTGGCGACCATCCGGGCTTGGTTCACATATTCTCTGCGATGGAGCCATGCCAAAGTTATAAACCATGGCATGACAAAAACACCCATCATACCTATCTCAAACCTGATGACGGAAAATGTTTACACTATTATTTTTACTTTATTGATGAAGAGCTGGGACTGACCTATGTCCGGGTGCCCACATGGTGTCCTTTTCGTTTACAGATATATTTTAATGGCCACAACAAGCTGGCTGCAAGTTTATTAAATCATGGTGTTAAATTTTCTTTAATGGATAATGCGTTTTCTTCTGTAAGTGATTTTGGCCTGGCACAGGAGTTCAGTAACAATTTTGCAGTCGATCCCCTTCACTCAAAGCTGAATCGGTTTGCAGAAATATATTGTCCCGTCATAAAGCAATTCGATCTTCATTATCATTGGAGCATTATGCAGGCTGAATATTCAACGGATATCATTTTTAAACGCCAGCAAGATCTCCATAACATCTATGAGCATCTTGTCCGTTCTGCAATTCATTCGGTTAAACCTGAAAATATCGCAACATTTCTTGGCAGAAATCTCCACGTGAACTACAAAGATGAAATCGGCAACAATTTTAATACACGGATTGAGGGAACTCGCATCAAACATAGCATGGGATCAGTTTCCATAAAAATGTATGATAAGTTTGGTCTGATTCTGCGCATTGAGACAACAGTCAATGACGTTTCCTTTTTTAAGCACTACCGGAAGGTAGAACATAGAGATGGAACAAATTCCAACAAACTTGCCCAAATGAAAAAAGGCATCTACAGTCTTCCAGCACTGCAAGGTTTGCTCATGGCTGCCAATCGCCGATATCTGCAGTTCATCTCTGCTATAGATGACGTACATGCTGGTATCGACAAACTGGATAAAATATCCCAGACAGTAGTTGATAATGACCGTCCATACAAAGGATTCAATCTGTTTACCGAAGAAGACCAGAAACTTTTTGAATCCATTGCCAGCGGAGAATTCACCATCAGCGGATTTCAGAATAAACACCTGAGAAAGAAACTTTCAGGCAAAAACAGCTCGCAGATTTCCCGTCAACTCAAACGACTGCATGTTCATGGTTTGATCAAAAAAGTTGGCCACACTTACAAATATTACCTCACCAAATTGGGTTTGCAGGTGATCACTCTGGGACTCAAGCTGAAAGAGATGGTGGTTATTCCCAATCTTGCTGGAAACCTGAGCCTGTAACAATCGACATATTTTATGCCACAAAAAACACGAATTAAAGACGTAAGATACTAAAAGGTGAGAGCGGAATGTTTTCAAAACCTGTTCTGGTGACCGGCGCAACCGGTTATGTTGGCGGCCGTCTGATTCCCCTGATGCTGGAATCCGGCTACAGGGTAAGAGCACTTGCCAGATCCCTGGCAAAGCTCCGGTCGCGACCCTGGTCCAGCCATCCCCAGATGGAGCTGGTTCAGGGAGATGTACTGGATCTGGATTCGCTTAAAAAAGCAGTATCCGGCTGCGGCGCGGCGTATTATCTGGTTCATTCCATGGTCGCCCAGAAACGGCATTTTGCCGAAGCAGATCGAAAATCCGCCTTAAATATGGCTGCGGCCGCAACCGAAGCCGGCCTGGAGCGCATTATCTATTTGAGCGGGCTCGGGGATAACCACGGCGCCGCCTTGAGCAAACACCTGCAATCCCGGCATGAGGTGGGCGTCATTCTCCAATCCGGCTCGGTTCCCTGTACCATCCTTCGCGCGGCAATGATTCTGGGATCGGGAAGCGCATCGTTTGAGATTCTGCGATATCTGGTGGAGCGTCTTCCGGTCATGATCACTCCCAGTTGGGTATTCACCCCCTGCCAACCCATTGCCATTCGAAATGTCTTGAACTATCTGACGGGATGCCTCGAACGCCCCGAAACCAGCGGGCGGATTTATGACATCGGGGGTCCCGAAGTGCTGAACTATCGGCAGATTATGGATATTTATGCCGAGGCGGCCGGGCTTCCCAAGCGCTGGGTGATTCCGGTTCCTTTTTTTACACCGAGCCTGAGCGCTTACTGGATCCACCTGGTCACCCCCGTGCCATCATCCATTGCCGTTCCCCTGGCCCAGGGGCTCAGCACGCCGGTGGTCTGCAGCGAAAACCGGATCCGTTCGATCGTTCCGCAAGAGCTCCTCTCCTGCCGGGAGAGCATCAAGTTGGCGCTGGAGCGCCTGACTCAGGACCGGATGGATACCTGCTGGATGGATGCTGGAGCGCTGCTGCCGCCGGAATGGGCCTATTGTGGGGATGCGGCGTATGCCGGCGGGACCGTCATGCAATGCGGATTTCGGGTCGGCCTGAAGGCCTCGCTCGAGCAAGTCTGGGGCCCGATAAGCCGGATTGGTGGCAAAAACGGATGGTATTATGCCTCGTTATTATGGCAGGTTCGCGGGCTGATGGATCGGCTATTCGGCGGAGTGGGCCTTCGAAGAGGCCGGCGCAGCGCCATCCGGCTGTATATCGGCGATGCGCTCGATTTCTGGCGGGTTCTGGAGATTGATGCGCCCCATCGTTTGACGCTACTGGCAGAGATGAAGACTCCCGGTGATGCGATCTTGGAGATTCAACTGACGCCGCTACCCAATGGCCACACGCAGCTTCAGCTCCTTTCCCGGTTTATGCCCAGGGGCTTGATGGGAATTCTTTACTGGTACCTGCTGCTTCCGTTTCACGAAATGATTTTCAGCGGCATGCTCCGGTCCATTGCCAGAGCAGTGGGTCAACCGATCGTCTCGGGACCGGAACGCTTCACCCGGCGCATTCCCTGAAGCCGCGGCGTGGAAAAAAACATGGATGCCCGGGAAAACCGCCCATGAGGTTATTTGGCCAATTTAATGACCTGCGGATTCGATTTAAACTGCTCATCATCTATTCTGCGGTTTTCGTCTTTTCTCTGGCACTTGTCAGCCTCATTATCCACTCCTTTGTTCGCAAGACCCTCGAGAAAAACATTGAGAGCGAGCTCCAGAACACCACCACCACCATCCTCAACATGGTCAAGACAGCCGCGGACGTTTCCATTAAAAACCATCTGAGGGCCGTGGCGGAGAAAAACCGCGAGGTGGCGACCTATTTCCACGATCAGTTCCGACGGGGAATTCTCGACGAGGCCACAGCCAAATCCAGGGCACAGGAGGTTCTGCTGAGCCAGACCATCGGCAAGACCGGCTACATTTACTGCGTCAACAGCGAGGGGGTCATCGTGATCCATCCCAAAAAGGGGTTGCTCGGCGCGGACCTGTCCAAACATGCCTTTATCGTGGAACAAACAAATCGAAAAAACGGGTATCTGGAATATGACTGGAAAAACCCGGAAGAGCGGGAAATTCGTCCCAAAGCCCTGTATATGACGTATTTCGAGCCCTGGGACTGGATCATTTCCGTATCCTCCTACCGCAGCGAATTCAATGAGCTGGTGAATGTGGACGATTTCGAGGACCGGATTCTCTCCCTGCGCTTTGGGGAAACCGGCTATTCGTTCGTCATGGACACCCAGGGCACCTTGATCATTCACCCTGCATTGAAAGGCAAAAATTTTTTCCACTCAACAGACGCCAACGGCCGGCGGTATTTTGAAGAAATTTGCCGGCGCAAAAACGGGAAAATCGTCTATGCCTGGGCCAACCCCGGCGAAAGCACCCCTCGCGAAAAACTCGTGCTGTTCAATGATATCCCGGAATTTGAATGGATCGTGGCCTCATCGAGCTATCAGGAGGAATTTCAAGCCCCCCTGGCCACCGTAACCGATATTTTCATGATCACCGTGTTGCTGACCTTGGTGCTTTTTCCCCCGATTACGTTTCTTATCAGCGCCTCCATCACCAACCCCCTTCAGGAACTCATGCGTCATTTTGCCACCGGAGCCAAGGGCGATATCTCCGTTCGCATGAACTTGCGCAGCCAGGATGAAGTCGGTCAACTGTCCCGCTACTTTAATTTGTTTATGGATCGTCTTCAGGCCTACCGTACGGACCTGGAAAATGAAATCAGCGACCGGGAAAAGGCAGAGGCGACCATCCGAGAGAGCGAAGCAAAATACCGGGAGCTGGTCCAGAACGCCAATAGCATCATTCTGCGGATGGACACCTATGGCCGGATCACTTTTTTTAATGAATTCGCCCAGATCTTTTTCGGTTACAGCGAAGAAGAGGTTATGGGTAAAAATGTTGTGGGCATCATTGTACCGGATAACAAGTGGGGAACCGATGCGCCGGGCTCCATTCCGGATATCATCGGCGGGCCCGAGCAAGGATACCGCTACCACGGCACGGAAAACATCCTCCGGAACGGGCAGTCTGTCTGGATATCCTGGACACGAAAGGCTGTTCATCAACCGTCCGGACGTGTCATGGAATATCTCTGCATCGGAAACGACATTACCGATGCCGTTCAGTCTCAGAGGGAAATGCATCGGCTCCGAAAATATCTTCAGGCCATCATCGATTCCATGCCGTCCATCCTAGTGGGGGTGGATCAGGATCATCGCATCACTTTCTGGAATCAGGAGGCGGAAAGGGCCCAGGGTGTGTCCCGGATACAGGCTCTGGGACAGCGGCCGGATGCGCTGTTTCCCCGACTTCGGAATCAAATGGCCGTGGTGGGACAGGCCATGGCGGAAAAATCCGTAAAAAAGCTTGAAAAAGTCCCGGACTGGGTGGATCAGGATCTGCGATATTCCGACATCGTCATCTATCCCATCCATGTGGAAGGGGTCGAAGGGGCCGTGATTCGGCTGGATGATGTCACCGCCCGGATTCGCATGGAGGACATGATGGTTCAGACCGAGAAGATGCTCTCCGTCGGAGGACTGGCTGCCGGCATGGCCCATGAAATCAACAATCCCCTGGGCGGCATGCTTCAGAGCGCCCAGAATATTCTGCGCCGGATTTCCCCGAATATTCCCGCCAACCTGCAGGCGGCCAGAGAAAGCGGTGTGACGCTGGATGGGGTCCGGAATTATCTGGATCGACGGGGGATCATCCGATTCATCGAAGGCATTCGGGAGTCCGGGGAGCGTGCCTCCAAAACCGTGAGCGATATGCTTAATTTCAGCCGAAAGAGCCCTTCCAGAAAAACCTTTACCTGCCTGGCGGAACTCCTGGACCGGACCGTGGCGCTGGCTGCCCACGACTACGACTTGAAGAAAAAATACGACTTTCGCAGCATCGAGATCGTTCGGGAATATACGCATGATCTGCAGCCGGTTTTCTGCACCCCGTCGGAAATCGAGCAGGTGATTTTGAACCTGCTTCGAAACGCGGCCCAGGCCATGACCGGATCGGAGCCGGCCAAAATACCGCCGCGTATCACCCTGCGCCTGTTCCGTGAAGGAAACACCGCTTGCATCGAAGTGATGGACAACGGCCCGGGTATGGATGAAAGAACGCGCAAGCGCGTGTTTGAACCTTTTTTTACGACAAAGGACGTGGGCATCGGGACCGGATTGGGGCTGTCCGTATCCTATTTTATCGTCACCAGCAATCACGGCGGCACCTTGTCCGTGGTCTCGAGTCCAGAAGACGGTGCCCGATTCCTTATCCAGCTGCCGATAGATTCGGAAGCAGCTCTCTTGGAAGGAAGTTGACCCGTGGAAAAAATCCTCGTCATCGACGATGAATCGATTATCCGTGAGAGCATGACCGCCTATTTGGAAGACAGCGGGTTTAGGGTCTGCCAGGCCAGAGACGGTAGAGAGGGACTGGCGGTTTTTCGCAGGGAACAACCCGATCTGGTCATGGTGGACCTGCGAATGCCGGGGATCGATGGTCTGGAGGTATTGTCCACGGTGTTGACCGAATCCCCGGATACCCCAACCCTGGTGGTTTCCGGCACCGGCGTAATTCAGGATGCGATTGATGCCCTGAGGATGGGGGCTCTGGACTTTGTCACCAAGCCGATCCTGGATATGGCTGTTCTGGAGCATGCGGCAAGAACGGCGCTGGAAAGAGCCCGGCTTCGGGTGGAAAACCGTCGCTACCGGGAACACCTGGAGGAGGAAATCCGGTGCCGGACCGCCGATCTGATGGAACGCACCCGGGCACTTCAAGAGAGCGAAACCAAACTGTCCGCTATCATTGAGCTGTTCGAAGGCCTGATTTACACCAGCACCCGGGACCACCGAATCGAATTCATGAACCGAAAACTGATGGATCACATCGGCCGGGATGCCACCGGTGAAAAATGTCACGCGGCGCTGTTTGATCTGACTTCCGCCTGTCCCTGGTGCGTCAACGAGAATGTCTTTATGGGAGAAACCACCCGCTGGGAAACCCGAAATCCCCGGGACAATCGATGGTATTACGGTATCAATACCCCCATCTTCGGACCGGACGGGCAGGTTTTGAAGGTCCAAACCATTGCCATGGACATTACCGACCGCAAGAAAGTCGAAGAAGCCTTGCTGGAGCGGGAAATCCGGCTGCGGGATGAAAACACGCGACTGCGTTCTTCCCTGAAGGGCAGCGGGCAGTTCGGCCGGATTATCGGCAAAAGCACCGCCATGCAAAAAGTTTACGAAACCATCCTCAAGGCCGCTCAGGCGGACGCCGGCGTGATCATTTACGGGGAATCGGGCACCGGCAAGGAACTGGTGGCTCAAACCATTCACGAATTGAGCGATCGCAGCCCTGGGCCCTTTGTAACTGTGAATTGCGGGGCCATCCCCGACACCCTCATCGAGAGCGAGTTTTTTGGGTACAGAAAAGGGGCGTTTACAGGAGCTGCCATGGACAAGCCCGGGTTCCTCGACTCTGCTCACGGGGGAACCCTGTTTCTGGACGAAGTGGGCGAAATCCCCCCGAACCTTCAGGTTAAACTCCTGCGGGCCATTGAAGGGGGCGGATACACACCGGTCGGGGGGGACAAACTGGTCAAATCCGATTTCCGGGTTGTTGCCGCCACCCATCGGGATCTGCGGGAGCGGGTGGAACAAAAGAAGATGCGGCAGGATTTTTATTACCGAATTCACCTGATCCCCATTTTATTGCCCCCGTTGCGGCAACGCAAGGAAGATCTGCCCCAGCTTGTTCAACATTTTCTGAATATTCTCGGCCTTGACAACACCCTGCACGCCCTGCCGGAATCGGTGATGCGCACCCTCCAGCGCTACGACTGGCCCGGCAATGTCAGGGAGCTGCAAAACGTCATTCAGCGATATGTAACGCTCCGGGAAATCGATCTGCCCCCGGCACCGGACGCTGCGACTCAGCCCGAGATCGCCGCCTCCCTGTTGCCATTCAAGGATAATTTGTTTGTACCACTCACCGAAGCTCTTGACGATGCTGAAAAATCGTACATCGTGCAGTGCCTGCATGCCCACCAGTGGAAACGGGGTCGGGTGGCGCAGATTCTCGGTATTGACCGGCGAACCCTCTTTCGAAAAATGAAGTCGCATGGGCTATTATAGTCTTTATATGGGACAACATTATCCCATTCATATAACCAACCTGCATTAAAGCGTTTTTCTGTGAAACATTCCAATAATGGGACAGTTCCGCCCTAATTGTTATTTCTATTCAGTCGTTATTTTCTCTTCAATAATATTTATATCTGTCATCAATTGAGGGAGATACCGCGTTCGGTCCGGCACTGGCACGCATGTTGCTCTGTATTGCTCTCTATATTCGGCAGAATGGTTTGGTGAATGCGCTTATGAGTGTAGTAATGGGTTTCGAAAACTTTATTTCAGTGTTGCTTAACGCGTAACGAAACTATTATTGAAAGGAGATCAAACATGTCGGATGTTTATGAAAAAGAACCTGCGCAGGCCTGGATAACAACCTTCGCAGGTACGGCCATCAATCTCTGTCTGGGAATACTCTATGCCTGGAGCATGTGGGGCGCGGCCCTGGTCAGCGAGGTCACGCTGGCCGCCGGAGATGTTGTGACCAAAACCGCGGTGATTTCCGCCGCCAAGGCAACAGACGCGGATAAAACACAATCCGGAAACAGGGTGGTAAAGGCAAAGGAAGCCGTTCCAAGAGCCGAGTCGTTGAAGGTAAAATTCGGAACCAATCCCAAAGAAGGTTATCTTCTGCTTGGCGACATCGAAAAAAATAGAGATGAGCTGAGGGCCGGAGACATCATTACAAAGGCCGGAGAGCCGATGACCGGTAAAAACGCCGGTTGGGTTTACCTGAATAATGCCGAGACAGCCACGCCGTTTTCGCTCTGCGTGATTATGTTTGCAGTCCTGATGATCCCCGGGGGAAGAATCCAGGATCGAATCAGCCCCAAATTTGGAGCCACCGTGGGCGGACTGTTTCTGGCCGCCGGATGTATCATCGCCGGAATGATGAAAAGCTATACGGGACTTGTCATCGGGTTCGGCATTTTAGGCGGTATCGGCATGGGAATCGGCTATGCGGCCCCGACCCCGGCCGCCCTCAAATGGTTCGGCCCCCATCGCCGCGGCCTTATTGCGGGCCTGGTGGTCGGCGGATACGGCGGGGCAGCGCTCTATATTGGCCCCCTGGCAAAATACCTGATCACCGATTTCGGTATTACCCAGAGCTTTGTCATTCTGGGAATTGCCTTTGCCACCGTGGTGGTCGTTGCCGGCCAGCTCATCAAGATTCCCGGTCCGGGCTATGTGCCTGCCCCGCCCAGGGTTGCGCAAACCGCCAAACAGCTGGCTGCCTCCACCAAGCATAACTGGGAAGCCGGCGAGATGATCCAGACCTGGCAGTTTTATGCGCTGGTATTCATGTTTATTCTGACCACCCAGTCCGGCCTTCTGATCATTGCCAATGCCGCGGGGCTGCTGAGCAAAACGGGCGCCAAGATTCCCTTCTTTGCCGCCAATGCCTGGCTGCTCGTCTCTTTCGGGGGGCTGGTCAATGCCGCGGGCCGTGTGGGAACCGGATTCTATTCGGATAAGATCGGAAGGCTGAACGCTTATTGTCTGAACTGCGGACTGTCCGCCCTGTGTCTGTTTACCCTTCCTTACATCATCGGGTCCGCAAATATTTTCCTGCTGTTCCTGGCTGTCGGCGTTGCCTACTGGCAATATGGCGGCGGGCTTTCCCTGATGCCCTCTTTTGTCGGCGACTTTTACGGTCCCAAAAACCTGGGTTTCAATTATGGTCTGGTGTTCATCGGCTGGGGCCTGGGTTTTTTCATGACCAGACTGGGCGGTACCATCAAAGATCTTACCGGAAGTCTCAACTATGCGTTTTATATTTCAGGCACATTGCTGATTGTCGGCGTGATTCTGGCATTCATGACCAAGCGGCCGCTCTGGGCGGAAATGCAGGACAATGCAAAAGGATGATATATCCTTTATGGATAACATGGCGTGCCATTAGAATGATTTTAATAACCTGTAGTCGTTATCAGAAAGGAGTATGAACCATGAGTAATCCCTATGTAGAGGCTTTTGAATCCTCCATCAAAACCCCGGATGTGTTCTGGGCAAAAGCAGCCGAAGATCTGTTCTGGTACAAGAAATGGGATAAAGTGCTGGATGACTCGAAAAAGCCGTTTTACCGCTGGTTTACGGGTGGAATCGTCAATACCTGTTACAATGCGCTGGACTTTCATGTCGAAAATGGCAGAGCCGATCAGACGGCCCTGATTTTCGACAGCCCTGTCACGGATACCGTCAAGAAATATACTTATGCAGAGCTAAGGGATGAAGTTGCGATATTTGCCGGAGCCCTGGCAGCTCGCGGGGTTGTAAAAGGAGACAGAGTCCTGATATACATGCCCATGATCGCGGAAGCGGCCGTGGCCATGCTGGCCTGCGCCCGGCTGGGCGCGGTCCATTCCGTGGTTTTCGGCGGGTTTGCGGCCAATGAACTGGCGACCCGTATCAACGACGCCAAACCCAAGGTGATTGTTTCGGCCTCCTGCGGCATTGAAATCAAAAAAGTCATTCCCTACAAAGCCCTGCTGGATGGCGCCATTGAAATGGCCGCCGCAAAACCGGAGACCTGCATCATTTTTCAGCGCCCCATGGAAACCGCATCATTGATTGCCGGCCGCGATATCGACTGGGCGACCGCCATCAAGGGCGTTAAGCCGCATGCCTGCGTGCCGGTTGCCGCCACCGATCCCCTGTATATTCTTTATACTTCCGGCACCACCGGGATTCCCAAAGGCGTTGTCCGCGACAATGGCGGCCACATGGTGGCGCTCAAATGGTCCATGAAGGCGATTTACAACGTGGATGCCGGGGATGTTTACTGGGCGGCTTCGGACGTGGGCTGGGTCGTGGGACATTCCTATATTGTTTACGGGCCGCTGCTCAAGGGCTGCACCACCATCTTTTATGAAGGCAAACCCGTTGGAACCCCGGATGCCGGTGCGTTCTGGCGCGTGATTTCCCAGCACAAGGTCAAGGCCCTCTTTACCGCGCCCACGGCTTTCCGGGCCATCAAAAGAGAAGATCCGGAAGCCAAAATGATGAAGGGGTATGATATCTCCAGCTTTGTAACGCTTTTCCTGGCAGGCGAAAGATCCGATCCCGACACCCTGAAATGGGCCGAAAACAACATCAAGGTACCGGTCATTGACCACTGGTGGCAGACGGAGACCGGATGGGCCATTGCTGCCAACTGCATGGGGCTGCATCACTATCCGGTCAAATACGGCTCGCCCACCAAGGCAGTTCCGGGGTGGGACGTACAGGTCCTGAATCCGGAATGCGAGCAGGTCAAGGCCGGGGACATCGGCGCGCTGGTGGTCAAGCTGCCGCTGCCGCCGGGCACCTTGCCCACCCTGTGGAACAATGATGACGGATATGTGAAGTCCTATCTCGAGGAATTCCCCGGTTATTACAAGACGGCGGATGCCGGATTTATCGATGAAGACGGTTATATCTACGTCATGTCCCGGACCGACGATATCATCAATGTCGCCGGCCACCGGCTGTCCACGGGCGCGATGGAGGAAATCCTATCGGATCATCCCCAGGTGGCGGAATGCGCTGTTCTGGGCGTGGAAGACTCCCTGAAGGGCCAGGTTCCGGTTGGGTTCATCGTCCTGAAAGCCGGGGTAACCCGTGACCATAAGGATATTATCAAGGAAGTTGTCCAGATGGTTAGGGACCGCATCGGACCGGTGGCGTCGTTTAAAACCGCCACGGTGGTAAAACGGCTTCCCAAGACCCGCTCCGGGAAGATTCTGAGAGGCACGATCCAGAAAATTGCCGATAACAAGGAATTCAAAATGCCGGCAACCATCGATGACCCCCTGACGCTGACGGAAATGGAAGAAGCGTTGGTGTCCATCGGTTATGCAAAAGCCAGAAAATAGCCTTTCAAGGTAAGTAAGACTCCCTGCCCCGATGTTTTCCTGAGATGGGCAGGGTTAGAACCACAGATCCGCCGGCATGTTTTTTATGCCGGCGGATCATTTTTTTGAGCGATTTATATTCGTCCTTTAACCCTGCACTGGCTGTGAATCGGGAATATCCGCTTCGAGCCGTTTATGTGCCAGCGTGAGTCCGGCCAGAACAAAGGCAATGGCGCCTATGCCGACATTGTAGAACGCAAAGCTGCTCAGGCTTGCAATCATCGCAAGGGTACACAGCCACACGATGTTACGCCAGATTGCAAGTCCGGCAAGGGCCAGGCTCGTCAGGCCAAATACCTGATGGTACATCAACTTTCCCAGTACAGATCGCAGCAGACATAAAACACCGGCTGGGTTTTCCGCGCAGAGGGTCGTGACGATGTTCGAATCCAGAATAACGAATCGTATGACCGCAAATGTCGCATATGCCACAATCAGCAGGATACCATGGGGAAGCAAAGGGCGAAGCGAGTTGGCTTTTCCTTCCCGCCAAAGCGGAACCGCCAGGAGCAGGCAGATGCCCACCCAGACATCGGCCTGCCAGTTCAGCGGCGTTTCTTTGATGAAAATCCCCAGAGCCGCGATGATCAGCGTTATTGCGCTGAGCCGTTCGAGCCCAGCCGGTTGAACCGGTCGGCCCGCTTTGCGTGACAGCCAGGCGTAGCCAAGAGCGGGAATAATAACCCCGCAGTTGTTGAAGCTACGATAACGGGCATCAAAGAACAGGCCCGCCACGGCAATCAAGGCAAAGGTGATCACAGCCAGACGATTGATGGAAATAACAGGTGTCAGATGCCGAAGGACAAATGGTGGAAAAAATCGTCCGCCGTCCGGCGCCTGTAAACAGGTGTCGTCGGCCACGGGGCTGACCCGGCCCCGCAGCAAATCGATGGATGCCTTCAGGTTGAGATGCTCGGGCAGGGCATCAAAAGCAATGGCGGATAGCACCAGAAAATAGACGATGAAGGCCTGCCCGAGAATCATGACAGCCCAGATGGTTTCCCAGCCATTTCGGGAAATGACCGAAAACTGATGGCCCTGCATCACGATCAGAACGGCGCCCGCTGCTACACCCCCTGAAAATTTCAGCCATTGAAATCCGCTCATGCCGGAATGACGACCCGAGATAAATAGGGTGAACAGGATAATACCGGCGGACAGACAGAACCATGTCAGCCAGTTCGGATAATTCGAAACCGGTCCGGAAAAAACCGATTTATCAACCCGGTCCGCATTATACAGCCCCCAATACCCCCCCACGGCACCTTCCTTGGCACGCTTCCACGGCTGGTCAAAAGCCTCGATCAGATTGTACTGCCAGTGTTCCTGTTCCGCCAGGGCAACGAAGCCGCGCATGAAACGCGCCTGATTTACGGGGCTGGGAAGCGCGCCTTCCCGCATGCGTCCTTCCGAAGGCCATCCGGTTTCTCCGATCACAATTTCCCTGCCCGGAATTTTCCGGGCAAGCTCTTCCCGGATTTTTCGGACGTGGGTCATGGACTGATCAATGGAAACCGGATCATCTTCCCAGTAGGGCAGAATGTGGATCATCACAAAATCGGTGGCCGGCGCCACATCCGGATGTTTGAGCCAGAATTCCCAGACATCAGCATAGGTGACCGGCATTTCGGGCAGAGCGGACTTGACCTGTCGGATATATTCGACAAGCTGGGGTCCGGTGACTTCGCGGCGCAGCAGGGCTTCGTTTCCCACCACGATCCCCCGCACGCAGGACGGGTGGCGTCTGGCGAGTTCAATGACTTTTGTCACTTCCTTCTGTGTGAGAACAGGATCGCCGCTGACCCACGCACCCAGCAAGACCTTCAATCCGTATTTTTCGGCAAAGGCCGGTACGGCTTCCAATCCGGCGACAGAGTAGGTGCGGATACAGTCAAACCGGCGAGAGAGAATGGCCAGATCCGCATCTATCCTCCGGTCTGAAATGGTCAGTCCCTTCAGCCCAAGATCCAGCGGCGACTGATTTTTTTCAAACGGGGCGTAGGACACGCTCTGCAGTTTATGATCGGTGCTCAGGGCCGGTTCCTTTACCAGGCGCGGGTGGCCGACGGCATACCAGAAACCAAAAACCGTTATCAGGATCAAGCCGTAGGCAAGGGTCACTTTCATTAATCGATTCAACATAATCACCTGCTGGGTTGCCGGGTATCGCCGGATTCATCGCCCCGACGATACTGGATAGTTACTGTTTTTCTGCTGTCTTGTACCTTGAGGTGGCCATGGAGGTCAACGGCAAAATCAACCACCGGAAATCTCCTTTTTATTGACTTCATTGGCAAATATTACTAATCTTATTTATAAAAATGGCTTTAACCGCATTATGGATGGATACAATCAGACAAATAACGGATCGGCCTCCCTTACCCTCTCTTGAAGGCAGGGAGCGCGGATTGATATTCGCCATGACAAAGGACGGATGAATGGGAAAACCCAAACTGAAACAGCATGTCATTAACCGGGACTGGTGCAAGGGATGCGGGATTTGCGTGGAATTCTGCCCCAAGAAGGTTCTGGAGCTGGATGACCGGGAGAAGGCGGTTGCGGCTCGCCCAGAGGACTGTATCTGCTGCCGGCTCTGCGAACTCAGATGCCCGGATCTGGCCATCGAAATTCTTACCGAAGAATAGGGCGAAACCATGAGCAAGACCATCAAATTTATTCAAGGCAACGAGGTTTGTGTGGAAGCCGCTCTCTATGCGGGGCTGAATTTTTTTGCCGGCTACCCCATCACCCCTTCCACGGAAATCGCCGAGCTTTTATCCTCCCGGCTGCCGCAAATCGGCGGCAGGTTCATTCAGATGGAAGATGAAATTGCCTCCATTTGCGCCATTATCGGCGCATCCCTTACCGGCAACAAGGTTATGACCGCAACCAGCGGCCCCGGTTTTTCCCTGATGCAGGAAGCCCTGGGCTATGCCGTCATGGCGGAGATTCCCTCGGTGATCGTCAACGTGCAGCGGGGGGGGCCATCCACCGGGCTTCCCACCCATGTCAGCCAGGGGGATGTGAACCAGGCCAGATGGGGGACCCACGGGGACCATGCCATCATCACCCTGACCGCATCCAATCATCAGGACGTCTTTGCCATGACCGTGGATGCCTTTAACCTGGCCGAAACCTACCGCACGCCGGTTATTCTGCTCTTTGATGAAGTCGTGGGGCACATGCGGGAGCGGGTGGTGATTCCGGAAAAAGGCGAACTGGCGCTGGTGGAACGGCTTCGAACGGCCGTAAAGAGCGGGGTGGACTATCACCCTTACCTTCCCCGTGAGGACGGCCGGCTTCCCATGTCGGATTTCGGGGGGGATCACCGCTACAACGTAACGGGACTCGCGCATGACATGTGGGGCTTTCCCTCGGAGAATCCCCAGGTGGTTCACGGGCTGATGCGGCATCTGATCGATAAGATCCAAAACAACGCGGCGGAAATCGCAAGGACCCGGGAGTATTACCTGGAGGATGCGGACTGCATTCTGATTTCTTACGGGTCCTCGGCCAGATCCAGCCTTCACGTGGTGGAGAGCCGCAGAAAACGCGGGGAGCGGCTGGGGCTTCTGGAGCTTCAGACGCTTTGGCCCTTTCCCGATCACATTGTCCGGGAAAGATGCCGCCGTGCACAGACGATCGTGGTGGTGGAGATGAACATGGGGCAGGTGCTTCAGCAGGTCAAGCTGGCCGTGGACCGGCCGGAACGGGTGTTTCTGGCCAACCGGATGGATGGGGTCTTTATCAATCCCACGGACATTAGAAATGTTCTGCGGCTCATACAGGGAAGGGGAATATAATGGCGATCAAAGATTACATCCGGGAGAGATTCTTCCCCCATATGTGGTGCCCGGGATGCGGGCATGGCGTGGTGCTGAATGCCATGCTGCGGGCCATCGAAAATCTGGGGCTCAACAAGAACGACATCGTCATGGTTTCCGGCATCGGGTGCTCATCGCGAATCTCCGGATATGTGGATTTTCACACCCTTCACACGGTTCACGGACGGGCGCTTGCCTTTGCCACGGGGGTGAAGATGAGCCGGCCGGAGCTTCACCTGATTGTTCCCATGGGAGATGGGGATGCGCTGGCCATCGGCGGCAACCATTTTATTCACGCGGCCCGGCGTAACATCAACATGACGGCCGTTGTCATGAACAACCGGATCTACGGGATGACCGGCGGACAGTATTCGCCGCTTTCCGGATACGGCATCTCGGCCACAACCGCCCCCTACCGAAATATCGATCAGGGTTTTGATATCGTGGAACTGGCAAAAGCCGCCGGGGCCACTTTTGTAGCGCGCACCACCACGTATCATGTTCAGCAGATTGCCGAGATTCTTCAGGAGGCCATCCTGCACAAGGGCTTTTCCGTCGTGGAGGTCATGTCTCAGTGCCCCACGTATTTTGGCAGAAAGAACAAGGAAGGCGGAGCCGTGGAGATGATGAAGCGGATGAAGGATGTGACGACGCTCATTGGCTCAAAAGCCAAGGAAGCCAATCCGGAGCTGATCGAGCGGGGTGTTTTTGTTCGAAAGGAGCTGCCGGAGTACTGCAGCGAATATAATAAAATCATCGAACGCGCACAGAAAGAGGGAACAGGGAAAGGGCGTTAACCATGGAAAGATGCAGAATGGTTTTTTCAGGCTCCGGGGGCCAGGGCGTGATTACCGCGGCCATTATCCTTGCCGAAGCCGCGGTGCTGTACGAAAACCTGATTGCCGTGCAGTCCCAGTCCTACGGGCCGGAGGCCAGGGGCGGCTCTACCCGAACGGATGTCATCATCGCGGATTCACAAATCTATTTTCCCAAGGTCACCCAGCCCAATGTCCTGGTCTGCCTGACCCAGGAGGCTTACAATAAGTTCTATCCCATCATCCGGCCAGGCGGCACGCTGATCACGGATACCCGTTTTGTGAAGACCGAGCGCAAGGTGGATGCCCGGCAGGTCGAGCTTGGCATGTACCAGGCGGTGATGGATGCCATCGGAAAGCCCATTGTCTTTAATACCTGCATGCTGGGAGCGGTGATCGCCATCATCGGCATCGTCAAGCCCGAATCCATCCTACGTGTGCTGGAAACCCGCGTTCCCCCCGCCTTTCTGGAGATGAACCGAAAGGCCCTGGATATCGGAATCAAAATTGTTCAGGATCTCGAAAACGCATGAACATCAGTCAAGATAAAACAACCAGCCTTTCAGAGGCTGTAAAAAAATTCGTTTTCAGCGGCTGTCATTTGTCCATCGGCGGATTTACAGTCAGCCGGAATCCGATGGCGGCCGTTTATGAAATCATCCGCCTGAGGATCAGCGACATTCATCTCTATGCGCATTCCAATGGCCAGGGCGTGGATGAACTGATCGGTGCCGGATGCGTGTCCCGGCTGGAGATCGCCTACGCCGGAAGCGGCCGATTCGCCCCGACTTGCATCCGTTTTAAAAAAGCCGCCCAGTCCGGCGCCATTGCCATCGAAGATTATTCCAATTACCAGATGACATTAAGATTTATGGCAGGCGCCATGGGTGTACCTTTTCTGCCCACCCGCTCGTCTCTGGGAACCGATATCATCGAAAAATGGGGGTTTTCAAGGCAAATGCGGACGGCAGATCCCCGGCTTCCGGATCAAAAGCTTCGGGTGATGGACAATCCCTTCGGGTCATGGGGAGACGCCCCGAAACTCGTTCTGGTTCCGGCCATAAACTGCGATGTCACCATCCTCCACGTTCAGAAGGCGGACCGGGAAGGCACCGTGCGCATGGAAGGACTGTCCTTTTCCGATGTCGAGCAGGCCAAATGCGCCAAACACGTCATCGTCACCTGCGAGGAACTGGTGTCATCCGATGTTCTCAAAGCCGGTCCGGACCAGAACCAGATTCCCTCTTTCTGTGTGGATGCCGTTGTCCATATACCCCACGGCGCCTATCCCACGGCCTGTTACCGGTATTACGACTATGATCCGGCATATCTCAACGCCTACCGCAAGAGCGCCGAAGATGATGCACGCTACAAAGCCTATCTGGAAGAATTCGTTTATGGTGTAGCCGATCATCGGGGGCTTCTGGGCAAGATCGGAAACGGGCAACTGAACGCCATCAAGGCGGATCCCAGAACCGGCTATGCCGTGGGACTGGACAGGAGTTAGGGAGTGCGAACATGCCGGATTATACGTTAAAAGAACTGATGACCCTTGCTGCTGCCCGCGAGATCAAGGACGGCGATATTGTCTTCTGCGGCACGGGCATTTCCATGCTGGCCGCAATGGCCGCCAAGCATATCTGCGCCCCGAACAGCGTCATTTTCTTTGAAACCGGGGCCATCGACTCCCTTCTGGAAGAGGTTCCGCTGGCCGTGGCGGACTCCAGGGTGATGTTTTGGACATCTGTGAACGGCAACCTGGCCGATGCTTTTGCCACCATGCAGAACCGGATCACCGGCCCGCACGTGGTGGGCATCATGGGCGCCGCCCAGATTGACCGGTTCGGGAATCTGAATTCAACGTCCATCGGGGACTATTTCAACCCCAAGGTCCGGTTTTCGGGCAGCGGCGGGGCCTGCGATGTGGCTTCGTTCGTGGGAAGAACCATCACCTTCATGCAGCATGAAAAGCGAAAATTTGTTCCCAAAGTGGATTACATCACCAGCCCCGGCTGGCTGGACGGCCCGAATGGCCGCAAAAAAGCAGGGCTTCCCGACGGCGGGCCGGAATCCGTCATTACCAACATGGCGACGATGGGCTTTGACGACGTCACCAAGGAGATGTATCTGACCGGCTTTTTCCCCGGCATCACGCCGCGGCAGATTCTGGACAACATGGGTTTTGACATCGATGTGTCGCGGGCAACGGAAGTGGCGCCGCCAACCGATTTCGAGCTGAAAATCCTGCGGGAAAAATGCGACCCCCAGCGCCTGATTCTGGGTTAAAACGAGCAGAGCGGCCAGGATTTACCTTGTCAGGAACAACTCAGGCGAGCATGGGAATGCGGTCACCCAAGGAAAACCATCATGAAGATACTGGGCGTCAAATTCAAGAACATCAACTCGCTGACCGGAGAATGGGAAATCCGCTTCGACCGGTCCCCGATTTCCGATACGAGGCTTTTTGCCATCGTGGGTCCCAATGGTTCAGGCAAATCCTCCATCCTGGATGCGATCACCCTTGGGCTTTACGGAGAAACGGCGCGCCTTGGAAGTCCCGAGACGGCTATCCTGAATCTGCAGGGGAACGAATCCTACGCGGAAGTGACTTTTTCGGTGATGGACCATCGCTATTTCAGCAAGTGGTCCGTTCAAAAAGCCGGTGATAATCCGCAGCTTCCCGAAATGTCGCTTTTTTCCCTGAACGGTGAAAAAACCCTGCTGGAAAGTCGATCGATTCCGGTTCGAAATCGCATCGCCGAGTTGACAGGGCTTGATTTCAAGCGCTTCTGCCGCTCCATTCTCCTGGCTCAAGGCGAGTTTTCATCCTTTTTAAACGCCCTGGAAAACGAGCGGGCGGAAATTCTCGAGAAGATCATCGGCCCGGAGATGCTCCGGGAACTGGAAGGATCCATCCGCACGCGGGCCGAACGGGAAACCGAGAGGCTGCATCGGCTCAAGGAGGATGCGGCCGGCTTCCAGACACCGGACAGTGTCCGAATGGATGAAGTCCGCCAGTCCATGGAACAAGCGCGGGAAGATATCCGGGAAATTGACAGAGACCTGGAAACGCTTCGGGACCTGGAAGTCTGGTTGGAACGGGTGGAGCGGGAACCCATGGCCGAGCGGGATGCCGCTGCCGCTCTCCTGATGGCGGAAACCCGGTATGCCGAGGCCCGGAAAAGTTTTGAGCGCCTGGAACAAGCGCGCCCAGCCGGACTTTACAAAGAAGCCCTGACACAGGTTGAGACGCTGAAGGCAAGAGCAGAGGCGATCCAGGGTGAAGGCCGGCAACTGGAAGCACAGGTCCCGGCACGGGAGGATGGGCTCCGGAAGCTGGAAGAGCGGCTTGGCGGGATTCGCGGAGAACTTGAAGCGGCTCGGGAGCGTCTGGCGGCACGATCCGGAGATTTTCTCCAGGCCGCAACCCTGGATCACGACATTGTCGCAATGGGGGAGCGTTTTCTGGAGACGGTCTCACGCCTGGAAGCCATGGCGCGTGAGCAGCGGGATACATCCCGAATGCGATCGGAACTCGAAGAA
The DNA here is from genome assembly GCA_903909505.1 of uncultured Desulfobacteraceae bacterium. Classification (GTDB taxonomy): domain Bacteria; phylum Desulfobacterota; class Desulfobacteria; order Desulfobacterales; family Desulfatirhabdiaceae; genus RAAP-1. The sequence continues at coordinate 19,905 of CAIVVZ010000328.1, forward strand.
AAGGCAAGAGACCTGGACGGACGGATTCAGGATCTTCTGCGGTGGATCGAAACGCACGCGGGAGAGGAGAAGCTGGAGGCGGAAATTCCTGCCATGGAATCTCTCCTGGAGCAGTTCGTCTCGATTCGTCAACAGATGGAAAAATGCAGCGGCATGAGGGGCGATGCACTCAAGGCCGAAGGTCGCGCGGCCAAGGTGCTCCGGCATGCCGAAACGGCGGTACAAAAGGCCAGGAGCAAGACCGACCGGCTGAAAGACCGCAAAATAGATCGGGACGAACGTCTTCTGGCCGTTTACGAGGGAGAGACGGAAGCTACCCTTAAAGCCGGCATTGACCATGGCATAAAAAAACTGGCCGCCTGCAAGGCCCTTATGCGTATCGGCCGGAAGGGCGCTGCTTTCGGAAGCGTCGGGAATGAGTTGCTGGAAAACAACTCCCGGATGGAAGCCCTGACGCAATCCATCTCCATGGAACAGTCACGCCTGCTGGCACTGGAAGGGCAAATCAGGCGGCGCGACACCATTCGCCGGTTCGACCCGGACAGAGGCTTGCTGCAGATGGGAGAACCCTGCCCCCTTTGCGGTGCATCGGCCCACCCCTTTTTGGAAAATGGGGGGATCGATTTCACGGAACTGGATCGCATCGTACGGGAGCGGGAGGAGAAAATCCGGGCACAACAAATCGAACTCAAGACCCTTCAAACCCAGGACCTGGCGTTTCAAACACGTGCCAAAGCCCTGGAGGAACTGCGGCAGGAGTGGACCAGACAGTGCGACGTGGCGGGTGAGACATGGGCTTTTGGCGATATAAATCCGCCTTCGGAGAGTATCCGCATCCTCCGGAAGGAAATCCGGAGCGCCCGATCCAAAATCCGGTCCGCCTGGTGGTACGCATGGCGGGCGAAGTGGACGGATCGCGCCTTGGGGCGAAAGCTGGAAAAGCTCTCCAAACGGGAGACATTGCTGGAGGACGCCCAAGATCAGCATGCAACCCATCAAAAGACGCTGGGCCAGATTGATGCCGACTTGAACCGGCTGACTGATAATGAAGGCGCCTTCCGCGCGGAGCTTTCCAATCTTCTTCAACGCTGGCAGGAATCACAGCCGGACCCGGGCAGCGAGAACTTGCCGGTGGAGCGGCTCAAGAAACGATCGGAGATATACCACCGGAAGCGCCAGGAACGGACAACGGCGACGGACGAACTGCAATTGCTCCAAACACAGCAACAGGCCTTCTCCGAAATGCTTCAACGGCTTGAGAATGAAACGCAGCATCTGTCCGCGGAAAGCGAAATCATGCAGACGCGACTGAATGCACTCAAGACCGATCGCGAAGCCCGATACGGCGCCCTGGATCCAGTCCGCGAGCGTCAAGCACTGGAAAGCCAGGTGGAAGGCCTCAATACCAATGAACAATCCCTGTCCACGGAAGTTGACGCACTTCGTCAAGGTCTTGCAGCAGATCGGGAAGTACTGGAGCGGTTGCGAGATCGGGCGCTGCAAACCCGAAACGAGGCAGATGCCACGGAGCAGAACTTACTGGAGCGATCCGGTGCTGCGGGTTTTGGCTCGTTGAAAGACATTCGGGACAGGCTCGCAATTCTTCAGGACGAGCAGGAAGTCATGAGTCGTCTGGCCGGTGCCGAAGGGGCCTTGACAGCAGCGCGCGAAGCGCTGGAAGCGCTCCGGCCCAAACACACCACGCAGGATTCTCTCGATACGGTCCGCTGGAAAATTTCCGATGCCATCAAGCGTCAAAAAGCCCTGGAGCAAGATATCGACGGTGGCGAACGCACCCTGGAGAACAATCGTCAGGCGGAGCGCGAGTATCGCGAATTGCTCCAGGTCATTGCCATTCAGGAAAAGGTATATGTCGAGGCCATGGAGGAGAATCGCGGTATCGAAGGGCACGGCAATGCCGGAGCAAAGCTGCAACAGCTTCTGTTGAAGCAGCTCATGGAAGAAACCAACCGGCATCTGACCTCGCTGAGCAGCGGCCGCTATACTCTGAAACCGGCCGGGGAGAACGCTCTGGGACTCCACGTCGAAGACGCCCTTCAGGCAAGGGCGCTACGATCCGTTAAGACGCTTTCGGGCGGGGAGTCGTTTCTGGTGAGTCTTTGCCTGGCCCTGGGGCTGTCGGATATGGCCGGACAGCATCGCAAGATCGAATCCCTCTTCCTGGATGAAGGTTTCGGTGCCCTGGACGAGGAAATGCTCTACAAGGTGATGTCCGCCCTCAAGGGCCTTCGGGCCAGCGGTAAGACGGTCGGCATCGTCTCCCACGTAAAACGTTTGGCCGATGAAATCCCTACCCAGATCCGTCTGGAAAAAGAGCCTGACGGATCCAGCCGCATCACGGTAGTGGCATAAAAGCCCCGGCATCACACTTCGGAAGATTATGGTGGGTGGACCCTGGAGATCAGGCTGCCCGCCAGATAATCTTCACGAACCGGCGAGAATACTTCGACGGCAACAGAGTCCTCTAAAATTTCGGCCTGATGCTCAACATTGCCAGGAATGCACCAGCTATCGCCGTGTTCCACGTCAAATGACTCCTCTCCGATGGAAAGTCGGATTCGGCCGGATATCAGATACCCCGTTTGCTCCTGTGGGTGGGCGTGACGGGGCACCGGCGATACCCGCTTCCAGTACCTCAACCAATTGCGGAAAGCGGTTCCAGAATCAGATTTTACGTTTTTGTATAGGTCTTCAGCGGCTTCTGTCAATATAAAAATGGGAAAATGAAAATCATGGGTTGATGAATTTGCCCGAGGCATTGAAAATCAGTATTGCCTCCACAATCAAAAACAGATAAGGAGAAAAAGACATGAACATGAAAGCAATTTCCGCATCTGTTCCGGATTTTCAGGATCACGGTTCCGGGGCTTTGCTGTTTCGGAAAGGAAATATTTACGTTGGCATTATCCGATCAAACCCTTACGGTTGCTGTTTTGCCCACGGGAAGACTGGCGCTTGAATTTGAGGCCTGTGAAGATGTTGTATCTTCCGACCGCCGGCAGGTTGAGGCCCGGGTCCATGAAATTTATGCTACGGATCACGCCAAAGCATTTCTGGCAATAGGATGCATCAGCCGATCGTTTCGGCTGTCGCCATCAATTGAGTACTGGCGGTCGATCAGTGCGGCATATGTCCACGAACTCCTCGTGGATCCCGGCACGGAAGTGCTTCGCGAAAAACAGGTCATCGATCTGCCGCCGGAAAAAGCCGTTCAGTGGGCTGGCCTTGCGCCGGCGATGGTCGGAGCGGAGTGGGTTGACGCGGACTTTATCGCCGCTGTCTGGACGCTTTTTCATGACGCTTTTGTCCGCGAGGTTCGCGGCCGTAGCGAGTCCGTCGAGGAGATTCTGCGCCTGCTGGCCCCCGGACAGGTGCTGCTGGAGCATCGGGTCCATTTTCATCTGGTTGAAAACAGGCAGGAAGAAACAACGCCGTTTGCGTTTCTGGCAACCTATTCAACGCACAGCGATGCAGCGGGCGGACTGAGACATCTGCCGCTTGGCAATGCACTGAAGGAGTTTGGCGACGATACCCGCAGACTGATCTCGCTGCTGTCTTCCGTACACAAGGCCGCGGCCGGCAGCGATCTGATCCGGGCCATTCTGGATTCCGGCGAGATTTTTCACCCGCTCCGGTTTACTCCGGCTGAAGCCTGTCAGTTTCTGCGCGAAGCCCCGCAATATGAACAGGCTGGAATCCTGTGCCGCATTCCGAAATGGTGGAGCGCGTCGCCCAGAAAGATTTCCGTTGCCTTGGCCATCGGCGACAGTGCCGGTGGAAAACTGGGTGTTCAGGCGCTTTTAAGCTGCGCGCCGCTCCTTCATATCAATGGGGAAGAGATATCTTACGAGGAAGCGCGGGAGATTCTGGCTCGGTATGACGGCCTGGCGATGATCAAGGGCAAATGGATGGTTGTCGACCGTCAGTCGCTTCAACAAAACCTGGATCTGTTCGAGAAGGCCAGGAAGATGAGCAGGCGCCTGAAGATTCCGTTTCCGGATGCCATCCGGATGCTGCTGGGGCTGCAAATCGCAAAGATTGACGACAAAACCCCCTGGGATGGCGATGTGCTGTGCGGGGACTGGATGAAGGATGTACTCGGCAAACTCCGCTCGCCTGCATCGCTTCAGGCTGTTGCCGTGCCCAAAGGGCTTCGGGCGGCTCTAAGGCCCTATCAGCAAGCCGGACTCAACTGGTTGACGTTTCTGCATGATCTGGGGTTCGGGGCCTGCCTGGCCGACGATATGGGCCTGGGGAAAACCATTCAGATCCTTTCCCTTATTCAGTCCAGAAAAGAGCTGGCCGGCAGCGAATACGGGCCATCTCTCTTGATCGTGCCCGCATCTCTCATTGACAACTGGCTGACCGAAATCCGCCGCTTTACTCCCGGCCTTCAAACCCGCGTGGTACATCCGCAATATGCCGATGTCCAGGGGCCTGAGGCACTGTCCGGAAGTGCCTTCGATCTTGCGATCACCACGTATGCCATGGCGCGCAAGCTGTCCTGGCTAAAGGAGCGGCCCTGGTATTTCCTGATTCTGGACGAAGCACAGGCCATCAAGAATCCCGGATCATCCCAGACCAAGAGCGTCAAGGAAATTCCGGCGGCTCACCGGATTGTCATGACCGGAACGCCTGTCGAAAACCGGCTCGGCGACATCTGGTCCTTGTTTGATTTTACCAACAGGGGGCTTCTGGGGTCTGCTCAGAGCTTCAAGAAATTTGCAAAATCGCTCAGCGACCGGCCCGAAGGATACGGGCGGATGCGTCAGGTGATTCAGCCCTATATTCTGCGGCGGATGAAAACGGATAAATCGATTATTGCGGATCTTCCGGAAAAAATAGAAATGAAGACCTGGGCAATTCTGTCCAAAAGGCAACGGGTTCTCTATCAGCGGTTTTTGGATGAATTGTCGGATTCGGTTCTGCAGTCAGAGGGCATGAAACGAAAAGGCCTCATTCTGTCATTTTTGATGAAATTCAAACAGGTGTGTAATCACCCCGACCAGGTTGCCGGTTCCGGTCGATTCCGGGAAGAAGACAGCGGCAAACTACAGCGTCTGCGGGAAATCTGCGAATCCATTTATGAAAAGCGGGAGCGCGTGCTGATCTTTACCCAGTTTCGGGAAATGGTTGGGCCGCTCAATGATTTCCTGAAGTCGGTATTCGGTCGTCCGGGCGTTCAGCTTCACGGCGGAACCGCCGTGGGCAAACGCAAGGAGATTGTTGCAACGTTCCAGAACGAAGACGAATATGTCCCCTATTTTGTTCTATCCCTTAAAGCAGGCGGTGTGGGATTGAATCTGACCGCGGCCAATCATGTCATTCATTTTGATCGCTGGTGGAATCCCGCCGTGGAAAAGCAGGCTGAAGACCGGGCATTCCGGATCGGACAGAAACGCAGCGTGGTCGTTCATAAATTCGTATGCAAGGGAACCGTCGAGGAAAGAATTGACGATATGATCGAAAGCAAAATCGAATTGTCCGAAAAACTGCTTTCATCCAGCGCAGAATCCTGGATTACCGAGATGTCAAACGATCAGATCCGGGAAATGTTTACCTTGACATTGACAGGAGAAAAATAGGCGATGAGGTATGGCGGCTTTCCTCCCTATGTGTCGGTGGCCGAACGACGCGCAAAAGCGATGTGTCAGGCTGAAAAACTGAAGAAAAAGCTCGGCAATCTGGAACCGGTTGCAATTGCCGGCCGAACCCCCGCCAAATCCTGGTGGGGAAAATCCTGGAATCAGAACCTGGAACGCTATTCGGACTATGCCAACCGCCTCCCCCGCGGCCGATCCTATCTAAGCAATGGCATGGTCCTGGATCTGCGGATCGACAAAGAAATAATCAAAGGCATTGTCGCCGGAACCGCCAGTACCCCTTACCAGATCACCATCCGCATCCAGGCGATTTCCGGTCCGGCCTGGAAACGCCTGGTAGAAAAGGCGATGGGAAAGGTCGAGACCCTGCAGACGCTGCTTGAAGGCAAATTTCCGGAAGATCTCAAGGAACTCTTTTTTGCCAAAGGCGCTGGGCTTTTTCCCGCGCCGAATGAAATTAAGCTCGACTGCTCCTGCCCGGACTGGGCGTCCATGTGCAAGCATGTTGCGGCGGTCCTGTACGGCGTCGGCGCCCGCCTGGATACTTCCCCGGAGCTGTTTTTCACGCTTCGTGGGGTCAATATGGACGATCTCATCGGTCAGGTTGCCAGAAAGGAAACCGAAAAGCTGCTGAGCAGAAAACCCGGTAAATCCGGCAGAATCATCCAGTCTTCCGATAACCGTCTGTCCGATATCGGCGCATTGTTCGGCGTTTCCCTGACCCCGGATGCCTCCCAGGCCGAATCTGCCGAGGTAAAGAAACCATCCAAACGAACCCGAGAAGCCGGCAGCCCCCTCAAGCAAGTCCGCAATGCCGCCAAGAAGGTCAAGAAATTGAAGCCAAAAAAGAGCCCGCCGTCAAAGACATGAATCAGAAGCAAGCCGGACATATACGTTTGCAAGGGGGATTAAGATGACAAGAGGAGGTCTGGGTATTATTCTGTTTTTTATCGCCTTTTTCAGTTTTGGGTGCAGTATCGCGGTCCTCAAGCAGGACATTCCGGTTTCAACCAACCCGCTCGGAGCAACGATTTACGCGGACGGACAGATGATGGGACAGACTCCCGGCACCATTTCCCTGGAGCGAAACTGCGATCATCTTCTCACCCTGGTCAAAGACGATTATCGTCAGGCCGATGTGGTCATCAGAAAACAGTACCAGTCTGAGAAAGTCCTCATGAAAGCGGTTCAAACGGGGATTAATTCAGCTCTTTTCTTCAAAGACCCTGGAATGGGTATCAACAGTGGTTTCAATACCATTTCCAGCCAGGAAGAATCGGGCGAAGCCTTCATCCTCGTTCCTTCGGTCGTTAAGGTCTCGCTTACCCCCCTCCAGGGTCCGACGGGAGAGGGCCCCAAGGCTTCGGCGGGTGGGCAAATTACGGAGGAAGTTTCGACTGGAACTTCCGGGGCTGATTCCAATGCGCTGCCTGCCGCCACCGGCCCGGCGGCAAAAGATGTGGTGAAAGCCGGGGTTATCGCCGGTGCGGCGGTCATGGCCACCCAGGCAAAACCGATGCAAAAGACCTGGGAGACCTCCGCTTCCTCAAAATCATATGTCGAACCGGATGGGACCCGGGTTACGGAAAAGTCCGGCACTTCGGTGGGGGTCAGCGTCGACCCGGCTGGACTCCTCCGGATACTCGACGTGCTGTTTAAGTGAGGTGCGGATTTGGATCTATATGCGGAAGGTTTTTTATACGAGAATCCGAAACACCGGCAAACTCAGGATGACATCAGGAGTCCGTTTATGAGAAGAATGCCTGCAATGCTTCTTGGCATGGTTATGGTTGTCGCGTCATACGGTTCCGGTACGGCTTTCGACTTGGACGCCTTGGACCGAGTGGCCGTTTCGATGCCGAAGTCGACCGTCCTTTTACTCCTTGGAAAGCCCGATGAAGAAGGGGAACTCAAAGACGGCCTGGAATTGGATATATACAAGGCAAATGATATGAGTCCGATGATCGGGACCGGCTGTATCTACGGGGATAACCGGCATCTTGCCGGCCAGTCTTTTATTTTTCAGGGAGAGATGGGCAAACAAGCTGTCGAAAGGTTGCAGCTGGACGGCTTTACGCTCACGGAAGAGAAGGGCGATACGTTTCGTATGTTGGGAAAAGACGATGATACCGGGCAGCCTCTGGTGGCACAGATCATCCAGGGGGCCGGCCTGACCGTCGTGATGACCTTCGAGAAAGGTTTCTACGATCGGCGCGTAAAATAGGCCGGCACTGGGGAGGTGGACAAAAAACGGCCATGAATCTGCTATGGAGCGGATCACTTTTCCGGAATCCGGATCAGATCTCCGATGTTCATGACAAGGGCTTTGGAAGCGTCAAAGCCGTTGGCCTTCATCGTGCGCCGCAGATCAACGAGGGGGTAGCCGACCGGTTCATCGCCAAGCGGAAAGGCCCCCCAGTGAGTGGGGATGAAATATTTCGCGCCGAGGTCTTCAAAGGCCTGAAGTGCTTCATTCATGTCCAGATGTGAGTAATGCATGAACCAGCGCGGATGATACGCGCCGGTAGCGATCAAGGCATAGTCGATTCCCGGATATTTCTTTCCAAACTCCTTGTAGCCGATGAAATATCCGCTGTCTCCGCCAAAATAAAAGGTGGCATTCCGGGTGATCAGCAGAAAACTGGCCCAGAGGGTTTCGTTGGTTCGCTGTGAAATCCGTCTGGACCAGTGCTGGGCCGGAAGACATACCAGCGTCATTCCATTTCCGCAGTCAAGGGTCTGCCACCAATCCATTTCCGCAACCTGTTTTTTTCCCGTGGCCACCACGGACGCGCCAAGTCCCAGGGGAACGAAGACCCTGGCATCATCGGGTAAAGCGCTCAGGCTGTCCTTGTCCAAATGCTCGTAATGATTGTGCGAAATAATGATGTTCAGCCTTCCCTTCAGCGCACTCACCTCCGAAAGGGAAAGTGCCGGGGGCGTCAAGCGTTTCGGCAGCAGCGCTCGATCCGAAAACATCGGGTCCGTCAACCAGAACTCGCCGCCGGCGCGGATCAAAAACGTGTTGTGACCGATCCAGGCGATAAAATCCTTATTGTCCGTCAGTTCATCGATGCGGGTCTTCAGCCCGGGAACAAACTCCGGCATGGTATTCTTTTCTTCCGCCGTGTATGCATTCCGGGCAGACAACTTCCAACTCAAAAACCTTGCCAGTCCGCCATTCTCCATGGGCATCCACGGGTTAAAAAATTTGCCGTCCTTGTAATGCGGCGCATAAAGCAGGTTCGGGTCTACGGTTTTCACGTCATTTTGCCATTTCACATCGCTGAACACGGGCGGGTTGGATCTGCAACCCGTCAGGCTGATCAAAAAGAGGCAAAGCAGAAAATATTTCAAAACATCCTCGCATCAACAATCAAAAGGGTGAACCGGAATAAACGCACCGGGTCATGCCGATTTCAGTGGCATTCATCCAGTAAACAGGGCATAATCCCCATGTGAAATCAAGATAGCATAATAGTACATGAATATCCGCAGGGGCGGCCAAAAGATCTCCCGGCAAACCCGCCCCCTACCATGCTGCCATCATGAATGCAACATGGAATAAGCCATAACTTGATGGCTTCATTGACTTTAAGCAAAAATCCCCAATTGTCAACGGCGTTGGGTTTGCGCAGGAATTTGACGTTATGCAGAACACATGCGTTTTAACGGAATTCAGACAGAAACTTCTGGACTGTCTTCACGGCTGGGAAAGTGCTTCGCCCACACGGGAATCCTATCTGAATGCAGCAAGGGAGTTGACAACATGGCGATCCGACCGCAATCACCCCGGGCTTTGGGTTTTGCCGCCTCTGATGTTGACGGCGACCATCGACGATGGCATGGGTCATGGCCTTGAAGTGATCGAAAAGCTGGCCGTGGCAACAGGGGTGCGGATTCATTCCCTGGGCCTGCTTCAATCTCCGGAAAGCATTGCCAACGCCTGTTTGGAACTGAACCCCCAATTTCTGGGGCTGACGGTGCTGCAGTTTGACTCGGACGATTGGGTTGCGGACATTGTCCGTGGGCTCCCTTCATCGACCCTGCTGGTTGCCGGAGGCCCGGCCTATCAGTATGATGAGGACTTTGCCCGGCGCACCGGAACCCACGTGGTGGTGAAAAACGGTGCCGCATTTCTGCAATTTTTAATGAATTGGGATGCACGACCCGGAATGATGAAGTCGTAAAAAGGCATCATCATTCATTCCATGAAAACAGCGATGCGCCGATAACAAGACATACCACCGTCGTTGCCAATAGAATCATCACTTCCGGCATGACATCGGAAAGCCCTGCCCCATCATTCATGATTTTTCGTGCTGCCGACAGAAGATGGGTCAGGGGAAAGGTGGCGGCAATCCATTTGATCCATTGCGGCGCGCCTTCAATGGAAAACCAGACTTCGGACAGAAACATCATGGGCCAGGAGATAAAATTCAGGACTCCGCTGGTGAATTCCTCGCTGGTCCCACGGGATGCCAGGACAAGCCCCATGGATGTCAGACTGAGACATCCCAGAAAAAAGACCAGGGCCAGATCCAGATAAGACCCCGCCACATTGAAAGAAAAAATGACATCACATCCGATCCAGACAACGATCAGGGTGAACATGAGCAAAAATATCCGCGAGAGCATCTGGGCGCTGAGGTATTCCACTGCCGTAAGGGGCGTTGCCTTCAGGCGCTTTAAAACACCGTTTTTCCGGTACCGGACCACCACAAACCCGACCCCCCACAGCGCGCTGAACATCATGTTCATGCCCAGAACGCCTGGAAACAGCCAGTCGATATAACGGACTTCCTTTCCCTGAACCACCTGTCTGCTTAACAACTCCCCGGTGTCTTTTGGCTGAAGGGATGCAATCAGCATCTTTTCCAGGATATACCCTTTGGGGGAAGATTCGTTGGTCCAGTATGCATACGGAGCGGTTCCCCGCTGAATCAGAAGATCGATTTTGTGGTGCTTCAAAAGTGCAAGCCCGGCCTCCAGCGACGGGATGCCCACAAATTCCACATATCTTGAGGATTGAAAGCCTTCGGGAATCTCAACCCGATGATGGATGGCCATGGGGGGTTCAACGGGAAACACCCCGGCCTTGTATTCCGAAAAGGATTTCCCGCCAAAAACAATGCCGAATCCGGCAACAATCAAAAAAGGAAACAAAAAATTCCAGCCGAATGCCGCGCGATCCCGGAAAAACTCCAGATTTCTGGCAGCAAACATGGCCCACAGACGTTTAAAGCGCATCCGTTACTCCCGCAGTTGCCGGCCGGTTAATTTAATAAACACGGTTTCCAGGGTTGCCCCTTCGCAGGTTTTGCCGGTGGCATCTTCACGACAATACGTGCTGATCAGATCCGCCACGGTGCCACGGGCAATGATGCGGCCATAGTCCATAATCGCAATTTCATCGCAGAACAACTGGGCCTCTTCCATATAGTGGGTGGTAAGGATAATGGTTTTTCCCTGCGATTTGATATCCAGCAAAATATCCCAAAGATTCCGCCGGGCCTGAGGATCCATGCCCGTTGATGGCTCATCCAGAAAGAGCAGTTCCGGCCGGTTCACCAGGGCTAGGGCCAGAAGCAGCCGCTGCCGCTGGCCCCCGGAAATCCGGTCATTGTACTGGTTCTGAATGTCCAGAAGATTACAGGTTGCCAGAAGGCTGTCAATATCGGCCGTTTTGTGGTAAAGTTTCTGAAACGTTTTCAGGGTTTCCCGGACCGTTAAAAAAGCCAGTAGGGCCGTATGCTGAAACTGAATGCCGACTTCTTCCCTGAAACTACTGGTTCGGGGGCTTCCCTTGTAATAGACTTCACCGGAAGTGGCGGAAAGAATGTCTTCCATCATCTCGATGGTGGTGGTTTTGCCGGCACCGTTGGGGCCCAGCAGCCCGAAACAGGTTCCCTTTGATATGGCGAAACTGACATCGTCAACGGCTGTAAGGGATTTGTAGGTTTTTTTCAGATGTCTGACTTCCAGAAGCGGGGTCATGGGCATGTGAGCAGTGTTTGGCTGTGAATGAATCGTCATGTTGTCGCAGTTTATGAAAAACACCTGCTGCTGTCAAGGACGAATCCCCGTGCCGGATTGGCCCTGAATCCGCAAGCGTCCGTTGAAATAATGCTTGACAGGCGGCCCGTTTTGGATGATCAAATCGCCTGGAAAACGACTCTTATAAAAATAAAAAACCATGCATCCTTTCCGGATGATGATACGTGTCAGGAGGTCACACGATGAAATTGCTGTCCAAAGAAACCATGCCCCCTATCAATCCCTATATCGCAGGGATTTTTCTTGGGCTGACGCTTCTGGTGTCTTTCTTGATTCTGGGCGAAGGCCTCGGCGCATCCGGGGGCCTTGCCCGGATCAGCGCCTTTCTGGAAGGCCGGCTGTTTCCGGCCCATACGCTGGCAACTGAATATTTCGGGGCATGGGGGATAACTCCCCTGAAAAATTATCTGGTCTTCATGCTGATCGGCATCTTTATCGGCGGTCTTTTTTCCGCTATTTTGTCCCGCCGGATCAAGCCAGGGATGGAACGCGGAAAGGCAAGCCCTTTGCATCTGCGTCTTATTTTCGCAGCTTCTGGCGGCGTTCTTTCCGGCTTTGCCGGCCAGCTTGCCGGCGGCCGCACGTCCGATCTTGCCCTTTCCGGCTGCGCGCAGCTTCTTTCCGGCGGCATCGTGTTCCTGATCTGCATGTTTGCCGGCGGATATGCAACTGCCTGGCTGGTAAGGAGGCAATGGAATGATTAATACCTTCTTTGGAGCAAATTCCCTGGATTCTCTCGGCGCATGGATCGTGTCCCTGGTGATCGGCGTCCTGTTCGGCGTTTCCCTGGAAAAGGCCGGTTTCGGAAGCTCGAAACGGCTGGCCGGCATTTTCTATTTCAGGGACATGGCGGTTCTCAAGGTGATGCTTACGGCCATTGTCACCGCCATGATGGGTCTTTCCATCGCCATTTGGACCGGTCTTGTGGACCCCGCCACCCAGATCTACTATATGAAGACGTATTACGGCACCTATGTGGCAGCCGGCCTGCTGTTCGGCGCCGGATTTGTCATGAGCGGGTGGTGTCCGGGAACCGCCGCTGTCGGCATGGCTTCCGGGAAAATAGACGCCGTTGTTTTTCTGGGCGGCACCGTGATCGGCAGTATTTTGTTCAATGAACTCTTTTTCATTCTCAAACCAATTTGCACCTGGGGCCAAAGCAGCCTACAGGCTTACGGCCAGCCGGGCCTTGCCTTTCTGAATAGCAGCCTTGGCGTATCCCGGCGCGTGGTGGTTCCGGGAATCACACTTATTGCCGTGATCTGTTTTTGGGGTGCGGAATATATCGAAGCCAGGAAAGGTAACAAAGTCCTTTTTAACAGCCCTTTTCTGGCCCGGTTCAGCCTGGCGCTCATTCTGGTGGCCGGCATTATTTATCTGCTGCCGGAAAAGCAGCAGCCCGCCGCGGAAATAAAGCCGCCTGCGGTTGAAATTAGTCCGTCAACAACTGAAACAAAACCTCCAGTTGTTGAAACGATGCCCCCTGCAATTTCGGATCGCGCCCCGCTTTCCGATGTAGTCTCCACCACGGACCATGTGGTCTCGGAAGCGCTGGATCCTTTGATACAGGAGCTGAAGCTTCCGGCCATGCTCGATA
>CAIVVZ010000329.1 GCA_903909505.1 uncultured Desulfobacteraceae bacterium
CAATGAGTACGCCAAAGGGATTAAAATCACTGACAAGGAAATACAATCATTAGCTCTCGAAAGAGATGAATTTCATGGTGAATGGAATTACACAATACGGCCACGATAAATTGATTATGTTAATATGTAACGTATCCTTAGATTGAAAAATCTGATATCACAGATATTCCAGAGATCGTTCATTGATTGGTAAGATATCCAGAAACTATAGAATTCCTTGTTGGGGTTGGGCAGAGAATGAAGAATATGACATTTTGCACATATTGCGGAAAACCTAAACCGAAGACAGTAGACCACATTCCGCCAGCATGCCTTTTCCCCTCGCCGCGACCTTCGAATCTTATTACCGTGCCATGTTGTCTCGATTGTAACAAGGGTGCCTCCAAGGACGATGAGTACTTTCGGATGATGCTTGTAATGCGGCGCGATGTCACACATCCAGCCATACCGAAGCTTCTGGATGCAGTTCATCGAGGGCTCGGTAAGCCTCGAAAACGCGGTATGCTTCACGGCCTGCTTCGAAATATGCGGTCCGTTTCCGTGAAAACGCCTGCTGGTCTCTATATGGGCCGCGTTGAGGCCTATGATGTAGACCTGGTGCGCCTTGGCCGAGTAACTGATCGCATTGTTAAGGGACTTTTCTTTAAGGAATTCGATATGCCTCTGCCGAGTACCCACGGTGTTCAATCGTTTGCAGAGTCTGGTCTTACAAAAATTGATTCAGATATGCGTTTGGCAGTAGGAACAACCGTAGAAGCGCTTATGTCGAGATCACCGCGGGTCATTGGAGAGGGAGTGTTTGAATATTGGGTTCAAGCTACACCCGATGACCCAGCAACAACCGCTTGGCTAATGCGTTTTTATCACATTGAATCTTTTCTTTGCCTTACTGCGCCAAACAGCGCGAAGCCATCTGCCACTGAACTAATAGGTGTTTAAACAGAACAATAAGACAATGAAAAAACTGTAGATATCTAATATTATTAACAAAAAATCTTATAATAACACCCCAGCAATTTGCTTCACGGGAGCGCAAAAAGCCGCGCACCGTGAGCAATGTGTTCGGCGTCATTTCGAAAAACGGTGACCTATGAGTGAAAAGACTTTGCTCGTGATTTTTGGTTTTCTTCTAACTACCGTACTCGGTGGCTTTTGGGGGTTTCTCCTTAAGAAGCGATCGTGGCAGATGGAAACCGAGCACTCAATTCACATGGCCAGATTTGACGAAGGAGTGAAATTCCTTGACACGCTTTCAGAACAGGTTGGAAAGAGATTTTTCTTGCTCCAGCGATTCTTCTGGGCAATCGAAGAAGGCAATCAGGAAAAGATTCTTGAGCGGGAGAAGGAATATTTTTCGACCGTAACCGATTGGAATTCCAGTTTTTGGCGAAATCGAAACAAAATTCGTCTACTCGTGAACGAAGATCAGGCTAATCATTTTCTTGACTATCGAGACGACAATGCTGGCGATCAACCGAGAAGCCTTCACTACAAGTTCGTAGTTGCGCATCGAGCGATTCTCGTGGCTAAGACGAACCGCGAGTCGCTGCCAGCCGCCCAAGCCCAAGTAGTAGAACTCAACTGGAAATGCTCGGTGTTTCTTGAGCGGTTAACCACCGAGTTCCTGCGACGCGTAACAAATCTTCAATTGCTGCAAGTTCCATCCGGACCCGGTGCCGCCGAACTTGCCGCTCCAGCGGACTCCGCAAAGCGGCGCCGCTGAGCTTTTACGTTCGTATCAAAAAAAGAAAATGGAGGGATTGATGGATACTGATAATATAATTGATAGCTTGTCTAAAGAATTAAATTTTGCATTGAAGGCAATGTCAAAAGCCAAAGAGGTTAATGAAAAAGAGGTCCATAGTCGAATTGTAAAGAATTTATGCGAGTCTATGGGTGTATTTTTAAATATAGCAAGCGAAATGATGCCCTTTGATTTTGATGATGATTTAACAAAAGAGGACATACCTTTTTGAAAATACGTGAGCCCATTTGAAGGGCCAGGAATCGACAACATGACCGTCGGTGAACTGACCGGCTATCTGCATCAACTTTCTACGAAGGAACGCCACTATGAAAATCACGACCGATTTACTCAAAGCTGCCGATTCGACGAATACCAACGCGCACTACGATGCCATCGTCGAGGCGATGAATCGGTACGCCGAAGTCTATGAGATCGACACCCCCCTGCGAGTGGCCCATTTTCTATCGCAAATCGGCCACGAGAGCGGATTCAAAATCATCGAAGAAAATGGCAACTACAAGGCCAGAAGAATGCGGCAGGTTTTTGGGTGCAAGGGCGGCTCAAAGAACTACAATGCCGATAAAGACGACTGCACCGCCGGGCGGCTGCGAGAGAAATTGTGGGCGGAGGAAAACACCTACGCCGGCAATGCCGGGAACCTTCTGGGCTATGTCTACGCCTCACGGCTCGGCAACGGGGATGAGGTGTCCGGCGATGGCTACAGATATCGGGGCAGGGGCATGATGCAGCTCACCGGAAAGACCAATTACGCTGCGTTCACGAACGCACACAATCAAAAGAATCCCGATGACCCGCGTGACTTTGTCGAAAGTCCGGACCTCCTCGTCACCGATCATCAATACGGCATCGAATCGGCGTTCTATTTCTGGGATGCCCGTAACCTCAATGTCGTTGCGGATGCTGACGATGTGCGTGCAGTGACGACCAAAGTCAACGGAGGGTTGAACGGCCTGCCCGACCGTGAGGCGCGGTTGAAAAACGTCAAGGATGCCTTGGGGATTTAGATGCGGATTCTCCTGGTTATTGCGTTGCTATGCGTTTGTCAGACCGCGCATGCGGAAGAATCTCTCTGCGTCGGGAATGAGAAAATCGTATTTTCCTGTCATGCCGGCAGTAAAATCGTTTCCTTGTGCAGACCGCTGGAATCGGCACGGATATTGACCTGCCGATATGGAACTCCGGCACATGTCGAGTTGGTGCATCCCGGTCGCGGGCCGGAAGAGAAGGACGCGTTTTACACGTCGAGTGCTCCGCTGTACGGCGGCGGGGAGACGACCGTTGCATTCACCCGGGCAGGCAATGTATACAGGCTCTACAGCAAAATTGGAAGGGCCGACAATGGAGAATCCCAGGAGGACCGTACGCCGGTATTCGAAGATGGGTTCGTGATCTCACGGAACGGAAAGCAGGTAAGTCAAATGGTGTGCGACGATGGCGGGGAAGGATTCAGAGAGGATATCAATTGGCTTCCAAAGAAAACCCCGTAACCGATCCGGATGGGTTAGCACTTTACTTTTGGTTCTGGCCTCTGCCGGAGCACTATTGGCATTCGGAGGCAATATTCGATGGTAACGGATATGAATATCGACATATCGCCGTTTGAAATTAAGTTTTACGATTATGTTTTCGCGTTGTGGCAACAATGCGAAGGCATCGGTTTAAGTGAAGCGGACTCAGGGGTAAATGGGACGCTGTTAAAGGGGTAAATGGGACGCTGTTAATATTTTAAGTTTAAATCATTGGGGATTCGATAAAAAGGTCATTCTCACTGCTGTCCGGTTAACTTTCTTAGAATAATTATAACAAGCTATATTAACACATAATAATTGATAAATATTTTTTGGGATTAAATTTTCATTCTTCACAAAACTGAGGGGTTCTGCTATGTCTTGTTCCCATAAGCACCAATTTTTTCCGGACAGCACAATGACACAGCAATACAGTTGGATCAAACAATACAATGCCCCGCAATTCTTTCATCCTGGGTCAATTTTTAGCTCTGTTGCCCCGCTACGAGTTTCAGCGAATCGTCAACAAGTACAAGGGGGACTACCGAACCAAACATTTTAAATGTTGGGACCAGTTGGCGTGTATGATTTTCGCTCATATCCGTCAAGAAAGAAGCTTACGAGATATTGATGTTGCGCTCAATGCACACGCCAGCAAGCTTTATCACACTGGCATCCAGCAATGTCCAAAATCCACATTGGCAGATGCCAATGAATTATGTGTTTACAGAATCTTTGAAGATTTCGCCAAAACCTTGATGCAGCGTGCACGCCGGGAATATGCAAACACCGAATTGGCCATTGACGTGAACAATGCCGTGTATGCACTGGACGCTTCCGTCATTGACTTGACGTTATCGCTTTACCCTTGGGCAAAATTTCGTAAGGCAAAGGGCGCCATCAAGTTGCACACAATGATCGATTTGCGGGGCAATATTCCGGCATTTCTGACCATTACTGACGGAAAGGTTCACGATGTCAAAGCCGCACCACAAGTGCCCATCGAAGCTGATGGAATCTACGTTGTAGATCGGGGCTACGTGGACTTTGGCTGGTTGTGGTATATTAACCAAGCCGGTGCATTCTTTGTCACAAGGCTGAAGGCATCCATTAAATGGACCCGAGTGATTTCGCGTCCTGTTGACAAATCCCTTGGGTTGCGTTCCGATCAGGAAATTTTGCTGTCTACCAAACGATTAACAGCGCTTTACCCAGTACGATTATGGCGGATCAGTTTCCGGGACGAAGAAAGGAAACGGACGCTGGTTTTCCTGACCAATAACTTCGATATCCCGTCAGAAACCATTTCAGCGCTCTACAAGGCCCGCTGGGAAATCGAATTGTTTTTTAAATGGATAAAGCAACACCTGCGGGTAAAAACATTTTATGGCACTTCTGCGAACGCTGTGAAGACTCAAATCTGGGTCGCCATGATCGTGTATCTTTTGCTCGCAATCTTGAAAGAACGATATCGTTTGGAGCAAACTCTATCCCAATTATTACACTTTTTGGAGGTTAACATTTTTGAGCAAACATCAATGCTTTCGATTTTTCAAATGAACTCTCGGTCAACTCAAAAAGTAGAAATAGTCGATAAACAATTGAGATTGTTTGATCTATAAGCATATGATACGATTTACACGCTTACTATAGAGTGAAATAATAGTACACAAATCTTTTGCTGAATTTACACTTTTAACGTTTTATTGTGAATAATATGCTGATATCATTAACTGGTTAACCGGACAGCAGTGAAAAACATGATAAGCCGTGACTATGGAAAATTCGAAGCTTTACCCTCGTTGAAACACCGGGGCGAGGCATGACTCGAAACCCTTGTCACAAAAAACATGAATATCGAATTATAGCAGCCATTTTGATCCCGAAAAAGGACGTTTAGGATAAAAAACGTCCTTAAATGGTGCATTTTCGCTACTACTGGCCAGGGTTTTGACTTTGAATGGCATTCATGGGAAGGCTACTACGTGGCGTTCCTGTTTTACATGGCTGTCACCCCCAGGCGAAATTTCTCGATGAGCTTGTTGTCCGAATAAGAGAGGCGGGTTGATCCGAAGCATGACTGGGGAAAAAGCTGTCATGGCTGAAATCCGGAGTGGAAATAAAGGGGAAATTTTTATGGATATCCGAAACACCAGAACCACCATTCTCAACGAAGGAAATCCGGAGCAGAAGCGCTCCGAGATACGCGAGTATTTTCATAAAACCTATGATGTCGACGAACGGCTGTACGAGACGCTGAAAGGCGACGACACCTTTTACCTGCGGGCCGACCGCCTGCGTCACCCGCTGATCTTTTACTTCGGGCATACCGCCACCTTTTTTATCAATAAATTGAACATTGCCCGGCTAATCAGCACCCGTATCAATCCGCGTTTTGAATCCATGTTCGCAGTAGGGGTAGATGAGATGTCCTGGGATGACCTGGACGCCAGCCATTATGATTGGCCCACGCGGCAGGAGGTCAAGGCATACCGTGACAAGGTCAGGGAACTGGTCGACAGGCTGATCCGCTGCATGCCCATGAATCTGCCGATCACCTGGGAAAACCCTTTCTGGGCCATCATGATGGGGATCGAGCATGAGCGCATCCATTTGGAGACCTCATCGGTACTGATCCGCCAGCTCCCGATCGATCAGGTGGTTAAACATCCTTTCTGGAATATCTGCCGCGAAGCGGGCGAACCGCCACAGAACCGGCTGATGCCGGTTCCGGGCGGCAGGGTCTTGCTGGGGAAATCCGCTGATCATGCCCTCTATGGCTGGGATAATGAGTACGGTTTACGGGAAGCCGAGGTAGCAGATTTCAAGGCCTCGGCGTACCTGGTCTCGAACCGGGAGTTTCTCGCCTTTGTTGATGCCGGCGGTTACAGCGACCCGCAGTGGTGGACGGACGAAGGCTGGAGCTGGCGCACCTTCAAACAGGTGGAACATCCGTTGTTCTGGGTCAGGGGCGGCGTCAAGGACGGCGGCTGGGGATTGCGGACCATGCTGGAAGTCATTTCTCTGCCCTGGAACTGGCCGGTGGAGGTCAACCAGTTGGAGGCTAAGGCCTTCTGCAACTGGAAGGCGGCCGGCACCGGTTTGCCGATTCGTCTCCCCACGGAGGACGAGTGGAATCGGCTGCGGGATGTCTGCAATATTTCCGATCAGCCTTGGTGGAAGCAAGCGCCCGGCAACATCAACCTGGAACACTGGAGTTCCTCCTGCCCGGTGGACCGTTTCCGCTCCGGCGATTTCTTTGATGTCATCGGCAATGTCTGGCAGTGGACCGAGACCCCGATCTACCCGTTCCACGGCTTCAGGATTCACCCATGGTACGACGACTTCTCCACGCCGACCTTCGATACCCGCCATAATCTGATCAAGGGGGGATCCTGGATATCCACCGGCAATGAGGCTACCCGCGATTCCCGTTATGCCTTCAGAAGGCATTTTTTCCAGCATGCCGGTTTGCGCTATGTGGAGAGCAGCGCTCCCGTGGAAATCCATCAGGAACAATATGAAACCGATACACTGGCAGCGCAGTACTGTGATGCCCATTACGGCAGGGAGCATTTCGGGGTGCCCAATTTTGCCTCGACCTGTGCCGCAGCCTGCCTGGAATTGATGCGGGGCCGCAAGACCGGACATGCCCTTGACCTGGGCTGCGCGGTCGGCCGGGCCTCTTTCGAGCTGGCCAGGGGCGGTTTTACCAAAGTGACGGGACTCGATTTCTCCACCCGTTTCTTCCGGCTGGCCGCGCGGATGCAGGAGGAAGGATATCTTCGCTATGCCTTTCATGAAGAGGGGGATATCCGTTCGTACCATGAAATCATGCTGGCGGATTTGGGCCTGGATACCTGCCGCGACCGGGTCGAGTTTTTTCAGGCCGATGCCTGCAACCTGCCGGAGAAATTTACCGGCTATGATCTGGTGCTGGCCGCCAACCTGATCGATCGCCTCTATGCGCCGCGCAAATTCCTGGCAACCATTCATGAACGGATGCACCCGGGCGGCGTGCTGGTGCTCACCTCTCCCTACACCTGGGATGAGGCCTATACCCAGAAGGCGGAATGGCTGGGGGGGTACCGCGATGCCGGTGAGCCCGTCTGGACGCTGGATGCGCTTAAGGAAACGCTGGCGCCGCATTTTCGCATGCTGGGCGATCCCCGCGATGTTCCGTTTGTCATCCGCGAGACGCGCAGGAAATTCCAGCACACTGTTGCCGAACTGACGGTGTGGGAATTGAAAGGATAGGTCCCCTTGAAAAATTGTCTATTCGCCATCCGGAATTTGTAAAAAGATAGAGGGAATTATTGTTTGGATGAATGAAGATAAATTTGTTGCAAAATATATAGGAGGGTTACGGCATGAAATATCGACTTTTGGGACAAACCGGCCTCTACGTTTCGGAGCTGTGTCTCGGCACCATGACGTATGGCAGCGTCGGGTTCTGGGAGGTTATGGGCGGGCTGGACCAGGCGGCGGTAAGCTTACAGCTAAAATACGCCTTTGACCGGGGCATCAACTTTATCGACACTGCCAATGTCTACTCGCTGGGCCAGTCGGAACAGTTGGTCGGTCAGGCCATCCGGGACCTGGGGCTGCCGCGCGACGAACTGGTGATCTCCACCAAGGCCACCGGGATCATGAACGACCTGCCCAACGGCCGGGGCCATTCGCGTTTCCATCTGATGAACGCGGTAGACGCCAGCCTGCGGCGGCTCCAGTTGGACCATCTGGATCTCTATCTGTTGCATGGGCTCGATCCCTTGACCCCGTTGGAGGAGGCACTGAACACCCTGAACGATCTGGTTCGGTCCGGCAAGGTGCGCTACATCGGTTTGTGCAATATGGCGGCCTGGCAGATCATGAAGGGGTTGGCCATTTCCGAAAAACGAAGCTGGGCGCGCTTTGCCAGTGTCCAGGCCTATTACACCATCGCCGGCCGCGATCTGGAACGGGAAGTGGTGCCACTCATCCTCGATCAGGGTTTGGGACTGATGGTCTGGAGCCCCTTGGCGGGTGGTCTGCTGACCGGCAAATTCAGCCCGGACGGCAAGGGGCCGGGCGACAGCCGACGAAGCAAGTTCGACTTCCCCGTGGTTGACAAGGAGCGGGCCTTCCGCTGTGTCGAAGCCATGCGACCCATGGCGGAACAACGCGGGGTCTCCATTGCCAGAATCGCCCTGGCCTGGATACTGGCACAGCAGCCGGTCTCCTCGGTGATTGTCGGGGCCAGGACCATTGAGCAGCTCAAAGACAACCTGGAAGCCGCAGAAGTGGCCCTGAGTGCTGAGGAACTCGAGACGCTGAACCAAGTCAGTCTGTTACCGGAGGAGTATCCGGGCTGGATGCTGGAAAGGCAGAAGCAGTACCGGGCCGAGGTGCCGGAACGGAAAGGATAACAAATAACGCTCGATTTTTGTGATCGTATGAGCAAAAAATGGCATAGCATATCCACAATATATCATAACATCTTTAACTGGAGGAAAAATGGCGTTGCCATTGCGTCTACTGATTGTTGATGATTCCACGGGTGAAACGGAAAAGCTGGTTTCCCTTTTGAAAAATGGTGGCTACGACATTTACCACAAACGGATTGAAACCGCCGCTGAGATGGAAGACGCCCTGAATGAATTGACCTGGGATATGATCATTTCAGAATATATCATGCCCCGTTTCAGCGGGCTGGCTGCTTTACGGATTGTCAGATCAAAAAGGCCGGATATACCATTTATCATCCTGACCGAGATCGTGGATGAATCCACCTGCATGGAAGCCATTAAAGCCGGAGCAACCGATTTCATTGACAAACGCCAGACAGAGCGGCTGATGGGGGCAATTGAACGGGAACTGGAAAAGAGACATCACCCGGATACGGCTATCAGGAATCAGCGACAGTCATCGACCGATCCGGTTCCAAAACCATGGATGAGGTCACTTTCTGCCCGGCTATCAATGGGTTTTACCTGTTTTATTCTGCTGATCCTTTTTCTTTGGGGGATTTCAGCGTGGCAATACCATACCGTCGGTAATGTCCGTATGGTGGGAGTTCTGCATGTTCTGGTTCTGTCAATATCGGGCGTTATCTTCTTTGCCTTTTTCCGGTCTGTCATCAAATCCATCAATGGATTGCAACATTCCGGCAATCTGTTGATAGAGGGGGATATGGACACACCCATTCCATCCGTGAATACCGGTGAACTGGATGAGTTGGCACAAACACTGGAATTCCTGCGCCGGGAACTTCAGAAATCCATTGAAAATCAAAAACTGGAAGTCGAAGGACGTCGGCGTGTCGAAAATGCTCTGCAACAGGTCCATTTCAAACTAACTCGGCAAATGGAGGTCATCAGTCGTCAGGCTCATGAACTGTCCCTGCTCAGCAAACTGAGCGGGATGCTTCAAACCTGTAAGGAAAATAATGAAGCCTATGATGCGATATACTTATTGCTGCCGAAGCTGTTGCCGGCCAGAGTCGGCGGGCTTTACATCCTGAATGAGACCACGGATACCATGGACCCGGTAGCGTTATGGGGTGAAACGGTTAGCGGTGCCACTGCTTTCGATACGGATGACTGCTATGCGTTGAGAAAAGGACAGGTGTATCGTGCAAAAAATCCGGATGCGGAACTCATCTGCCGTCATGTAAAAAATATTCAGCCGGATTCAACATCCATATGCATTCCCATGATTGCACAGGGAAGAATCTGTGGTCTACTGCACATCCAGGAGAAACAACCTTTAATGGACAGCCCGACGGAAATGGCTGATGCCAGCTTCCACCTGGCCGTGACCGCTGCCGAGCAGCTTTCGTTGTCACTGGCAAATCTGAAGCTTCAAAGTGCCCTGAGACAGCAATCAATTCAGGATGCATTGACCGGGCTGTTTAACCAGCGGTATTTGGATGAATCACTGGGAAAGGAAATTGCCCGGGCCAGAAGGTCCGGAGCACCGGTCGGAATCATCATGATCGATATTGATTATTTCAAACGGTTTAATGATACATATGGTCATGATGCCGGCGATGCCGTGCTTCAGTCTGTTGGCAAATTTGTCAGCCTTTGCGTACGGGAAGGTGATATCGCCTGCCGGTATGGCGGTGAGGAATTTACCCTGATCATGCCTGGGGCATCGCTTGAGTCGGCCTTTGCACGGGCCGAGGAATTGCGAAAAGGGATTCAATCCCTTCAGATGTC
>CAIVVZ010000330.1 GCA_903909505.1 uncultured Desulfobacteraceae bacterium
AGGGTTGCCCCGATTTCCAGCCGGTTGATTTCATTTACTGCCGCATCCATGGAATCGCCGGCAAAAACCAGGGGAACCTGTGTATCTTTCAGCATGATATCCTGAACCCGACTGGCCAGATGCTGTCCCAGATTCCCGCCGGGATGGACCCGCCTGAAATCGGAAGAATTAAAGTGTTTACGGTTGATAAGAACCACGGCCAAAGCATCTCCCATCGCCAAAAGCGCCGTGGTGCTGGCGGTCGGCGCCAGACCCAGCGGGCATGCTTCCGCTTCAACGCTGACATCGATAACGATATCGCTGTGTTCCGCCAGGGTAGAATGAAGATTCCCGGTAAAGGCTATCACCCTGCATCCGATTTTTCGAATGCTTGGCACCAACAGATTGAGTTCATCCGTTTCCCCGCTGTTGGAAAGCGCCAGAAAGACATCATCCGGGCTGACCATTCCCAAATCTCCGTGCATGGCCTCAACCGGATGCAAAAACAAAGAGCGGGTTCCCGTACTGTTCAATGTGGCAACTATTTTTCTGCCAACGATTCCAGACTTTCCGATACCGCTGATGATCAGCCTGCCGGTTGCCTTACAGATGAGATCAACCATTTCTTCAAAATGGTGATCCATCCGATCCATGAGCTTTAAAATCCCTTCAGCTTCAATTTTCAGGACTTCCATCGCCTGTTCAATACTTGATGTCATTTGTGATTTCCTTAAAGCCGGAACCATTGTCTGGACCGATTTTCGCCCGCTCGTCTTTCGCCCAACGCCCGTCAGGGCTTGTTACAGCAAAAATATCTCTGTGAACACCGGCATTTTTTTGACTTTTACTATTTCATCATAGTATAAAATGAAATTCAAGATCAAGGTGGATTTCAAAAGTATTGGGTTTTCTTCAGTTCAAAAATACCGATATTGCTGAAGTTCAGGGGAATTTATTGACAAATATGACCATGAAAAATACAATAGTAGTTTTATAAACTTTGATCTGTTTGAAACTTGTAATGAATTTCAAAAAACAGTTTCCGGGTAAGGTTTCTTTGTGAAAAAGTGTATATCCTATTGAATATTAATAAGATCGAGTGAGGAAACATAATGCTCAATTTAATGCGGAAAAATGCAGGTACCTGGTTAATCAAAATTCTATTAGGCGCCATTGTTCTAGTCTTTGTCTTCTGGGGGGTCGGCAGTTTTCGCGACCGGGGAGCCGGACTGGTGGCCTCGGTCAATGGAGATCCGATCATGATCGAAGAATACAATGAAACCTATAACCGCCTTTTAGAACAAATCAAGCAGCGATACGGAAATCGTCTGAATGATGAAATGCTGAAGATGCTTCAAGTAAAAAAACAGGCCATGGACCAACTAATTGAAAAAAAACTGCTATTAACCGAGGCAAACCGGTTGAATTTTCAAGTCAGCGACGAAGAGCTGTCTTCCTCTATAAAAGCCATTCCGGCTTTTATGGATAATGGCAATTTTGACAACCGAAGATACCGGGCGGTTTTAGCCCAAAACCGCCTTACTCCGGAATCCTTTGAACTCAAACAACGCGAATTTATCTTAATGGATAAAATCAGGTCTTTGGTTTCGGACAGTGTCAAAGTATCCGACTCTGAGGTAGAAGACTCGTATCAATGGAAAAATTCACAGATTAAAATTGACTATGTTTTGTTTGATCCATCCCTGATTAACGATATTCGTCTTTCCGAGGATGAGATTAAAGCCTATTTTGATACGCATAAGGACACGTATAAGACCGAACCCAAACGCAAGGCAGCTTATCTTCAATTTACCCCTGAAATGTTCCATTCCAAAGTATCCCTGGCCGATTCGGAGATAAAAGACTATTTCGAAGCCAACTCCGGCGAATTTAATACACCCAAAACCATTGAGGCGAGCCATATCCTGATTAAGGTCGATCAGAACGACAATGCGGAACTCGTTGAAAAAGCCAGAGAAAAAGCCCTTATGGTTCTGAAAATGGCAAAGGCGGGAAAGGATTTCGCGGAACTTGCCAAACAATATTCTGATGATCCAGGCGGCAAAAACGGTGGACATCTTGGCACTTTTAAGCGTGATGACATGGTGGAAGTATTTGGTGAAAAAGCCTTTTCCATGAACCCCGGAGAGATCAGTGATCCGGTCAAAACTCAGTTTGGATGGCATATCATTAAAGTTGAAAAGGTTAACGAAGCCTCCACCCTTACCTTTGAACAGGCCAGGCCCAAAATCATAAATAAACTAACCAATGAAAAAGCCAAAAACATCGCCAATGAAGAGGCATTCGCAACCTATAATGCAGCCCTGAATGCGGAAACACTGTCAAATGTTGCCGCAACATTGAAACAGCAGTTATTCATAACGGAACCTTTTGGTCGCAATGGCCCGACAGGGGTCAAGAATCCAGTCAAATTCGGGGCCGTTGCCTTTGAACTATCACCCAATGCCATCAGCGATATCATTGATTCCGGAGATGCCTACTACATCCTTCAGGTTGTTGAAGACATTCCTGAAACGATCCCCGAACTCGACCTGGTTGCTGAAAGGGTTCGCGCGGATTTAACAAAGGAGAAACAGAACGAACAGGCATTAAAAGACGCCAGACAATGCCTCTCCGATTTGAAAAGCGGCAAATTACTAAAAGAATATCAAGGGAAAAAGGGCGTCAAAAACGGATCAACCGACTTCTTTAAACGCAACGACCGGATTCCGGATATCGGTTATGAGCGCGAAATGTCATCTGCCGCCTTTGGGCTTTCATCTGAAAAGAAATACGCCGATGAGCCGATTAAAGGCCAGAAAGGATATTATGTCATTGCATTCAAGGAAAGAAAAACTGCCGACCCTGCCGGATTAGCGGATGAAAAAGGGCAGATAACAGAAATGCTGACCACCCAGAAACAGCGCCGTACCTTCGAAGACCTGTTAACCTCGCTTCGAAACAGCGGCAAGATTGTTGTTGAAAACGGGTATCTGTAATCCGTCACGGAGGGTGGAAACCGACAGGGTACAGCGCTTTGCACCCTCTGTCCCGGAGAAGGATAAAATCCGATGCCAGCACAACAGGATAAGGTCTCCCCGTTTACTTCAAAAAAATGCCCGTATTGTGGAAATTACCTGGCCATTGATAAGCGGTTTTGTTTTTCCTGTAATAATAAAGTGGGAAAATTGAACAAAAAAACCGGCATGGCCAAGGAACCCATTAACTGGATTTCGTATATAATCTGTTTTCTCTCCTGGGCTTTTTTGGGATTCTACATGTGGTGGGCTTTTTATAAGCGGACATAACAAAAGCCTTACAAAACCCTCATCCTATCGTTTTTTTCACAATGCCCAGCAATTTATCCGGATCAAACGGTTTCTTGATGAATGCCACGGCATCTTTCACCGCGTGCTGGCCCGCCAGGCCGCTGATCACGATCACGGGTATTTTTCTCAGATTCTCATCTTTGGCAAGCTTTCGATAAAACCGTGACCCCCATTCCTGGGGCATCTCCAGATCCAGGGTGATCAAATCCGGGCTTGTTGCCTTAACGGTTTCCAGGGCCTGAATCCCGTCCGATGCGCTGCAGGTTTCATATCCATTGTCCGAAAACAATGTGATCAGGTATTTCACGATGATGGGATCATCATCGATGACCATAATTTTTTTCGCCATTGCATCCTCCTAACCCTATTACCTGTCCCCTTTAAGATGACACTCCCCGCACATCACAGGCCCCTTGCCGGATTTTTCATGACATCCCTTGCAATTGAGGTGAAAGGCCTTTCTGAGCGAAGGCGTTCTGCCGGAATCCGTAAAACCGTGACAGTCCACGCAGCGCTTGTCCTCTGAAGACTCGTTTTCCAGTGCTTTTCCATCCTTAACCACATGATGGCATTCATTACAAGCATCGATATTGGCTTTTTCATTATGCGATTCGTGCCGGAACACGGCCCGGGTCCGTTCGGGTTTTCCAAAGACGCTGTTGTCCACGGCTGTCATATTTTCCTGAGCGCCGGCAACAACCAGTATGCACAAGGGAACCAGTACAGAAACAAGCAGGTACAGGGATTGCTTTTTCATCTCCTGATTACTCCTTTCACCTTATTTACGGTTTTTC
>CAIVVZ010000331.1 GCA_903909505.1 uncultured Desulfobacteraceae bacterium
ATAACCGCCGCGGCAATCGCCCCGGGTGAATTTTGGATAGGCCAGTGAAGAAATAACTGGACCAGCAGTGATCCGCCATGGCCCATCAGAATGCCTATCCCTCCGCCGACCAGACACAGAACAACGGATTCCACCAGAAACTGCCTGAGAATATCGCGGGCCCTTGCGCCGACAGCCATTCGCAGCCCGATCTCGCGGGTTCGTTCCGTAACCGATACCAACATGATGTTCATGATCCCCACGCCGCCGACCAGCAGCGAGATCAAGGCCACGCACAGCAGCAGATTGGTCATTAGAAGCGTGGTGGATGAAAGGGTTTTGGTCATCTCGGTCATGTCACGGATATTGAAATCATCCGGATCATCATCGCGGATGTGGTGGCGTTCGCGCAGTGTTTCGGTAATCTGCTGGATAGCCGATGGAATTTCCGCTGAGGAAACCGCAGCGGTCATGATTTGATCAATATTGGTAAAGCGCACCGGCATGGGGTTGTCCGCGGCCTGAATAGCGGATCCAACGGGATAAAGGCTCTGCTGGCCACCCGGGTAGAGTGAGCTGAGTGAGTTGACCGTAGCAGAAGTATCGGCGGCGCTGCTACTCTGATTGGTATTGGCCAGCGAGGATCCTGTAACCCGGTACTTGATGGTGGTCCACGGCGCCAGAAGAATATCGTCCTGATCCATGCCCATCATGTTGGCCCCTTTGGCAGAAAGTACGCCGATGACCCGGAACGAGACATTTTTGATGCGGATCTCCTTGCCGATGGGGGACTCCTCCTGAAACAACTGCTGAACCAAAGACTGACCCAGCATACAAACCTTATTGGCATTGAGGACATCACGGTCCGTGAAGGTTTCGCCCTCTGCAAGCTCGGTCCATTCGCGCACCGCGAGAAAGGAAGGCGTTGTTCCATAAATAGAATTGGGAACCCAGTTCCGGCTGCCATAAACCACCTGAGTCCGCGCACGAACCACCGGGGCAGCGCTGGAAACGGAAGGACATTCCCGGAGTATGGCCTCATAGTCCTGAGGAGTCAGGGTCATAGCGCTGCCGGAACCGAAGCTGACCCCGCCGCTGGCCGCCGTACCCGGCAGTATCAGAACGGTATTGGCGCCCATGCTGGCGATAGATTTTTGAATGGCCGAAGACGAGCCGTTGCCGATTTCCATCATGGCAATCACGGCAGCCACACCGATGACAATCCCCAGCGTTGTCAGCATGGCCCGCATGGGGTTGCGCTGAAGCGCCAGAAAAGCCGTCCGAACAGTCCGATGAATTTTCATATTTCACCGCCTCCGGATTCGGACGTACCATCCATGATCACCCCATCGGTGATGCGGATAATCCGGTTGGCATGTTTGGCCACAGCCGGATCATGGGTAACGATGATGATCGTGATCCCATCTTCCTGATTCAATTTCCGGAACATCTGAAGCACCTCGTCGCTGGTACGAGAGTCCAGATTTCCGGTGGGTTCATCCGCAAACAGAACCGGAGGCCGATTGATCAGGGCGCGTGCAATCGCCACCCGTTGTTGCTGTCCACCGGAAAGCTGCGAAGGCTCGTGATCCATTCTGTCCTGCAGTCCAACGCGGTTGAGCATTTCCGCGGCCCGTTTCCGGGCTTCCTTATCAGAGATATAACTGGCGGCATAAGACAGCGGCATGGACACATTTTCCAGCGCCGTGGCACGGGGAAGCAGATTAAAGCTCTGAAATACAAAACCCATGGTGCTGTTGCGCAGCAGGGCACGTTCATCCGCGGAAAACCGGCCGACCTCTTTTTGGCTCAACCAGTATTCACCGGATGAGGGCCGATCCAGGCATCCCAGGATATTCATCAGGGTGCTTTTGCCTGAGCCGGATGATCCCATCAGCGCCACAAGCTCCCCTTTGGCAATCCGCAGCGACACGCCTTTCAGTACCGGAACGTCCATATCGCCGATATGATAGGTCTTATAGATATCTTTCAGTTCGATCAGATCCATAAGCTGTTATCGCCCGCCTCCACGACCTCTTCCCAACTGCGGAATAAAGGGGTTGGCGGTTCCGGCAGGACCGCTTGCCTGGGCCTGTTGTCCCAGAACCACTTCCATGCCTTCTTTCAGACCGTCACCCTGGACCTCGGTCATCATACTATCGCTAAGTCCGGCTTTCACGCGGACCGGCTCCAGAAAATTCCCCCGGCGAACCCAGAGAATGCCACGTTTCTGACCGTCTGGAAGCACTTTCTCCTGTTTTGAATCCGACCCCTGGCCCTCTTGACTTTTGTTTTTTCCGCCGGCAACTCCCGAAGACGCTTTGCGAAATTCCGGAGCGACCTGCTCGGCCGGCGGTGTCCATCGTAGCGCGGCATTCGGCGCCAACAGGACACCGTTAAGGTGGCTCAACTCAAACTGAACATTGGCGGTCAGATAAGGCAGCAGACGGCCATTTGAATTATCCGTAATGACTTCAACAGTGTATGTGACAACATTCTGACTCATGGAAGCGTTCAGCCTGACTTTTCCGACTTCTCCACGAAAAGTTTCACCCGGAAATGCATCCACCGTGAAGCTGACCGGCATGCCAGGCTGGATCTTGCCGATATCCGCCTCGTTGACAGCCACCCAGACCTGCATGCGTTTGAGATCTTTGGCAATCAGGAAAAGGCTGGGAGCGCTAAGGCTGGCAACAACCGTCTGCCCGATATTGACCCGCCGGTCGATGATGACGCCTTTGACCGGGGATTTGATCGTACAGTAACTGAGGTTCCGTTGTGATCGCCTTAGCGCCGCTTCAGACTGTACCACGGATGCCTTGCTCTGCACAATCGTAGCCTTGCCCACTGCAAGGTTAGCCATGGCTGTCTCATAACCCGCCTGATAAGCATCGTAGCTGGTAACGGCCAGGGCCTCGGACGGGCCGAGCTTTTGTGCCCGCTCCCAATCGCGCTGAGCCTGATAAAGCTTGGCCTTCATCTGTTCGATGTCAGCTTCGGCACGTTGAAGCGAAGCCTTGTTCACCTGAACGAGCGCGGCTGCCTGCGCGGCATCGGCCGCATACAAGGAGTCATCGATCTGGGCCAGAATCGTTCCCGCTTCGACGGCGGATCCATAATCGATGGTTTTTCCGTTCTTATCTCTACCGAATTCCAAAATTTGTCCGGCAATCTGGGCGCCGATATCAATCACTTCCTCTGGTTCCACCGTGCCGGTGGCGCTGATGGACACCATAAGATCACCGGAGGTGATTGCCGCAGTTCGGTATGAAATGGGCTGTCCACTGCCTTTTCGGAGATACATGGCAATGGCTGCGGCGATTATTCCAAATATAACGACCGTAATCACGATTCTTTTAATCTTCATGGTTCAACTCGCTGCAAATGGTGGTTAAAAAGTATATACGGATAAATTCAATTGATTTCTGCCCGGAATTTCTTATCAGAGGTGATGATGTGTCTCGCTTTCAATCTCCCGACGCATTTCACGAATACCCGCCAGACTGAAGCGCAGGATGTGATCCGCCAGCACCGCCACATCCACATTCAGAAACGGCGGTCCGGTGGGTTTCTTTCCTTCAGGTGATTTTTTTCGACGCTGTTCCCGAATGATCAAATCAAAGCATTGGGACCGGACGCTCATCTGGCAGAGCTGTACCTGCACATCGGAAGCTTTTTCCCCCAGAAGCTCTCGCATCAGGACAAACAGGCCGCGCCGGATCGGCTCGATGGATTCCTGCATGACATCCGTCAAAAGGCCCGTCTGGTTGACCAACTCTTTGTACAGGATGTCAAATTCATAGCTTTGCGGGTCGGCAATTCGCTGAAGGATTGACTGGATTCGCCCGCGAAGACGCTCTTCGGGTGGCGCGCCAGACGGCACATTCCCATCGGCGGGGTAAATCTCCAGCGAGCGCTGGAACGACTGGCGCCAGGCCTCGGCATACAGGGTCGCCTTGTCCCGGAAATAGTAATTTACAGCAGCAATGTTTGCATTTGCCCGCTCGCAGATCTCCGCAAGCGTTGCCTCCCGGAAACCTTTTTCCGCAAACACCTGGCAGGCGCTTTTGAGCAGCCGGACCTGCGTGCCGCGATCGGGATTTTTTCCAGATTTCATTGGGTACTCCAGACAATAAAACATACAATTGAAATAAACATTTTAATTGTGAATTTATTATGTCTGCTTGCCCGTGTCAAGGAAAATAATCAAAGCTTCAGGTGGGAATAAAAATCATGGAGATGATGGTCATCACCTCACTCATGCGGTTGCTGACGCTGGAAAGATAGATCTCCAGAAGGGCGAAGGCTCAGTGGCATCAACTATTCGAAATGCATCATTTGTTTGACAGACATGGCAGCTTTATCATAGGGTAGTATAGGATAAATATGTAAATAATGGCTTATGCAAACAACGGAAGCTAAAAAGATATGCAGAGGTGCCTTCGCATGATAGACCTCTATGGATTACAGATTGTTACAGCTTCCGGAGGGGTCAGGAGAATAAATGATACCATTCGTATTCTCAAAGATGGCCGCACTCAAGAATATATGCAAGTATGGTTGACATTTCAAATATGGTTCCTCGGTAGTTCAGATAGGTCACCCATATAAAACAGCGATGAGCCGAAAAAGAGTTCGCCAATTGTGTATTCGATTCGCTCGGTGCTACCATCGCTCAAGTCGCTCTGCCGTAAGGAGGCATTTCATTGAAAGATAAACCGACTGTCCTGCTGGTCGAGGACAACCCCGTCAGCCTCAAAGTAATCGCAGCTACGTTAGCGAAACAGGGCGTTCAAGTGACAGCGGTCGTCAGCGGTAAAGAGGCCATCGAATCAGTCAAACAGAATTCCTACGACCTGATCTTCATGGATATCGAACTGCCCGGCATGAACGGAATGGAAACCACAAAAACAATTCGGAAATGGGAGTCCTGTCGATCAGACCCTCACATTCCGCTGACCATTATTGCCATGACAGCACACGAAAGCGAAGAAACCAGACAGGCCTGTATCAACGCGGGTATGGATGCCGTGGAAACAAAGCCCCTTCGTCCCGAGAAGCTCAAGGAAATATTGGAGAACCTGTTCATAAAGGAGCCGTTTGAAAATACCAGCATATCTTCTCACATCATCAGCTTGCTGGAAAATGAGAAGTCCTCTGTTGAGCCGGAAAAAGGGCTTGAATCGGAAATGCGACATCTGATGATCTTCATGCTGGGAAAAGAAAAGTACGCCATTGACATGAAACACCTAAAAAAGGTCATGTGGGCAAAGAATATTACACGGATTCCCGGACTGCCACCCCATATCCTGGGAATCATAAACATCCGGGGTGAGATTATTTCCGTAGTCGATATGAAAATGCTCCTCGGCCTTCCCTATGAAACCGCCGAAAAGCCATCTATCATGATCACATCGGCTCAGGGCATAGAAACAGGGCTTCTCGTAGACAGTGTCGATGCGATTATCGACCTGCCTTCCCTGTCTATTGAACCGCCCATGATCACTTTTGAAAAAGAGTATCTCAATCTTATTGACGGTGCAGCCAGGATGGATGAAACGTTTCTGATCGTCCTGAATTATGAAAATATCATCCAATCTGAAATGATGGATATCCATAAGAAATAATGGCCATGAAAAGTCCGAAAGAAAACAGCGAATCCTCGGCCCAATTGTTTGAATTCATCCTGTTCAAGGTGGCCGATTTTCTTTTCGGGGCGCCGGCCGAACAGGTATCCAGGATTCACAACGGGGAAAAGATTAAACGGGAAGAACTCGGCCAGACGCCGTTAGACCTGGGAAAGGCATTTTATGTGCCGAAAGAAACAGCTGTTGCCCGTCCCTGCCTGTTGGAAGTGAAGACCGGAACCGGCATGAAGTTCTTTGAAGTAGATATGGTGGAAGGGCTCACAAGGCTGGATCTGTCACAGGTACGGAAGCTGCCGCCTCTGATCGCATCGCTAAAGGCAAATCGTTCTTTCTGGGGGCTGGCGTTGATCGGAAACCGAATCGCCTGCCTCGTGGACCTTGAAACCCTCGAAATGGGCGAGAAATAGCCCGTATGGAATTATAGACAAGAGCGAGGCTTATTGAAATGAACGAATTACAGAAAAAAGTCGGTCTGAACCAAGCCATTTTTTTCCTGGCCGTAGTCATTCTCCTGGGCATTCCCTACATCCTGTTTACTCTTGAGATGACCCCCGAACAGCTCACGCATGTTTTGATCATTTATGCATGGGAGGGCGTCCTGTTCGGCGTGCTCTGTGTACTGCTGCCCATGAGATGGGTTCGAAACCTGACGAACCCGGATCAAAAACGTGAGTCGCAGCCAGAGACATCGGCTCACTTGGAACGGTTTATCGTACAGGCTTTTCGTTTTCCCCAGAAAGTCGCCTTGACCGTTTTCTTCCTGATTCTTTTCGCCTTCGCCATAGGTGTCCTGCAGGTTGTACTCTTTGCCCATTTCAACTTTACCCAATCCTGTGAGGCGGTTATCGTAGGAATAATTATTGCGCTGACCTACGCCATCTGCTGCTTTCTGAACAATGAGCGCATCATAGCGCCTTATCTGGCAGAGATGCTCCATACAAATGCGTCGGTTCCGCCGCCTGCAGTATTCTCTATTTTCAATAAGGTTATGGGCGTGTGCATCGCCATCATGATCGTAACCATCCTGTTTTTGGTGAGCGCCGGTTACTCACATTCAACAAAGATCCTGGGCAGGGAACTTGCCGTTGATAGCATTCGGGAGTTGATGAGGCTTAATAACCTGTTGAATGAAACCCCGTTTGCAGGGGAACCCACTGAAAAAGAGACAAAATTCCTCAAATCCCTGGAAACCGGTGAAAATGAGCGGTTTTTTATTCTGGAAAGAACGGGTGCCGTACTGGTAGGCAAACCGGATCAGAGCTTACCACTGGAAGGGACCAATAACCGCATTGATCTTTTTAGACGATTATCCCAGGAATCCACCTTTCGAGATATCCTGCGGAATCTGATCTATTGCGGGGTCCCATTAAACAATGTACAGAAGATACTGGTAAAGGTCATTGACTTTGGAGGAGCCAGGGAGGACGGCATGTCCCTACTGAAGACAACAGCCCTGATCTCAGTCCTGATTTTGATTGTGGCTTTTTTCCTCAGCTATGGTCTTGCAGCCAGCGTTTCGAGGCCTATAAAAGATCTGGAAAGGGCGGCAAAGAGGATTGCAGAAGGGGAGCTGGGGTCCAGAACCAATACCTTCAGCGGGGATGAAGTAGGGGCGCTCGCTTACAGCTTCTCCATTATGGAGTCATGGCTGAACAGGGTCATCGGGCAGGTCAAAGATGCCGTAATGCATATCAGCTCTGCCAGCAATGAAATCGCAGCGGCATCGGAACAGCAGGCTTCAGGGGCAGCGGAGCAAGCCGCAAGTGTTAGCGAGACGAGCGCCACGGTTCAAGAACTGTCTGCCACCGCGCGACAGATTGCTGAAAACAGTGAAGCCCAGGCGGGAATGGCCGAATCGACATTGAAGAACGCAGAGGAAAGCCAGTTGGCTATGGAAAGAGCCGCCGAAGTAATGAAGGATATCCGGCAAAGGACCGAAGCCAGCGCCAGAAAAATCATGAAGTTGGGAGAAAAATCACAGAAAATTGGAAAAGTTTTAGGCATCATCAACGACATCGCCGCAGAAACCAAAATGCTTTCCCTGAACGCCGCCATAGAGGCCAGCAGGGCCGGAGAAGCCGGAAAAGGATTTTCGGTGGTTGCGGAGGAAATACGGAAACTAGCGGAAAACGTCGTGAAATCAACGGGTGCAATCGAAGAAACGCTTCAGGAAATTCAAGGGGCCGCCAACATGTCCGTTATGGCGGCTGAAGAAAGCGTCAAGGTGGTTTCCTCCGGGACAGTTGAACTGGACAAAGTGAAGACGGCTCTGCAAGAGATCGTCTTTCTGGCCGAACAGGCCACGGACTCCGCCAAGCAGGTTTCCATCGCGACAAGCCAGCAGAAAGTGGCCAGTGAACAAACGGCCGCAGCCATGCGGGAAGTCTCGGAAGTTACCCGGCAGATGGCATCCGCTGCCAGCCAGACGACAGTTTCGGTACAGGGACTGCAAAAGTTAGCCTCGGAACTGAAGGACCTGGTGTCCATTTTCAAAAATGTATCGTAATGATTCACGATCAATGGCATTGACTTGGGGCAACACCGCATTTAGAAATTTATGAGGGAACAATGAGCGAACTGCAAAAAAAAGTGGGATTACATCAAGGGCTGTTTTTCCTGGCAACCGTAGGGGTTCTCTTTGTCCCCTATATCCTGCTCACCCTTGAGATGACATGGGAACAGATCAAAACCCTTTTTATCATTTATGCATGGGAGGCCCCTTTTTTTGGCTTCATCTGCATCTGGATGCCCATGCGATGGGTGGACACCCTTTCCCTTGAAGACGAAAACCCCGGGGGTAATTCGTCAAAATCGATGTCTCAGCTTGAAAAATTCCTTTCTTTGAGTCTTCGTTTTCCCTTGAAAATTTCCTGGGTCATGTTGGGCATTTTGATCTTCGGCTTCTCCATTGGAATCCTGCAGCTCATTTTGTTTGCCGATTTCGACCGTGTTCAATCCATCCAAGCTCTCATAATCAGCATCATGATTTCCCTGGTGTATTCCGTGTGCTGCTTCTTCAATAACGAGAGGATTCTTGCCCCTTATTTGGGTGATTGGGTCAGGAATTTCGGAATGACGGATCCTCCAAAAGTTCTGTCGCTCTTCAGTAAAATCCTGCTTGTTTCCCTGTCCATCATGCTGGTAACCATTCTGTTTCAGTCAAGCGTCTCCTACAGCCATTCACAACGAATCATCGAAGACCTCTACAAGGAAAACAGCAGGCAGGAACTCCTTAGGATACGTTACATATTAACATAATCAATTTATCGTGGCCGTATTGTGTAATTCCATTCACCATGAAATTCATCTCTTTCGAGAGCTAATGATTGTATTTCCTTGTCAGTGATTTTAATCCCTTTGGCGTACTCATTG
>CAIVVZ010000332.1 GCA_903909505.1 uncultured Desulfobacteraceae bacterium
ATAGGACTTGCCGTCCGGATAATCTTCCCGTACATATTTGGCCTGTTTCAGCGCAACCAGACTGGTGATGGAACCCGTATAGGCAAAGTCCTTGTCATCTCCCTGTCCCGGGCTTTGAATAAAAACAACGGACTGGGCTTCCTTGCCGTCTGAGGGCCGCAGAATTTTGCCCTTGGCTGCGATTTCTTCAAACTGATGATTGGTGACCACATCGGCAATGGCGCCATAGCCAAGGTGGGCGAATTCATCTACGGCGGGTAAATAGGGCCGCCAGCCCGCGGCTAGAACCACGGCGCCGAATAACTCGCCATTGGGATCCAGGGACAGAATATCGTTTTTGCCCGTGTTGAATTCTTTATACAGCTCGTTTAGTTTGTCCTTATCCAGTTCCTTGCCATTGGCATCCACTTTCATTTCCGGGGGAAGCGGGAACGGCACGTCGAATTCCAGCGCTTCACCGGGTTTTTTCAGGGTCACGGTAAATTCGCCGGGCTGGCCGGCAATACGGGCTACGATCGTGTTTGTTTTCACCGTGATGTTGGAAAAGGATTCGACTTCACGGATTTTATCCGCGATCATCGGCGGAATCAAGCTGGTATAGGGCTGGTTGACGGGCAGTTGTTTACGGATTTTAGTTGCATATCCGCCGAGCTTGGCTTCTTTTTCAACAATGGTAACATCGTAACCGACTTTTGCCGCATCCAGGGCCGCGGAAATACCGGTGATACCGCCGCCGATGACCAGAATCTTTCTGGAAAAGTTTTCCAGCTTGTAAGGCTCCGGGAGTTGAACTTTTTCAACCCGGACCATGCCCATCTTGAGGTAGTCAGCGGCCAGCATCTGTGTATGATTTATTTCAAGGGATTTGTCGCCTTTGGGGTGAGACCATACCACCTGTTCTCTCAGGTTCACCCGATCCACGATGCATCCGTCAAAACGGAAAATATCAAAATTGACCCGGCGGGAGCAGGCTGCTATGGTCAGGGTATTGACGCCTTCTTCGCTGATGTCTTTTTTAAGCATGCCAACGCCGTCCTGGCCGCAAAGAAACGGATGCGTCTTGGCTGTTTTGCGTGCTTTTTTGACCGTAGCGCACAGGCCATCAACGTCCAGGGAATCTCCGATTCCGCAACCCGTGCATATATAAACGCCATATTTTTTATCCATGGTTAACCTCTTACCTCCTTACCAGAGTTTGAATGGCTTTAAGGGCCATGCCCGTCGCATTCTGATTGGATGACACCACGTCCGCAGGCTTATTGGCGCATCCAGCAGCAAACATTCCGCCTTTGACAAAATCGTTCACGATAAAGCCGTCTTCATTATAGGTCAGATCGGCTGGATGTTTGGCAAGGGCCGTTGTCGGCTGCATACCGGTTGCCAGGACGACCATATCCACGGTCTGGCGGATTTTCTCGCCGGTTACGGCGTTTTCAGCCACGACCGTTACATTGCGGGAACTTGGGTCTTCGCTGACTTCGGCGACTTTTCCCTTGATAAAGAAGACATTTTTATCCGCCTTGATATTCTCGTAGAATTTTTCATAACGGTAACCCGGAGTTCGCATATCTATATAGAAAATATATATCTTGGTATCCGGATACTGTTCGCGAATGTAGGTGGCGTGTTTGAGGGAGGCCATGCAGCAGATATAGGAGCAGTACTGCAGATGGTTTTCATCGCGGGAGCCGGCGCACTGGACAAAGGCAATGCTTTCAGGCGCCTTCTGGTCTGAGGGTCGGGTGATTTTCCCGCAGGTGGGGCCGTTTGTGGAGGCCATTCTTTCCAGCATCATGTTGGTTACGATATTAGGATAGCGGCCAAAGCCAAGATTATCGATCTTGCTGGCGTCGTAAGGCGCCCAGCCTGTCGCCCACACCACGGCGCCGACTTTCAGATTGATGGTTTTAGCGACCATGTCCAGTTCAATCGCATCATACTTGCAGGCTTCCTTGCACCGTTTGGCATCTTCCGTCCCTACAATCTGCGGGGCAAGAACAAATCGGGCCGGCATGGACAGATCATTGGGAAGATATGCTCCCTTGATCTTATTCATGCCAAAATTGAAATCTGACGTGACTTCTGTCTTACATACTGTGGCGCATTCGCCGCAGCAGGTGCAGTTTTCATTTACATACCGGGGGTTGATGCGGATGCTGGCATCATAATTTCCGGGAGTACCACTGATTTTTTCAACTTCAGCCAGTGTAAGCACTTTGATTTTGGGATTGTCCTTGATTCTTCGAAAATTAATCTCGAGGCCGCAGGACGGAGGACATAGCTTGGGGAAATACTGATTTAACTGCGCTACTCTTCCGCCCAGGTAAGGATTCTTTTCGACCAGAAACACCTCGTATCCCACTTCGGCAGCTTCAATGGCAGTGGTCAGTCCGCTGATTCCGCCACCAACTACCAAAATGCTTCCACTAGCAGGGGCTGCTTTATCTGCTGTCATGCTATCCCTCCGTGCA
>CAIVVZ010000333.1 GCA_903909505.1 uncultured Desulfobacteraceae bacterium
AAAAAATCCAGGGCTGTCATGGCCAGTTCCTTGCCCGGTACCGGAAGGGTCCGGGGTTTTTGCGCCCCAACCGCAATCACCAGAAAATCGTAATCCCCCTGTAGCCTTTCAAAATCATTTCTATCCAGCCGCTGCTGCAGATGAACATGGGGAATGACCTTTCGAATCCTTTCCAGCTCTGCGGAGATCACGGCTTCAGGGATTCGGCTTTCGGGAATGACGGAAGCGATTTTTCCGCCGATCTCCCCTGCGGTGTCGAACACCGTAACCGCATGCCCTTTCAGTCGAAGCTGCCAGGCAATGGATAATCCTGCTGGACCTGCGCCGATGATTCCGATTGTTTTGCCGCTGATTTCCGGAAGCTGCGGAAGGCTGGCGGAGATGCTGGCCTTTCCCAACTGGGTAATGTCCACAGGGGACATTCGCTCGGTCTGCCGGGTGCAGGCCTGCATGCAGAGGTTTGGACAGAGGTACCCGCAGACGGTTGCCGGAAACGGGGTATAACTCAGGGCCAGATCCACCGCTTCATCCACACGTCCTTCCCGAACCAGGCGCCATCGGTCATGAACCGGAATGCCGGTCGGACACTGGGCTTCACAGGGTGCCTTGTACTTCCGGTTTTCCCATATCGGCACATAGCGCCGCAGATCGCCGACGGGAATCAGCGGAATGGGACTTCGGTCAAAGCTTACCAGGTCCCCGATCAGGCCCCCGATTCCCAGTTCCTTGTCCCAAACATCGGTTCGAAATGACATAAGAGACCGTCTCTGGCGTCCGGTTTTCTCCTTGGGCGTTCGGGCAACAATCAGTTGCCATGCATCGTCATTTGTCAGTTCCACAAGCAGCTCGGTCCTGCCGATTCTGCCGAGAAACAGCTCCAGGTTCGAGGTGAGCCACTCCCAGTCGGCCGGTTCGATGGGCAATATTCTGGCATCCGCCTGGCTGAACCCCCGATGCGGCCCCCGAAAAAACACCTTGCCGCCCACCATGCCGACCAGGGGCCGGTATCCCAGAATATTGTCGGGGTCCTGGGAATTGACACCACAGATGACGGCAATTCCGCCGGCCATGAATTCTCCGAAATAATCCCCGACAGATCCCAGAACCCAGAGTTCCGGGGGGGCAAATCGCGGGTTCTGTTTGGTCATGGTCATGCCGCGCGATCCGATATTGCCTCCGACAAATACCTTGCCCTGGGCCATGGCGTTGGCCGCGCCATTTCCCGCATGACCATGGACCACAATCTGAGCGCCGGCATTCAGCCAGCCCACATCATCGGAAACCGGTCCGTCAACCTCGATCACGGTGTTCGGAAATCCCAGGGACCCCAGCCGCTGCCCGGAATGGCCTGCCACATTCACGTGGACCAAATCATTTCCAGCCCGCCAGAGCCTGCCGCCGATTCCGTGCTGTCCAAACGCCTGGACCGTGAGATGCCGGTATCCGCCGGCAAGCGCTTCCTGAATCCGCTCTTCCAGGATTCTGGAATCCAGCCGGATCCCCTCCGTTATTCCTGAAATGGTAATTACCTTGTCATCCATTGACATATTGCTCCATCACCTAAACCACATAATTAATGCTCAGCCGCTCGCTGATATGGTAATCGTTGATTCCCAGGGCATCGGACATGCCGATCGGAAGAGAAGTGGAGCGACCCAGAGGCGCGATAATCTTTTTAAGTTCCGTATCAAAGCTCAGAAACACGTCCACCACGCGCTGGGCAACCTGCTGCGGATCCAGCCGGCGATACAGCCGGGAGTCCTGGGAAGTGATTCCCTTGGGGCACTGGCCGATGTTGCAGATATTACAGCGATCCGTTTCGGATCCCAGGCACCCGGCCGCAGCCTGCATGATGTATTTACCGATCTGAATGCCGCTGGCGCCCAGCATGATGAGGGCTGCCGCGTTGGCCGCCAGATTGCCGCTTTTGCCGACACCGCCCCCGGCAATGAGCGGAATTTCGTTTTGCATGCCCGCGGTCACCAGCCCCAGATAGGCGTCCCGGATGTTGCTGGCGATGGGATAGCCCATGTGGTTCATGGAAATATTGTAGGCCGCTCCGGTTCCGCCGTCCTCTCCGTCTATGCCGAGGCCTCCGGCAAACGGGTTTCGGGTCAGGTTGTTAAGAACCGCAAGGGCCGTGGAGGTTCCGGATATTTTGGGATAAACCGGAACCCTGAAGCCCCAGGCCATGGACATGGACTGGATCATCTTGGCCACGGATTCCTCGATGGAATACTGAGTCTGATGCGTGGGCGGGCTCGGCAGGCTGACGCCGGCAGGAACCCCCCGGATCGCGGCAATGAGGCGGTTGACCTTGTACCACATCAAGAGGCCGCCGTCTCCGGGTTTGGCGCCCTGGCCGTATTTGATTTCTATGGCACAGGGGTCTTCCTTCATTTCCGGAAGCGCATGAATGATTTCATCCCAGCCGAAATACCCGCTGGCGATCTGAAGAATCACGTATTTTAAAAAACGGGACCTCAGAAGCCGCGGCGGGCAACCGCCTTCGCCGGTGCAGACCCTTACCGGCATTCCCAGCTCTTCGTTCAGATAGGCCACACCCATCTGAATTCCTTCCCACATGTTGGGAGACAGGGCACCAAACGACATGCCGCCGATCATCAGGGGGTAGATTTCCCGTACGGGCGGAATCCACCCGTTCTGTCGAATAAATTTCAGATTCTCCTCCGGCGGGAGCACGCGTCCTAGTAAGGTTCGGATTTCAAATTCGTGCCGGCCGGCATCCAGCGCCGGGTCCGTGAGCATGGAAATCCGGATAAACTTGATCTGATCCAGAACCGTTCCAGGCACATTTCGGCGGCCTCCCCGGCTACGCGGCAGGCCGCCGCGGTCCCGGTGGAAAACGAGTTTATCGGCCTCATCGCTTCGGCAGGGGCTGATGGCGCCATTCGGGCAGACCAGATTACACATGGCGCATCCCACGCAACTGTAAGCCGGATCGGTTTTCTGACGGATGCCGTAATAAAGCTGCATGGTGTTTTCCAATGGTTTAACGAAGCCCGGCGACAGATCAAGGGTTCTTTTGCGGAACACCCCCAATTCAATGGCTTGAACCGGGCACACGGCCGTGCACTGTCCGCAAAGCGTGCATTTTTCCTTATTCCATTCGATCTGCCAGGGAAGATCCTTGACGCTCAGCGTGGAAGGGGTAATGGGGCTGTTTGACGGCATACCGCAACCTCCTGACGATTCGGGCCAACAATGGCCGTATCCAAATGCATGGGTTGAAAATCCCGGGTCTTATCGCGATCCGGAATGGCGGCATCCAGTCCGCAGATTTCAGAGGAAAACGCATATCTTCCGGGCCTTCCGCCCACCACGCCGGGACGGAGTTTTTTACGGTCCTGAACCATGAACAGGCTGTGATCCGGAAGGCATCCGATGATGCAGTTGGGCCCGTCAATGATCAGCCGCCTGCAGGACTGCTTGAGCTGCTGAAGCAGACCGGCATTCGGGTGAACGGCAATATCTTCATCCTGAAGCGGCGTGATGATATGTTTGTAGGCCTCGATTCCCAAACCCAGTCTCTCCAGGGTATAATGCAGAATATGGGTAAAGACTTCGGAATCCGACTGATACCCGGTATAGCCGGGAAATCCCCGGGACTGGAGGTAGTCCCGGATCGGAATAAACGCCGTGTTTTCGCCATTGGTCATGGTTGAAAACCCCTGAAGGAAAAACGGATGACAGGCATAGAGATTAATGGCATAGTTGGTGTTCTGACGTCCCTGCGCCATCATGACCCTTGCCTTGATGTCTTTTCGATCCAGCTTCAGGTGCTGGGCGACCTTGAGAGGCTCGCCGATTTCCTTGATCATGATGACATCGGGCCAGAAGGAAAATACCA
The DNA here is from genome assembly GCA_903909505.1 of uncultured Desulfobacteraceae bacterium. Classification (GTDB taxonomy): domain Bacteria; phylum Desulfobacterota; class Desulfobacteria; order Desulfobacterales; family Desulfatirhabdiaceae; genus RAAP-1. The sequence continues at coordinate 3,872 of CAIVVZ010000333.1, forward strand.
TCATATCGCCTTCGGCCTTGCCCATTTCCCGGAGCTGAAGACGGATATTCACCAGCCGGTTATAAAGCTCCGGCTGGCTAAGGCCATCCCATTCCTCCGGGTATTCATAGGCCCGGATCAAATAAATATCCCGCTTGGGAACGCCCGAAGGCGGCGTTTTGGATACTTTTATCGGCAATTTGTATTTGGTCATGAACCCCAGATTCATCATGAACGCATCCAGGCGTTTGAGCCCGTTTTCTGTAAAAATGCCTGACAGAATCGGCGCATCCTTCATGTCTTCAAACGGGCCGCCAAGATCCCGAAGGAACAGTCCCACGCCGGAGCCGTCATGTCCTTCACGCATGACATCAAGGGCTTCAAAGGCAACCATGGGCGAAAGGGGTTCTTCGCTGGTTAAGGCAAATAAACGACACATGCTGTTTTTCTCCTGTAAGCCGCCTTGCATTTTCAGCACAATGAAGCTTGAAAAAGGGGGGGGGTTAAGGGTTTTTTCTTAAATAGAGCAATATTTATGCCGCGTTCAATTCTCGGGTGGCGTCCGCAGCAGATAAAAAAAGCTGCTGTAACATATCTGCATTCAAAGAATCCGGTCTCCCGAATTACAGACATGTTACAGCAGCATAAAAATCGAAAGCCAGAACATAAACATAAATACATAATTGTCAAAACTATTCATTATGAAATGACAGATATGTTTATTTCGAGACGGACATGCCTTTTTCTCTTCATGCGTTCAAACAACGCAGGTTGCAATCCCCTTGCTTTCAGATGGCAACGGTGACAAGAACAGGATGCAGTATCCGTATCAGATCCCGGGCGTTCATGGAAAGAAGAAGTCCTCTTTTGCCGGCATTGATGTAAATTACCGGCAATTCCGCCACGGAAACTTCCAGATAAACCGGAAGCACAAGCCGGGTACCAAAAGGGGAAATGCCGCCCACGGCATATCCGGTAATTTTTTCGGCTTTCTGCGGCGTACAGGGCTGAACTGTTTTTACCCCTATTTGCCTGGCCAGCGCCTTGGCAGAAACCTGTTTATCCCCGTGCATTAGGACGATAAATGGATTGCCGGAATCTTCCTCCATCACCAGCGTCTTGATGACCCCGTGCTCCGTAACGCCCAGGGCAGCAGCAGCGGTTGCAGTTCCCCCTTTTTCTTCATAGGCGTAAGGATGGAGCGAAAATGAAACGGCTCCGGCCTTCAGTTGCCGGATTGCCGGCGTTACCGGAATTTTTTGACTGGACATGGATTCTTGTGAATCCTATCGGGGAACGAAATCCGCCGTATCATTTGTGAAGTTGTTTCAGAAGATACGCCATGTTTTCGCCCAGGACCTTCAGGGTTCCCAGACCTTCCTCATCTTTTTCGACATCGCCCTTGTCCTTGCCAAATCCCATGTTCCAGTAATTGGATCCCGGCACGATCATCTGGCTGATGAAAAAGAAATGATTGATGGAATCAAACGCGTGAATGCTTCCGCCTCGGCGCGCCACAACCACCGCAGCCCCTGCTTTTCGCCTCAGCATATCGCCGTTGGCCCGGCTGACCATGCCGGCGCGATCGATCAGGGCCTTGATCTCGGCAGTCACATCTGCAAAATAGGTGGGGGATGCCAGAATGATGCCATCCGCAGCGTGCATTTTTTCGATACACGCGTTGACATCATCCTTGACGGCGCAATGTTGGTCCTTGTTTTCCCAGCACTTGTAACAGGCGGTGCAGCCGTGAATTTTCTTTCCGGAGAGCTGAATCAGCTCGGTTTCAATGCCTTCTTTTTCAAGTTCCAAAAATACATGGCGGACGGCAATCGCCGTGTTACCATCCTTGCGGGCGCTTCCGCTGATCCCAATAACTTTCATGGTTTTCTCCTTGATTTATTGTCGTTTATATGGGCAACTGATGATTCGGCTGCCAGAGTCGCTCCAGTTCGGCCAAAGCACGGGCCAATCCCTCCTGACTCAGCGGCTTGACGATATAGCTGATAACGCCCTTGGCGAAACTATCCATTCGGAAATGAGTTAACTATAGGCGGGCAACAAAATCAAGACCAAATAATTTCCGGAAACACGTAACAGCTCAATTGACTGAACAATCCGACGTTTCGAGTGGTCTTGGAGGGTTCATCCCCAAAAGCCTTCAGCCTATCTGCCGGAGTCTTTATACTCTGTCATTGCAAAATCAATTCGGTGGCAGTAGAATTTAATGTCATGAATCTAAACCGCTTCAAAACCGCTTCTTCCTTTATCTCCTCTGCGGATCGCAAAAGACGAAAGCGGGAGCTGATCATTATCGCGGTCATTATTGTTGTTGTCGCCCTGATGACCTATGCCCAAAACAAGCTCATCCATTTCGGCGCCAATTTTCCCATTTCCAATACCATTTTGATGTTCACGATGACGAATATCAATTTGCTATTGCTGATTCTAATGATTTTTCTGGTTTTTCGAAACCTGGTAAAATTACTGTATGACCGAAGGCGAAAGGTCATGGGATCAAAGCTTCGAACCCGACTGGTCATCGCCTTTGTTTCGCTGACCCTGATTCCCGCAAGCGTGATGTTTTTCTTTTCCATGGGTTTTATTACCACCAGCATTGATTTCTGGTTTAATGTTCCGGTTGAGCAAGCCCTTGAAAACTCGCTGCATGTCGGCAGGCAGATCTATGGCATTACGGAAAACAGCAATGCGTTTTTCCTGGACAGGACTGCCTATCAGATCAAGACCCGGAAACTTCTGGATCCCGCAAAAGTCAAAGAATTAATCCAATATATTGAAATTGTTCAACGCTCATTCAACATCGATGCCGTTGAAATGTACGATATCCATGCCAGACGCATTGCCCAGTCCCTGGGCCGTGACCTGAACACGCAATCGCTTCAGGTGGTTTCCATGGATCAGCTTCGAAAAGAATTTTCCCCCAAGTCTGTCTCGTCATTTTCTCAAATCATCTCTGGCGGCGAGGCGATTCGAACTGTCGGAACCATTCCTTTTGGCGTCAAGCCCGCTGAGGCAGAGGCCTTTCTGGTCTTGACGGTTATGATTCCGCCGTATCTTTCTGAAAACATGGCGTCCATTTCAAGGGGCTTTGAGGAGTATCAGCAGATTAAGCTTCTGAAAAAACCCATCCAGATTTCCTATTATATCACCCTTTCCATTGTTGGGCTTCTGGTGGTGTTCTGTGCCGTATGGTTCGGGTTTTATCTGGCCAAATCCATCAGCATTCCCATCAAAGAACTGGCGGAAGGCACCCGGCGGGTTGCTGAAGGTGATTTGAGTTTTCAAATCGGATCGGTAGGCGATGATGAAATCGGCAGCCTTGTGGATTCTTTCAATAAGATGACCCGTGATCTGCGGCTCAGCAGAGATCAGGTGGAGCTGACTTCCAATAAGCTTCGCACACAGAATTTTGAAATCGAAGAAAAACGCCAGTATATGGAAATCGTTTTGAAAAATGTATCCGCGGGCGTGGTTACGCTGGATGCAGGCGGTTTTATCTCAACGATCAATACATCGGCTGAAAAAATGCTGAACATCTCCGCGGAACAGGTTGTCGGAAAAAACCATGTTCGCCTTCTGCATGGCCGCTATCTGAAAATGGCTGAAAAAATTATTCACGGGTTTAAAGGGATTCACAATGATTTTATTGAATTGCCGCTGAGAGCAACGATTGAGGGCCGGTCTCGGAGCTTTATGCTCCATATCAGTTCGTTGAAGGACGACAGCGGGCGTCATATCGGAATTGTCGTGGTGTTTGATGATCTGACGGAGCTTGAAAAGGCCCAACGGACTGCAGCCTGGAGGGAAGTGGCCAGGCGCATTGCTCATGAAGTCAAAAATCCGCTGACGCCCATTACCCTTTCCGCGCAACGCCTGAAACGAAGATATTCCCGGCTGATCCAGGAGCCGGTGTTTGACGAATGCACCCAGATGATTATTGATCATGTTGATATTATCAGAAATCTTGTCAATGAGTTTTCATCGTTTGCCAGATTTCCTTCGGCAAACCCTAAACCAGGGGAGATTCTGCCCATTATTGAAGAAACCATCGCTCTTTATCGCGAAGGCCATTCGGCCGTTCGCTTTGAAATCAGAAAACTGGGAAATATCCCCGTCATCAATCTGGACCGCCAGCAGATCAAACGCGCCATGATCAACCTCGTCGACAATGCCATTGCCGCCATTCACTCGGAAGGAGAAATTACGATTTCCCTTTCCCATGATGGGGGACACAAGATGGTTCGCGTTGAAGTTGCGGATACCGGTGACGGCATTTCCGATGAAGACAAGACCCGGCTTTTTGAACCGGATTTTTCGACCAAGGTCACGGGCATGGGGCTTGGGCTGGCCATCGTCAACAGCATTGTGATGGATCATCATGGAATGATTCGCGCAGAGGACAATCATCCCAGGGGTGCCCGGTTTATTTTCGAACTGCCGGCTTAAGGTTCAAAGTTCAAACACTATCGTATTATTATTTTAAGAGGACAGACAATGTATCCATCTGTAATGATCGTCGATGATGAACCCTCCATTTTGCAATCTCTGAGTGGGATTCTGTCAGATGAGGGGTTTGAAATTTTCACCGCTTCAAACGGGTATGAAGCACTTAAGCGCATCGAGCAGGAAGCCCCGGATCTGGTGCTGCTGGACATCTGGATGCCGGGCCTGGACGGCATCGAAACCCTGAAGGAAATTAAAAAGAACAACCCGGTGATTCAGGTCATCATCATTACCGGACATGGCACCATAGAAACCGCTGTAAGCGCCACCAAATTGGGGGCCTTTGACCTGATTGAAAAACCGCTTTCCATTGACAAGGTGATTGTGGCCATCAATCGGGCGCTGAATTATCGAAGGCTTGAAGAAGAAAACAAATATCTTCGAAAAAAAACCATTGAAAAGAATTCCATTACCGGAAACAGTCCGGCGACCCTTGCCCTGAAAAAACAGATTGCAGTGGCCGGCCCCACCGATGCCTGGATCCTGATTACCGGAGAAAACGGATGCGGCAAGGAACTGGTTGCCCGTACCATCCACCAGCTCAGCAACCGCGCGCATGAGCCTTTGGTGGATGTCAATTGCGCCGCCATTCCGGATGGTCTGATTGAAAGCGAGCTGTTTGGTCATGAAAAAGGGGCATTCCCCGGGGCAGCCCTAAAAAAAAGGGGAAAATTCGAGCTGGCCGGCATGGGAAGTCTTTTTCTGGATGAAATCGGGGACATGAGTTTAATGTCGCAAGGGAAAATTCTGCGGGTTCTTCAGGAAAAACAGTTTCATCGCATCGGGGGCGGCCGGACACTGGAGATGAATGTTCGGGTAATCGCCGCCACCAACAAGGACATTGAGGCGGAAATCGCCAGGGGAAATTTTCGGGAGGACTTATATTTCCGGCTTAATGTCATTCCCATTGAAGTTCCATCGCTACGGCAGAGGATTGAGGATCTGCCGCTTCTGATAGATCTGTTCCTCGGTGAATTTGCCCGGCAGAACCATTGCGCGGGAAAAACGCTGACACCTGCGGCCCTTGACCTGCTTGCCGCCTATTCCTGGCCCGGGAATGTCCGGGAGTTGAAAAACCTGCTCGAGCGGCTGTCCATCATGGTGGATGGGGAGATAATCCATGAAACGGATATTCCCTTCCCCATCAATTCAGGCGAAAAAAATGAGAAGGCCGCGCAATTGGAATCCCCCCTGTTTTCCCTCTCCCGGCTGAAGGATGCGCAAAAAGCCTTTGAAGACGAGTTCATCAAACGAAAGTTGATTCAGAATAATCAGGACATTGCCGCCACCGCCAGAGCCATCGGCGTTGGGCAAAGCCACATCAGAAATTACTTAAAGCAGGTTCAGAAAGAAATAAAATAGGCGGGTCCGTGGATTTGAAATGTCGGACCCGCCTGTTTAATGGATTCTTTGGAAAGATGGGCTGAAGCGGGTACGGCGGGAGTCATTTGCCGAAAAGCCACCTCTTCTTTTTCCGGGGTTTTATCGGATCTTGCACATGGACGGCCTGTCCGGAAATAATGGCCTGTGGGGTGTGAAGGACCATATTTTCCGCTTCCCGCCGGCTACCCAGAAGCTCTGCGGCAACCGCGACAGCGGATGATAATTCGGGCCGGCGATTGCCGGCGGAATGGGCATCCGATGCAATGACATGGGCCAGACGCAGCTCCACCATCCGATAGGCGCATGTCCTGGCCGGCTCCCCCAAGTCTCCGGTCAGGCTCATGGCCGTGACCTGGGTCAGGCAGCCGGATTCAACAAACGGATAGAGGATTTCAATATTCCTTTGTATGGCGGCGTTTCGCTCCGGATGCGCCAGAATAGGCGTCAAGCCCTTCTGCTTCATTTGAAAAAGCATTTCCCTGGCGCCATGCGGAACGGTCATGAACGGAAATTCCACCAGAACATACCGGCCGTTTTCGTTAACTTTCAAAACAACCTGTCGCACAAAAAACCTGCTTCCATCCATAAATTCGAATTCAGCTTTAAGTCTTAAATTAGGCCCATCCTGATCATATTCGATAATCTTCCAGGATGCGATCAGAGCACCATGTTTCTCGATTATCTTAATGATCACGGGTAAGCTCTTTCATTTTCAGGTGCACCAATTCCTGGCAGAATCCGCATACTCCCAATCCAGAAAATCGTCTTCTTCCAGAAAACATTCAGAGTTCATTTTCTGCTCTATCTGGTTGCGAAAGGACTCCAAAGATGCACCATATTTCTTTTCGAAAAGCGCGCATTCAGACTCATAACGCGACAACTTCGTGAGGATGGTCAATATGGCATGTTCACGGAGAACCATTGTTTCCGTTTGCCCGGTCTTTTCTAAGATTTCAGCAATCTGCATCGGTTCATCTCCTGTCAGAAAAACGTCTGGAGGAATGTTCTCAATATTTGAAGTTTCTGGTTAACATTGTTTCATTGTTGATATTCTTTGTCTGTCTTGCACACTTGATGTTGATAATTATCAACTTCTCCGTTTATCACCCTGATCGACGTATGTGTCAAGATAAACCCGAAGGGCCGGAGGGGAGGGCAGAAGAGAGAGTGTCGCCCTGTAAGAAGGTTTCCTCCTGGTGGCCGATGGTGTTTTTTGCCGAGGGTTTTGGCTTGGATGACGGTGTCGGACATGGTGAATAGTGAATGGTGAATGTTATCTTTCAGATGCTTTCTTTTTAATGTTGTTGATTAAGCCTGCGAGTTTTTGGGCGATTGATCCGATTTTCTGATCAATGATCTGTTTTTCGTCGCCGGAAAGATACCGCAAATTGCCAGCAATTTCAAGCTGGGTATCAAACTCACTCAAGGAACCGCCGGCTATGTTGAGAAACTGGGCAAATTCCTTCGAAGACGCCCGTGCTGCGCCTTCTGCAATGTTACTGGGGATCGACACTGCCGCCCGTCTCATCTGCGAGGTCAACCCATAGATTTCAGTCTTTGGAAACTTTTCTGTAACTTGGTAGAGATGGGTAGCAAGGGCAACGCTCTCCCGCCAGACGTCTAATTTTTTATGTGCTCTGTGCATGGGTTAACGCTCCGAGCTGGATAAGACCGTGAAGGGTGAATGGTGAAGGACTTCACCATTCACTTCTTTTAGTCACCGTTACTGCCCCTTTTTGACGTAGACCGCAATCAATGCCAGATCACTTTTTCCACGTTCTGGACTTCCCGGCTTACTTTGATTGCTTCCTTGATCCGCCGTAGATGATCCGTGTCCGGTATTTTTTTAATATCAGGAAACAATTTCAGACCAGGTATGCCAAACTTGATCTCGAGCAACGCCTCGATCCCTTCCAGCAAACCCTGTTGAATTCCCTGTTGAACACCTTGCTGGATTCCCTGTTGAATTCCTTGTTGAACTCCCTGCTGGATGCCTTCCTGTCGGCCCTCTTCTTTGAGTTCACTTACCAGTCCCATCGTTTCTTCTCCTTTCCCGGACAAATAGCGCATGCGATAAACGCCCACTTCATCTTCATTCAAATCCGCATAAAAGTCGATGAAGTCCGCATATTTCCGCTGTTTTCCCAGATTCCTCTCAAGCTGAGTCAGTCCTGTCTGAAACCACGTCATGAGCCCAGTTATTCCCCGAATTTGCCAGGAGTCTCCGTATGCTTTGATGGCTGTAATCTTTTTCCATATGATAAGTTTCGACTCCAAGGAATGATGGCTGCCGGCGGATAGCAGCAAGCAAACGGATTACGGTAGGAAGCACATCATCGGATAAATTGCGGACTTCCCGAATAATCTGTTCTTCATATATCTGTCGTTTATGCATATTGCCTCCATCTATTGCGGGGGGTAGGTAAGATACGGGTGATCGATATTGATAGGTAACCTTACAATCTCTTGCTTTATCACGAAAATTCTTTCGGCTTGAAATCTTTTCGGTTCAAGAGCGCCGCACCGCCGTCATCGGTCTGCGTCAGCACATACAATCCCGCCTTTTCAGCATACCGCCCCACATCATCTTTCACCACCAGCGCGCCGATTCCGGCCATTATCTTGCTGTCCCGGTACTCCGGCAACAAGGTCTTGAAGCGGGGCAGTTTTTCATCCATGAATTCATCCACCATCCGCCGATCCAGCTTGTTCTTCACCTCGATTACCAGCACCCGGCCCTTGTCATCCGCCACAATGTCGAACTCCCCCCGACCCTTCACCTTTAAATTCCGGCGTATTCTCTCAAAGCGCATGTTCATCTTTCGGAACAATCCCTCCACATTGCGGTAAAACAATTCCTCCGCCACCTCGCCCTGCACGATGCCCATTTTCCCAAGATTTACCCCGATATCGTCCAATTTTTTGATGGTCTTTTTCAGTTGCGCATCGGTTCGATTCAGTTGCGCATCCGTCTTTTTCTGGGCCTCTTTCAATTCCAGTATCTGCGCATCGGTTCGTTTTTGCTGCGCATCGGTCTTCTCCTGAGATTCTTTTAGCTCCAGCATACCTTTGGTAAATTCTTCGATATATCTTTCAATCCGGTCTATTCTGGTTTCCATGTTCGTCTGGCTCGCTTTGTGTTTATAATTACTGGCTTCTCCTTTTATCATCCTGATTGATGAATGTGTCAAGATAAACCCGACGGCATTCCCAGGAGGTGTTTTATCAGGCCATTACCTGGTCGATATGGTGGGTGGCATCTGGCTTGCCCCGGAGTTTGGCACAGGCGCAGTTGAGGTCATGGGACAGGGTTCCGGTGCCTACTACGCCGTGTAGTATTTTGAAAGGTTTTCGACTTGGATTACGGTGTCTGACATAATGCCTGTGAATGGTGAAGGGTGAATGAGTTCGTGAAGGAGGTTAAGTTTTTGCGCTGAATAAACGCTTGAACAAATGGTGTCCTCACCTAAAGCTGTTTTTCTTACGCTCTTAAAGACAAAAACCTATAGTCGTTCCCACCACGCTCAGGACGCTGAAAACCGAATTTTCTCAGTTTCCTGATAAAGTCTCTCCGTTTACATGGGCTCCATTTACCCATGAATAGCGGACTCACCCTGAACGACTGATTTTCTTTTGTTCAGGCTGATATTGCTTATTACGGGCAATTTATCGCCATGTCTTAGGATACGTTACATATTAACATAATCAATTTATCGTGGCCGTATTGTGTAATTCCATTCACCATGAAATTCATCTCTTTCGAGAGCTAATGATTGTATTTCCTTGTCAGTGATTTTAATCCCTTTGGCGTACTCATTG
>CAIVVZ010000334.1 GCA_903909505.1 uncultured Desulfobacteraceae bacterium
ACGGCCGTCACGGAAGATATGAATCAAGCGCTCAAAATAATTGAAGAGTATCAAGAAGCCGTATTCAAACCACTTTACTCGACCAAAGCCAGGGGCATGCGGGTGATTCGACATAGCAGAGAGGCACATGTCGAAGTGGAAGACTTTAAGCTGGAAAATCCGATCATGTATATTCAGAAAAAACTGGATATTCAAGGCAGAGATTTGGGCGTCGTGTTTCTGGGTGGCGAGTATGTGACCACCTATGCCCGCTGCAATGATACCGCCTCCTGGAATACAACCACGGTAAACGGCGGGAAATATGTCGCCTACGACCCCTCCGCGGAAACCATCGAAACAGCCAGAAAGGCTCAGGCGCTTTTCGATCTGGATTTTACCAGTGTGGATGTGGTTGAAACGCCGGAAGGTCCATTGGTATTCGAGGTCTCTGCTTTCGGTGGATTCAAAGGCATGGAAATCGCACGGAATATGAATGGCGCAAAGCTCTATGTCGACTATGTGTTAAACAGGATCGAATCATGATCTTCAGTGGACCGGAGCCCCTCAATGCAACTGAATATTCATAAATCCGTCAAAATCCCCGATCCGGCCAGAATGACCCTTTTTCAGAAATGCCCGGAGCTGGGACCGAAGATTTTATTTTTCAGTGGCGGGAGTGCGCTTAAAAAACTCAGTCAGGAGCTGATTCATTACACACACAATTCGATCCATATCATTACGCCATTCGACTCGGGTGGCAGCTCCGCCACATTGCGAACTGCTTTTGGAATGCCGGCAGTGGGTGACATTCGAAACCGCTTGATGGCCCTGGCAGACCAGACGTTTCAAGGCAATCCGGAGATATATACTCTTTTTGCTCACCGGCTGCCTAGCCAGGAGGATCCTCAAGAACTCCGACGGATGATGGAAGCCATTGTCGGCGGAAATCATTCCCTGATAAGCCGTATTTCCCACCCCATGAGAAAGATCATTCGGCACCATTTTAACGTTTTTTATCAGAATATGCCGGCATCGTTCGATTTAAGGGGCGCCAGTATCGGAAATCTGGTTCTCACCGGTGGATATCTCAGCTATGACCTTCATCTGGATCCCGTAATTTACATTTACTCCAAACTGGTTCAAGTGCGGGGAACGGTTCGGCCGGTCATAAACACACCGCTTCATTTGGCGGCGGAACTGATAACAGGAGAAATGGTTCTGGGTCAGCACCGGATAACCGGAAAGGACTGCCCGACCCTTGCAACCAAAATTAAAGATATATACCTGACCACCACTCTGGATCAATTCGATCCGGTGAACGTTTCCATCCGAGAGAAAATGGCGACACTGATTCAGGAGGCCGATGTGATCTGTTTCCCGATGGGAAGTTTTTTTTCCAGCCTTGTGGTTAATTTGCTGCCGCAAGGCGTCGGACGGGCGATCAGCCAAAACCCCTGTCCGAAAATCTTTATTCCAAACATGGGAAAAGACCCTGAGCTTCTGGAATATTCAATTGTGGATCAAGTCCATATTTTGTTGAAGTATCTCTTGAAAGATTGTGCGGACAATCCATCCGCTCAGGACGTTATGAACTATATTCTGATCGATAAATCACGCATGGATTATCCGGATGCTTCGGAAATTGATAGCCTGGACAAAAAAGGGATTCAAATTCTTAGCATGGACCTGGTTCATGCGAAAGACGGGTCGATTATCGATGAAAAAAAGCTGATCCCGATTCTTCTGTCTCTGGCATAATCGAAGGATTCTCTTTCCCCATGATTTAACATTGAATCCCTTCCGGTCGGTTTCAATTCGGAGAATGTGAACCCATGTCGGGTGAAATCACCGGCTGATCACATATCCATTCATGCTGATTACAAGGCATGGGCCGATGCAACGATACCGCCCGCACCGAATAGGACCCTTCCTTGCTTTTTCCATCCTGACGGAACATGATAACGGTATCACCGTCCATGCCGATCCAGCGTCGGCAGGACTTGTAGATATCTGAAAAATCGACAACCCGGCAAGGATACTCCCTGTCCCCCAATCTATAGACTTCCTCACGCACCAGCCGATAGTTCCGCGTCACAATTACCAGATGCTCCATGTCGAGTATGCGTAGCGTTGCTTTCCCGCTGGCTCCAAAGTCCATAAAGGCTTCCGGGCACTCCATGGTTGTTCGATCATAATCCCGGCGCGGAATGAGCAGCGTTCCCTGTTTGCCGTTTTCAGTCACCATCAAATTGAAAGTACCTTGGCTCAACCATCCTTCCACGGAAACATCTGCCTCATTGTTTCTTCCCTGACGGCTATATCGGACAAGATTATCCTTTTTCAGCGCCGCATGTTCTGATAGAGACTGATGATAGCGCATCCAAAGAAATGATGCACTGACATCCGTTCTGTTCTCAAAATATATCTCCTGTTCACCCTGATTGGGGGTCGCCTTTTGAGCAACAATTACATTTCCGATCTGAAATCCCCTGGTAGTTACCACATACCGGATCTCTTCTCCTTCCATTGACGACATAGCCCGAAGCACACCCAACATCAATGTTATGCCAAAAAACAGTGTCCACAGAAGCATCAGCTTGCATTCACGCATGAAATTCCTCGAAACAGCCATCTGCAGAATGAATACTCAACAAGATATCAGCAGCAAATTAAATCCGCGCCTTTATCCGTTAATCGAAGGGTGGGGATGGGACCGTTCACTTTCTCGATCAGACCCTTATTAATCAGTTCGGTCACAGCCTGATCAAAATGGCCTTTTTCCTGAGACGTCAGCAATCGCCAGTAGTCTTTCAGCAGCCAGTTTGGTGGAATTGTGTCATGAGTATACAACAGAGAACGAAATTTACCTAAAATATCCCGTTTGATTGCTTTGGGTGTTTTCAACATGTTTGCCTTCTCCAGATATCTTCTTAATAAGTAAAATCGATTGCGGCTTTAAGGCGGGCTTCTGTTATGATTATTGCCTCCTTCTCAGTCAATAACGGCGAGGAAATAATGAAATCCGCCGTGGACCGGTTGCATGCCATGGGAATGTTGTAAAGCACGGCAATTCGCAGCAACGCCTTGACATCGACATCATGAGGATGGGGCTGCATCGGATCCCAAAAAAAGATGACAATGTCGATTTTCCCTTCGGTAATCAAAGCGCCAAGTTGCTGATCCCCTCCAAGCGGCCCGGATCGCAACTTATGAATCGACAGTTTTTGATCACAATTTCTTTCCTCAAGCTTGTGTAAAAGGGCTTTCTCGACAAGGTTGCCGGTTGTTCCGGTACAGGTGAGTTGGTGTTTGAGCAAAATATCAAAATTCCATTCAACCCATTCGATGAGATCTTTTTTTCGATTGTCGTGCGCGACCAGTGCAATGTGTTTCTGATTATTCATGGCTGTCTTTCCTCTTGTTCGATGAACGGTTTTGATCCATGGAAATTGACTGGACCGCCTGTCGCTGATCGATCCTGTTCGAATTCCCTTTGTCTCGCCATCATATTTTCACACTGACGTTAGGAGATTATTAGGAAACGATTAATTTTTGATGAATCGCCGGCGTCAGTTGAGATCTCTCGATAGACTTCTTTCACGAAAATTTATTATCGAGCTAACAAAGACTGAATAGTGGACAGCCAAAAGTAACTTTATAAAATGATTCGATTACAGGGATGAAAGCACATCATTCTGTGCAGGATGAAAGAGGAATTTTTTGTGCCGCAAGGGAGGATATTTTATGTCTCAATTGTCTGAACGTCTGGAAAATGATGCCCCCAGAATCCCAGATTACCTACCAGCGAACCATCGGCAGGGGACGGAGCAGGCTTGGAAGGCTCCAGGTAGTCGAAAGTCCCTGCCAAGGGTGCCGGCGAACGCACCAAAAATGTCATCGACCAGCGGGAAGCAAGTATAAAGATTCATGGTTCTGACCAACGTTTAATAGTTTCAACCGTCGGAAACAAACTGCTCCGGGTCGATTCCCAGCCTAAAATCGCCTTCTTCCTCACGGCGCCCCAGCGGTATTGATGGATTCGCCCCGATTTTGCAATCACGCGATGACACGGGATCAGATATCCGATCGGATTGTTGGCAATGGCATTGCCGACGGCGCGAAAAGCTTTGGGGCGGCCGATATAGGCAGCGATATCCTGATAACTGACGACGTTTCCCCTGGGGATTGTTAACAAGGCCCGCCAAACACTTACCTGAAAATTCGTGCCTTTCAGCAGCAAGTGAAAAGGACGGGATTCATGGGTATGATCGACACTGAAAATACGATTCACCATGGAACCGGTTCCGGCCTGGTTTTCAGCAAGCGTTGCTTCGGGCCAGCTTTGCTGAAACCGGCTTAAAGCCATGGCCTGGTCATCACCATCCACAAAACTCAGATGAGAAATCCCCCTGTCGGTTACGACCAGAAAGCACGCCCCGAAAGGTGTGGGATGAAAACCGTACTCCATTTTCAAGCCCGCTCCCATCTGCTTGAATTCTCCGGGCGTTGTCGCTTCAAACGTAACAAACAGATCGTGCAGGCGACCGGGACCCGAAAGACCCGCTTCCAGAGAGGTGTCGAGAAGGCTCCCGGATTCAGCCAGTTTCTGTTTGGTATGCTCGAGAGTCAATAATTGCAGAAACTGGATCGGGCTGATACCGGCCCATCGTTTGAACAACCTGTCGAAATGATATTTGCTTAAGTGCGTGCTTTCGGCAATCTGATCCAATGTGGGCTGAGATTTAAAGTTGGCCTCCACATAGCCGATTGCCTTCTCTATCCGCCTGTAATCATCGGATTGTTGCGAAAAATCCTTTTCGTTCATTCTTGCCCTCCTGTTTCATTCAGTTTTTTATAGCTGAATCCAATCATTATCGCCACCCGAATCTTGCTCTATTTGCGGCAATATTCGGGCTGCTGATTTGAATTGGAAATGACCGAAGAGGCGCCGGGGAATCGTGAACAGAAGCGATAACGGTGCCATTATCCGTGTATCCGGAGGGCAAGGACTTCTTTCATCAGGCTGAAATGATTATCCAGAGAGAAAATTTGGCAATCATTCTGTTTTGCGTTTTGGGCAATGATCAGATCCGGGATACCGACGCCATTCAATCCATTTTTAAGACATTTGTATTGATCCCCGATGATTTGACTCCAGTCTATCGACAGGAGTAATTTATCGATATCAAATAACAATTCGATAACTTTTCTTTGGTTTTGGATTTTCAGAAATGGTACCAGCTCTGCCAGAATGAGATCATTGGTTACAAGAAGATTTTCATCGATCAGGAAATCAAGCTTTTCAGAATCTTTCCCCCTTCTGAAATACTCTATCCATACGGAAGTATCGACCAATACCCGCATTAACGGCCCCTGATAAGGTTCAGATCAATGTTCAAATCAACTTTACCTTTAAAATGTTTCAGTTCCGATATTTTTGATTTTCTGATTAATTCTTCCAGGGCTTTAATGATAACATGCGTCTTTGTTCGGATATGGGTGGCTTTCATCGCCTCATTCAACAGCTCTTCAGGCAAGTCGATCGTGGTTCTCATCTTTGTCTCCCTTAATACTTTATGCATAAATTTTACACATTATGCATACGATGTCAAGTTTCAGATTCACGCGTAATGATCTGATTAACAAATCATATATCTTTATAAATAATAATTATCACATAATAATATCTTGACGTAATTATCAGCTTGGGTTATTATCTCTTAACAGGTGTGAAGACTGAATAAAGGTGATCGGTTTAAAACAATTTGTTAAGGAGGACAGCATGATGAAACTGAACGATATCCGTAAGGATTTAAAATTGATGAACGCCATTGACTGGCAGATGACGCCCGAAGAGGCGGTTGTTTTATATCTGGAATGGGGAAACAACTGGGCGCATGGGATTAATCTCGTCCGTTCAAAAAGTGATGTCAGTCATTATTTTGTGGTCAACAACTGGGGGAAAACCCCTATCGTCTATCTGATTCGCAGAAACTCGGAAGAAGCGGTCGAGCTGGCGGAATTCGAACTTCCCGACAAGATCAAGGCGATTTTTCAACAATCAGTGGCTTTCAACAAAGGCGTTTATGCCGTTGAGGGTGCGGTGAAAGATTGGCTTCAAAAAGAATTGATGAATTGATCCGGGAACCCACGGGAGTCCAATAATGAATACATGCATGTCCAGACTCGATCACATGGTTGATATGCTGAAAGAAAAAGGGTTCAGGCTCACCCCCCAGCGGATCGCCATTGTCGAGATACTGGCAAATAGCTGTGAGCATCCCGGAGTGGAACAGATTCATCGCGAAGTAACCAAGCGATTTTCCACAACGAGCCTGGCCACTGTATACAAGACGGTCTCCTTGCTGAAAGAGCTGGGAGAAGTCATGGAGATAGGCTTCGGGGATGAAACCAACCGGTATGACGGAAAAAATCCTCACCCCCACCCGCACATCATGTGCGTGAAATGCAAATCGATTACAGATCCGGATCTTTCCGCGCTCAATGCCTTGTCGTGGGAGCTTGCCGAAGAGACGGGCTATAAAATTCTTTCCCATCGTCTCGATTTTTTTGGAATATGCCCGCAATGCCAGAAAAATTCGGAACAATAAATAATTATACACAACAACACAGAAAGGAGATGTTATGAGTCAGACAGAGAAAAACTTGATGGAAGCTTTTGCCGGCGAATCCCAGGCCAACAGAAAATACCTTGCATTTGCCAAACAGGCTGAAAAAGATGGTTATCCCCGCACAGCCAGACTCTTCAGGGCCGCGGCAGAGGCAGAAACCATTCATGCCCACAACCATCTTAAAACGGTGGGAGGCATCAGGACCACGTTAGAGAATCTGAAAGAAGCCCTGGCCGGCGAAACCCATGAGTTTAAATCCATGTATCCCGAAATGATCAAAACCGCGGAAGCAGAAGGCGATAAAAATGCGGTCCGGACTTTTACCTACGCCAATGAAGTGGAAAAGATTCATGCGGACCTTTACCACAAAGCGATCTATAACCTGAGCGATCAGGAGATGACGGATTATTATGTCTGTTCCGTATGCGGATATACCTGTGAAAACGAGCCACCCGATTCTTGCCCGGTTTGTAAGGCAAAAGCGAAGGCATTTGCCAAGGTGGATTAAGGAAAAAGCACTGGTGTCATCCGGAGTTCATGCGAATTGGGGGATAAGACGATTACGTCTTTCCCCCTTCGCCTGTTTGTCCGCCGGGACTATTTGGCCAGCTTGATCGTTATTGCGGTAACCATGCCCCACACCCAGTTAAAAAACAACACACATGCCGGGGTATAGAGGCCAAGCTTCAACCCTGCGATACCTTTATGGGCCACAAACGGGAAAACAACAAAGAGTTGCACCGCCGTCGGGATCAGACTTAAAACACTCCCTTTTGTAATCAGTCGCGAATTGAGCATCGGGAGTATGAAGAGCAAGCCCCACAACCCTCCCCAAACAATCCTCGGGTACAGCCAGTCAGGACTTAGCGCGGGCGACATGGAGACACCGATCAAGCGGGTAATCCCCTGATGACCGAAGAGCCATACGGTTAAACTGTTTGCCAGAGCGCCCACACATCCTGCCGCAAAAAACAATAATAGTTTTTTCATTGAATATTCCTTTTTTCCTACCAGGCAGAAGAAATATAGCGGTCCACCGGTGCAAAATCGTCGGTCAGGGGTGGCAGATCCATGATCGGGGTCTTGAGCCTGTTGGCAAGCATGGACGCGATATCCCTGTCCGAACTCAGGACAGGGGGCTCTGCCTCCGAGGCAAAAGCCGCGATTATGATGTTCTGCCAGCCGGATGGGTCATGCGGATCATCCACGGCAAAGGCCATGACTTTGGGATATGTGCTGGCGTAGGTTGCAAACAGGGCGCGGAATAAACGGCCCCGATCCCCTTCAATCGCAGACAGAAGGTTGATCAGGACCACGCCGTCAGGGGTCATCGAAGCCTTGATGCGATGCGCCGCTTCCAGCGTGGTCAGGTGAAACGGAATGGCGTAGTGGGAGTTGAACGTGTCACAGAGGATGACCTGGTATTTCTCCGCATTTCGGTTGAGAAAGGTTCGGGCATCTTCCGCGATGATATTCAGACGCGGATGATCGCGGAGCCCGAAATGGTTCCTGGCAAGCGCCGTGATGCCCGGATCCAGTTCCACCACATCCACCAGAACATTCTCATAGTTTTCCAGCGCATATTTGGGGAAAGAAAACCCGCCGCCCCCCAGCACCAGCAATCGCCGCGTCTCGGGCGCAAAATGCTTCGCCAGTCGATAGAAGCGGGTATAAGGCAGGGCCAGCTCGGAAGGGTCATCCAGGTACATGGCCGACTGCCAGGCGTGAGGCCCCGTGATCATTATCCGCAGGACCCGGCCGGTGCTTTTTTCCGCCCCATTAAAAACGACAACCCGGTTATAAGGCGTGTCTACGTCCACAAAACCCGCAGCAGCCATTCTCTTGTCATAGTTCAGCATCAGGAAAAGTAAAAGCAGGAAGATCGCGATAGCTGCCGCCTTGATCCGCGCGTGGCTGCGTTCCACCAGCAGTGAGGCCAGCGCCAGAACCGCGGCCATCAGCAGGAGGATGTTTGTGCTTCCCAGTCCCGGGATGAGCACGAACCCGGCCAGAAACGTACCCGATATGCTTCCGATGGTGGAAATGGCATAGAGTTTTCCGGCCGTTCGACCGCTGGTTTGCGTGTCTTCGAGCTTGAGCCTTACGGCAAAAGGCGACACCATGCCGATGAGTATCGAAGACGGCGCAAACAGGAGCAGGGTTGCCGACATGGCAGCGGTGTGCAGCCCGCCACCCTGGACCTGAAGGAACCCAAGAACAGAAGTTTTGATCAGAGCCATAACCGCCGTGGCAAATGCCGAGAGAAAAATGATTCCGCTGAGCAGCCGGGCCTCGGGCCGTTGGTCCGCCAGTCGTCCTCCCCACCAGTATCCGATGCTCAGCGAAGCCAGAATAATGCCGATCAGGCTCGTCCATACCACCAGAGAAGTGCCAAGATAGGGCGCCAGCACCCGTGATCCGGTCAACTCGATGACCATCACCACAGCCCCGCAGAGAAAAACAGCGATTTCCAGCATATGAGGTTATTTCCAGATTCATGTGAGAAAAGATAAATCAGGCAATCGATTCCGATTCGCCGATGTGGTCTATCGAAGGCCTGGATCAACCCGGTAAATGAAATATCTCCCGGGCTTCACGCCGGGGGGCGTGTCAAGGGATATCAGTCCGGAAACCCGCAGGCTGACATTGGAAACGATGATGCCACCAGACGCCATCAGATGTTTCAACAGCACCCCCATTCGCAAGGCAAGCGCTTCATAAGCCCCGGCGTCGCTGGTCCCCAGATCGTTGTGGGCCAGAGCCGCCTTTGCGGGCAGCCGGGAGGCCGCGGATATCAGGGTGTGTTCGATGTCCCCGAGAATCAGAAATTCCTCCGGCGGAAGAGACATGGCGTGCGCCCGGACAAAAGATCTCATGGCCCGTTCAAACACATAGATCTCTCTTTCCGGCAGGAGTTCCCGCAGATGATCATATGTGCGTCCGTTGCCAAGGCCCAGCTCCAGAACCGGCCCGGCAATATCGGCAACGGCTTCGGCGGCCCAGTTCAGACATGCCCGCTGAGCAAGCATTCGCCGGATAAAACTATCGAGTCTGCTCATTGGCGGTTTCCCTGTCGGTCAAGTTGATGTTTTCTTGCTGCAACAACACGTTGCAATCTCCCTTTTGTTTTGTTATCTCATAATGGAATGAAAGGTGAACGATCACCCAATGCCATGGATCAGGCGCCTGCTTTCATCTGATTTGAACTCAGACCCAAATACCATTTTATTGCAATATTATAAACCTGAATCCTTGGCATCATGAAATGGGGACTCGATTCTCCGGTGGTTTCTGATCAACGATCTTCAATACGGGGGTTTTCTCATGAAGGAAAAGACAAAAGAAAACGTTTACACGGCTTTCGTTGGCGAGGCAAAGGCTTATTTCAGGCTTCTGGCATATGCTGAAAAGGCTGAAGAAGAAGAGGTTCCGCAAATTGCGCTGTTGTTCCGCGCCATTGCCGAGGCAGAGAGGGTTCATGCGGCGCGCAATCTATCCCTGGTCAAAGACATGATGGTAAAAGATACGGATACCAATCTGAAGAATTCATTCAAACGCGAAAAGTCCATCAGTGAAAATGAATATCCGGATTTTATCAGGGATGCGGAACAAGATGGCGAGCAGGCAGCCGCGCTAATCTTCAGTCAAGCCAGAGATGCCGAAGCCATTCACTCGAAATTGTATGAGCGCGCCATTTATCATGTGATTAAGGACGAGATGAAAGCCTATCACGTCTGTCAGGTCTGTGGATACGTAACAGACAAGGAGGCTCCGGACAAATGCCCGATTTGCGGGGCCACAAAAGATAAGTTTAAAACAATTGATCCTCCTGAAACCCATAATTAAGGGATTTTTCCAAATTCCTGAAACATTAAACAACCGATTGCATTACGACCCATATTGTGAAATATTCATTTTTAATATTTATGCAGCCTTCGTACTTAAGTTCGGGAGGGAAAATGGGAAAGCGAAAAAAACGGTCCGGAACAAAAAAGCCTCAACAAAAACCCATCAACCAGAATCCGAAGTCTCCGTCTCTCAGTCAGGAAATCAATACCATCATCCAGTTGTCACATCAAAGAGAAGCACGGCTATTGTCTCTGGGAAAGCTGATTTTCTTTTCCACGCAAACCGGAGATGCGTGGATACTGGATCCCGATGAAGGGCGCGCCAGATGCTTGAGCCTTGACGGCGAAAAACAGCCGGTTACGATCAATGAAACATCCACGGGTGCCGGCATCGATTGGGATTCTGAATATCGAATCAAAGGCAGCCTGTTTACCGTGCTCGAGTATTCCGGCCCGGTACGCACCATCCTGGGATATCCGACACGTCAAATCGAAGAAGCCATCCGGCAGCGGGGCGCGTGAGCAGCCGGTTCCATTTCTGACATTTTTTTCGAATCCTTATGCTTCAAGAACTTTCCATCAAAAATTTTGCCATCATCGATGATCTCCGGATATCTTTTTCCGAAGGATTGACCATCCTGAGCGGCGAAACCGGGGCCGGCAAATCCATCATTCTTCAGGCCGTCAATCTCCTGCTGGGAAGCCGCGCGGGCGCTGCCATGATTCGATCGGGCGCAGAAGCCGCGGAACTGGAAGCCTTGTTTTTCATTTCACCGGATAGCCGTACGGCCACAGTGATGGCGTCTCACGGGTATGATCCCGCCGAAGGGCTTCTGATCCGGCGGATCATTTCCGTTACCGATCGGCACCGCATTTACGTCAACGGCAAACTGGCAACCATTCAGGTTCTGTCCGCCATCACCGAAAGCCTGGCGTCCATCTCCGGGCAGCACGCCCATCAGGGGCTGCTAAAGGAAGATCAGCACTTGCAGATTCTGGATCAGTTTGGGGGGCTGCCAAGAGATCTTTTGGCCCTTCGAAATGAAGTTCACGCCGGTTATCTCGGCATTTTGCCCCTGATCCAGAATCTTCATCGCCTTCAGGCAGCCAGCCTTCGCCAAACAGAACGGATTGATCTGCTTTCCTTTCAAAAAAGGGAAATCACCGAAGCCCGCATCCAACCCGGAGAAGATTCGGATCTGGATAAGGACCGGAACCGGCTGAAGCACACCGAAATGCTTTTTCAGGCGGTTCAGGACAGCATCGAAACCCTGTATGTGGGAAGCGGTGCCGTCTCCGAGCGTCTTTCAACCATTCGAAAAACAATGGACAAGGCGGCCCAGGTCGATCCGGGCCTGACCTCTTTCTCTACGGCGCTGGCGGACGCCGGGTTCCGGATCGAGGATATTGTCGAAGGCCTTCGGACCTATCTTCACACCATCGAGACAGACGAAGGCCGGCTTGAAGCAGTCGAGGCCAGAATTGATCTTCTACATAAACTCAAGAGAAAGTACGGGGGCTCTCTGGATGCGGTGCTGACCAGGTTGACCGAAATCGAAAAGGAACTGTTCGACATCGAACACCTCTCCGGCACACTGGAGGAGATCCAAAGTGAGTTGGCAAGCCATCATGCCCGGTTATGCCAGGCATCAACGGCCCTGTCGAACCATCGCACTCAGGCAGCCGTTGCCCTGGCTCAGCGCGTCGAAACAGAACTGGCCGCACTTAAAATGCCCCATACCCGGTTTCAGATTGCCCTTCGAAGCACTCCGGCAGATGCCGGCAGCGATCCGTTTTTGACCTGTGAAGGAAAGGTTCTGACCGAATACGGGCTGGACCGGGCGATTTTTCTGATCGCCCCGAATCCGGGTGAAGCATTAAAACCCCTTTCTCAGATCGCATCCGGCGGAGAACTCTCCCGGGTGGTTCTGGCCTTGAAAGCCATTCTCTCAAATACAGCCGCCGTGGAAACCGTCATTTTTGATGAAGTGGATTCAGGCATTGGCGGGGGGGTGGCAGAGGTTGTCGGAAAAAAACTTCTGGATCTCTCCGGACATCATCAGGTCATCTGCATCACCCATCTGCCGCAGATTGCCAGATTCGGGAACCATCATTTCAGAATCATCAAGAATGTTCAGGAAGGCCGGACCACCACAACCATTCAGGCCCTGAATTTTGAGGACAGGGTTCACGAACTGGCGCGAATGCTGGGCGGCGAAACCCTCACCCCTGCAACCTGGGAACATGCCCGCGAACTGCTTGAATCGTCATGAGACTGTTATACAGTATTCCGCCGTTTTTAACGTTGTGCAGTTTTGTCTGCCTGGCCTACCTGTCTGCTTCACGTGGCCGAAAAAACCAAATCAACCGTCTCTTTACCCTGATTTGCATACTGGGCGCTTTTCTCTACACTGACATCCTGGTGATTTTTAACTGCAAATCCTCCCAAACAGCTCTTTTTGTCAGCCGGCTGGACCATTTCTTCATCGTTTATCTGATCCCCCTTTATATCCATTTTTTTCATGCCTATCTGAAAATTCCCGGCCGATTCTGGCTGATCCGGACAGCTTATCTTTTTGCCTTTATTCTGATGTGTTTTACCCCTACCCCCCTGTTTATTGCTGAAATGCATCGACACCGCTTTGGCTATTTCGGAAGCGGAGGCGCTCTTTACGTTCTGATGGGAATGGAAACAGCCTGCGCCGCTGTTTACGTTTTGATGCTGATCTATCAGGCCATTCAGCGGGAAACCCAAAGTATCCTGAAAAACCGGCTGAAGTACCTTTTTTGCGGATTTGGAATTCTCGGCTTTCTGATCGGCATGAACACGCTTCCGCTGTTGGGATATCCGATATATCCGCCTGGAAATTTCAGCTTTATCCCCCTGTCCATTTTTGCCGTGGGACTTTTTCGTTACGATCTGCTGGATATGGGAATACTGATTCGAAAAAGCGTTATATATTCAATTCTTTCCATCATGCTTACCCTGATATACGCCCTGGTTGTCACAGTAATCAACAAGAGCGCTTCGGGAATTAACACATCGGACTCGGTCTATTTTCCGATATTTTTCTTTATTCTGGTGTCGATTGTTTTTGGTCCGGTAAAAACACGGATACAGATCCTGGTAGACCGGTATTTCTTCAAGGGCAGGTATGATTACAGACAAACCATCAAACACTTGAGTCAAACCATTTCCGCTGTACTGGATCTCAGGCAGATCGCCGCCCTGGTGGTTGAAACAATTTCCGGTTCCATGCAGGTCGGTCATTGCTGCATGTATTTATCGGATAATTCGAAACCGCCGACTTACGTGCGATACCAAAACAATGGCGATCCGTCTTTGCCGTTGGATGTCATTTCCGGGAATTCTCCCCTGGTGCTCTGGATGAAACGTTGCCACCAGCCCCTTCAGAAAGCCCCGCTGATGCAGCAATCCGAGGATACCTTTTCCCGTCAGGTATATGCGGAACTTGAAAGCATGAAGGCCGCCGTGGTCTTTCCCATGATATTTGAAAATAGCCTAAACGGATTTCTGGCGATCGGGGATAAAAAATCCGGCGACCTCTTTATGCCGGAAGACATGGACCTGCTGGAAACCCTGGCGAACCAGAGTTCGCTATCCATCGAAAACGCCAGATCCTACCAGAAAATTGAAGACCTGAACAAAAATCTCGAAGAAAAAGTTGCGGAGCGGACCCTTGAACTACAAACCGCGCTCACCGAAAAAGAAAAAGCAATGGAATTGTTGATTCGATCCGAGAGCCTGGCCGCAATCGGCACCCTTGTTGCCGGCACGGCCCACGAAATAAACAATCCCCTTGCCAGCGCCATGAGCCTGATTCAGTCAACCCTTGAAGACCTTTCCGCACGAAACGATACACCGTTGAATTCAGCAAGTCTGAACGATCTGGAGTTTGCCGGAAAGGAACTGGCCAGGGCAAAGACCATTGTCGGCAGCCTGCTGGGTCTTTCAAGGCAGACGCAAACGTATGTCGAAGCCATTGATCTGAACTCAGTTATAATGGATGCGCTTCGGGTGCTGAGAAATTTATACAAAAACCAGAAGATTAAAATCTGCGAGCAGTATGCCGGGGATATGCCCCATGTTACCGGGAACTTTGCCGGCCTGGGCCGGGTGGCTTTGAATATCATTCAAAATGCCATTCAGGCGGCTGCGCCATCTTCCGGAACCATTTTTCTGAAAACCGATGTTGACAGAGCCCATCATCAGGTTATCTTTGAGTGTGAAGATACCGGACCGGGCATTCCCGATGCCATTCGTCAGGATATTTTCAAACCTTTTTTTACCACAAAAGCGGTTGGCAAGGGAACCGGACTGGGACTGTACATCTGTCACGACATCGTGGAAAGACATGGCGGCACCCTCACCCTTGAAAAATCTCATGGGAAAGGCGCACGGTTTGTGGTAAAATTACCGTTTGAGCAGTAAAGATGTAGAAAAGAAGACTGAAGACTAACGACCGAAGATAGAAGGCCAAAGACTTTTTTGGAGATTCGATATGCCGATTTATGAATTTAAATGTTTGAAATGCAATGACTGTTTCGAGATCCTCTTTACCAGCGCACAGGAGACTGCCGAGCTGAAATGCGCCAAATGCGACAGCAAGGATGTTGAGCGCGTTCTCAGCAGTACAAATTTCTCCGTAAGTGGCGGCAGCGGCAGTGCGGGCGCTTCCGCCCAGACCCGAAGCTGTTCCAGCGGGTCCTGTTCAACATTTGATATTCCCGGCCCCCGGTAATCTGAAGCCATCTCGCATTGACAGCATTTCGTTTGATTCTTATTGTCTTGGGATTAACTATGGGAAAAGATTGACATGGTACAGCTTCACCGTCAGGAAAAGGAACAATTCAAAAAGCTCTTTAAACAGGAAGCCGTGGATCATTTTGATGACCGGCTGAAAGTGCTTGAAATATTTTTGAATTCCGAACATCATGTGACGGCTGGAGAACTGGTTTCCCTGATTGAACAAAACGGGCACGCCTTATCCCCCGACTTTGTTCTGGAGACGCTCAAACTGATGTGCCGGTTCGGATTTGCGCAAAAGAACCGGTTTGAAGATGGTCATATCCGGTATGAACACATGCATCTGGGCCAGCACCACGATCACATGATCTGTACCCGGTGCGATGCTATCGTCGAGTTTCAGAATGAAGAGCTGGAAGTTCTCCAGTTGAAAATCGCTTCTGAATTCGGATTTCATCCCCTTCAGCACAAAATGGAACTGTATGGAATCTGCGCCAGATGCATGAAGGATCACGCCCGATTGATGCCCCTGACGCGGGCCAAGCAGGGAGAGCGGGTAAAGGTGACGGAATTCACCGGCGGCTCCGAATCGCGAATGCGCCTGCTGTCCATGGGGCTGAGAATCGGCGACGAAGTACAGGTGATCACCAATCTTGGCAAAGGACAGATGGCCATTGCGGTTGATTTTAAACGATTTGTTATCGGACGCGGGCTGGCGCAAAAAATCATGGTGCTTCCGATTCATGAGGAGAAGGCCTGCTGACAGGCATTTATGCTGCTGAGTGAAATCAAGGAAGGACAGACCGCCAGGATTCTTCGTGTGGGCGGAAGCGGAGCCCTTCGAAGGCGCATCTTCGAAATGGGTATCGTCAAAGGCACGCAGGTGTGCGTGGATAAATATGCCCCTCTCAAGGATCCCCTTGAAATCATCGTCATGGGATACCACTTGTCGCTTCGGGTTGAAGAAGCGTCCCAGGTCACCGTTGAACTCATCCAGACGGACAACAGATAACCGCTACCCGCCTTCCGCCGCTTAGGAACGATAGCATGAGCCCCCGAACACTGACCATCGCCCTTGCCGGTAATCCCAATTCCGGAAAAACGACGATTTTCAATAACCTGACCGGCGCCCACCAAAAAGTGGGAAACTGGTCCGGCGTAACGGTTGAAAAAAAAGAAGGCGTCATCAACCGCCATGGGTATGAGCTTAAAATCATCGACCTTCCCGGAACCTATAGCCTGACGCCATTTTCCATCGAAGAAATTGTCGCCAGAAATTTTATTCTGGAAGAGCATCCGGATGTGGTAATCGACATAATCGATGCTTCCAACCTGGAGCGCAGTCTGTATCTGGCAACCCAGCTCAGGGAAATTGACTGCAAGGTTCTGTTTGCCCTGAATATGGCCGATATGGCCCAGTCCAGGGGCATCAAAATCCATACCGAAACGCTTTCCGATCTGCTGGATGTTCCGATCGTCTTTACGGTCGGCAACAAAAACGAGGGCATGGATGCGCTTTTGAAAAAAGCCATTGAACTGGCTGAAAAAACGCATCACATTCCCGAGGGCCGAAAGGTCAGGTACAGCCAGGACATTGAATTCGCCATTTCCAGGCTTCAGGACTTATTTCAAAAAAGCATTTCCGGCGCGCTGCCGTACAACGACCGGTGGACGGCCATCAAGCTCATCGAGGACGACAAGATCGTTCGGGAGCAGGTGCTGATCCTGGCGGGAGACTCCCGGCAGATGGTTCAGGATGAAATACAGGTTGCCCGTCGGTATATCATGGACCGGTTTGACGATGATCCGGAGATTATCATGACCGATGAGCGCTATGGGTTCATCGCCGGCATTGTCAAGGAAACCGTTACCACCTCCGCCAGACAGCGGGTGGATATTTCCCGCAATATCGATCGGGTACTGACCAACCGCTTTCTCGGGTTTCCGATCTTTGTTTTTTTTATCTGGGCCATGTTTCAACTGACGTTTACGGTCGGTGAAATCCCCAAAGCCTGGATTCAAAGCGCCGTGAGCGGGCTGTCATCCGTTCTGGATCTCCATCTTTCCGATTCCCTGTTCAAGGATCTTCTGCTTAACGGCGTTATCGCAGGGGTCGGGAGCGTGGTTGTTTTCCTTCCCAATATTCTGATCCTGTTTTTCTGCATCTCCCTGTTTGAAGACACCGGCTATATGGCCAGGACCGCATTTTTGATGGATAAAATCATGCACATGATCGGGTTGCATGGAAAATCCTTTATCCCGATGCTCATGGGTTTTGGGTGCAATGTACCGGCCATCATGGCAACCCGGACTCTGGAAAGCGAAAAGGACCGCATTCTGACGATCCTGATCACCCCGTTCATGTCCTGCTCGGCCAGGCTGCCCATCTATATTGTGATAGCCGGTACATTCTTTGCCGGACGGGCCGGAACCGTCATCTTTTCCCTTTATCTGGTGGGAATCGTTCTGTCCATTGTTACGGGCCGCATGCTGCGCTCCACACTCCTGAAAGGCCTGGATGCCCCTTTTGTGATGGAACTGCCGCCCTACCGGGTGCCCATGGCCAAAAGCGTGATGATTCACATGTGGGAACGCAGCAAGATGTTTCTTAAAAAAATGGGAAATATCATTTTGATCGGCTCTGTCATCATCTGGGCGCTTTCGGCATTCCCCCGGAACATTTCCTATTCGAATGATTTTGCCCGCGAGATTCAGCAACTCCAGCAGAAGGGGGCCCAGGACGGTCAGGCCGCTGCCGATGACACGGCCCGAATGTCCCTGGAAAAAGAAACGGCAGCCTCGATCGAAGCCATCAAGCGGATCATGAAAGCTGAAAAAATCGAGAACTCCTACATGGGCCGCATGGGAAAAATGATAGAGCCGGTTTTTTCACCGCTTGGCATAGACTGGCGAGGGAGCGTGGCGCTTCTTTCCGGTTTTGTTGCCAAGGAAATCGTTGTCAGCACGATGGGCATTCTCTATGTTGCCGAGGGTGACAAAGATGCCGAGGCACTTCGCACGGCCCTGTTGTCATCGGGCATGACCCCGCTGTCAGCCATTTCCATGCTGGTATTTGTCTTGCTCTATTTGCCCTGTCTTGCTACGATGGCCGCTATTCGCAGAGAACTTCGATCCTGGAAATGGTTGTTGTTCAGTATTGGATACAGCACCTCTCTTGCCTGGGTCATGGCTTTTCTGGTCTTTCAGGGGGGAAAACTGCTGCATCTTGGCGTGTGAGGGTTGCTATGAAAATCAAATCCTTGTGGTTTTGCGGTGTCTTGCTTTCCGTGTTACTGTGCGGAACTGCTCAGGCCGAACAGCGGGTGTCGGTTTCCGTGACCGAAGCCAAAATTCGATCCGGCGCGGGCAACAATTTTGACGTGCTTTGGAAATCCGAGAAATACTATCCTTTCAGCGTTGTTAAAAAAGTCGGGGAATGGTATCAGGTAAAGGATTTTCAAGGGGATGAAGGATGGGTTCATCAATCCCTGGTCGGCAATACGCCCTCGGTCATCACCGCAAAAGACAAAAACATTCTGCGCTCCGAACCCAAGCCGGACGCGAAAACCCTGTTTTCCGTCGGGCCGGGCATTCCCTTTAAAGTCCTGAAACGCAACAACAAATGGATTCTTGTCGAACATGCAGATGGCGACAAGGGATGGATTCACGAATCCATGGTATGGTAAGATAAGGAAATCATATGAAAAATGTAATTGTCGGCATTGGTTCCGCCCTGGTGGATATCCTCGCTCATGAAACAGAGGCCTTTCTGCATGAATCCGGAGCCGTCAAGGGGGGCATGACGCTGGTTGACAATGCAATTATCGAAAGCGTTCTCTCGGGCTTGAAAGCTTCTCCCAGCATTGTTCCGGGTGGATCCGCCTGCAATACGATGATCGGCATCGCCAGGCTTGGCGGGGCCTCGCGGTTTGTCGGAAAACGGGGGGCCGGGCCGATGGGCGCTTTTTTTGAAACCGGCCTGGTTGAAAACGGGGTAGAGCCCCATTTACTGCATTCCCCTTCCCGCACCGGCAGGGTGCTTTCCATCATCACGCCGGATGCCCAGCGGTCCATGCTCACTTATCTGGGCGCCTCTTCTGAAATCCGGCCCGAAGAAATTGCCGATGCCCATTTCGAAGGCGCGGCGGTGGTTCATATCGAAGGCTATCTGCTGTTCAATCCGACGCTGATACTGCAGTCCCTGTCGCTGGCAAAAAGATCCGGCGCACGGATATCGCTGGATCTTTCCAGCTTTACGGTTGTTGAATCCAACAAGGCCCTGCTGGATCGGATTGTGGATGAATTTGTCGATATTCTGATTGCCAACGAAGACGAAGCCCGGGCGTTTACGGGCCATGCCGACGAAAGACAGATGATCGAGAGTCTTTCCTTCCGGGCCGAGATTGCCGTTCTGAAGGTCGGCAGCCGCGGCAGCTATATTTCACAACAGGGAAAGACGCACCGTGTCGAGCCTGTCGGAGACGGCTGCGCCGTCGACACCACCGGAGCCGGCGACCTGTGGGCGTCCGGATTCTTGTTTGGCCTGGTCAATGGGTATTCCTTGGAAAAATGCGGCAAACTGGCCTCGGCCTGTGGATATGAAGTCTGCCAGGTCGTGGGTGCCGGCATCCCACACGCCGGATGGGAACGAATTCGACAGCTTCTGGACTGATGGCTTCGTAAAGAGCCCAATATCCGCGTTGAGCTTCATCCTTCGTCATTGCGGCCTACTAATCGTACGCCTCACTCCTCTGGATTGGCTCGCCTTGATCTTGAACTTTTTACTTTGCCATCTCAATTTTGACTTTTTTTGGAGGTACCATGGCACAAAAACTGACCCGCAAACAACTTTTTAAAGAGCCGGATGAATTCATCACGTTTTCCGGAAAACTAATTCAATGGCTCACCACCTATAAACGACAGGCTACCCTTGCCGCCGGTATGGTGTTTGCGCTTCTTGTTGCAATAGCAGGCTTTCAGGCCTATTTGCACCATGCCGAAAACAAGGCGTCCGCACTCCTGACGGAGAGCCTGGCCCAGTACCATGCGGCCATGAAAGACAAAGATCCGGTAAAAGCATATCAGGCCGTTGAAAAATCGTTTACCCGGATACTGGATGACTATTCCGCCAGACATATGGGAAAGATTGCCGGAATCGAATTCGCCAATATCTGTTTTCAGGCCGGTGAATTTGACAAGGCTATCTCCCTGTACAAAACAGCCCTGGATAATTTCAGCAACGCCCCGTTTTACAAAAATCTCATGTTGAGCAACCTGGGCTATGCCTTTGAAGGGAAAAAAGACTATGACTCCGCTGTTAAATATTTTGAAATGCTGACCACTTCCGCCGACCCCTCCCTGAAAGATCTCAGTCTTTACAATCTGGCTTCCGTGTACGAAAAAATGGGGAATAAGGAAAAAAGCAAGGCAACATTTGCCAGGATTACAACGGAATTTCCAAATTCCATCTATATTGAAATCGCTAAAGAAAAAAGCCTTGGCTGATCAGCTCGCCCTTCTTCCGCACCTTGAGCCATGAAAGACCCTGGGCTCCCCCCCTTCATGACCGCAATGATCCTTGTTGATCGCCAGGAACACCCGGCGAGTCTAACCGGCCTTTTTGCCGGCTTGCGGTAATGGCCTGGAGCACAAATGAAAATCGCTTATACGTATAATTTACAGTTGACCGACAGAGAAGAGGATGCGGCGTTCGACAGGCCGGAAACGGTTGAAGCGATTGCCGTAGCGCTGAAGACCCTGGGCCATCAGGTGGAGCGGGTTGAGGTTTCGGGGCCGGCATCGCGGCTGGTGGCCAGGCTTGAAGCCCTGAATCCGGACCTGATCTTTAATACAGCGGTCGGAAGAGGGGGGAAGAGCCGCGAGGCCTTTTATCCGGGGCTGTTTGAGCAACTCGGCATGCCGTATACCGGATCCGATGCCTATACCTGCACCCTAACCACGGACAAACGCCTCACCAAAATGCTGGTTGCGGCCAGTGGCGTACCCACGCCCCGATGGGTATTTGTGGAAAGCGTCCACAACTGGACACCGCCGGATCTGAGCTATCCGGTGATGATCAAGCCCAATTATGAAGGCAGCTCCATGGGCATTGATCAACAGTCCATTGTGGAAGCGCCGGATCAGCTTCTTAAACGGGTGACGGGGCTGTTGATCCGATATCCGGCCGGGGTTTTGATCGAGGAATTTGTGGAGGGAAAGGATGTGATTGTCCCCTTTCTGGAAAAAGCTTCCCGAAAAACCGGGGGAATCCTTGCACCCGGTGAATACCGTTTTGACTCTTCGGTGGTTTCGGACCATAAACATGTCATTTATGACTACAGCCTTCAGCAATTGCCGGATGCCGTCACCGTTAAAGTGCCGGCGGTACTTTCCCCCAAAACCGCCAAACACCTCCTGCGCCTGTCCCAAACCGTTTGCAAGATCCTGGACATTCGCGACCTGGCCAGGCTGGATTATCGGCTGACCTCCGAAGGCCAGTTATATTTTATTGAGGCCAATGCCCTTCCCAGCCTGGAGCCCGGCGCAACGGTCCATGCCTCCGCCGCGCTTGCCGGTCTTGCCACCATGGGGGCGGTTCTGGATGCGGTGATAAAGAGCGCCGTGGAGCGTTACGGCATTCAGATGTCCGTGCGTTCCCGAACCCGGCGCAAGGCCCTAAAGGTTGGGTTTACGTTCAACCTGAAGCGCATCAAGCCCCTGGATTCAAATGACGATGACAGAGAGGCGGAATTTGACAGCCGGGCCACGATTGATTCCATCGCCAACGCCATCTCATCCCTCGGCCATGAAGTGGTGGAAATTGAAGCCACTCCGGAGCTGCCGTCCATCATCGGTTCCATGCCCCTGGATATGGTCTTTAACATTGCCGAAGGCATTCATGGCCGGAACCGGGAATCCCAGGTGCCGGCCATCCTGGAGCTTCTGAATATTCCCTACGTGGGATCTGATCCGGCTGCCCTGTCCATCTGCCTGGACAAGGTTCTAGCAAAAAAAATGGTGCGTCAGGCCGGCATCCATACGGCCGATTTTATCGTCATGCGTACAGGAAAGGAGCGGCTTCCCAAAAACCTTCATTTTCCGGTGATCATTAAACCCATTGCCGAAGGCAGTTCAAAAGGGGTCATGGGAATGAATGTGGTACAGGACGAGGCGGATCTCAGGCGGCTTTCCCGTGAACTGCTTTCAAAATATCACCAGCCGGTTCTGGTTGAAGAATATCTTTCCGGAAGAGAATTCACCGTCGGGCTCCTGGGCGAAAACCGGCCCAAGGTGCTGCCGCCGATGGAAATTCTCTTTAACAACAAGGAAGACCGATTTCCGGTATATGCGTTCGAGCACAAGCTGGACACCAACGAATCCATCTCTTATCAGGCGCCGGCGAATATCGACCGGTCGCTTCAAAAAAACCTGGAGCATGTGGCCAGATGCGCCTTCATGGCGCTGGGATGCCGGGATGTGGCGCGGGTGGATCTGAGGCTGGACAAAAACGAGCGCATCCATTTTATCGAATGCAACCCGCTGCCGGGGCTGACCCCCGGATGGTCGGATTTGTGCATTATCGGCGAGGCGGCCGGAATGGATTACCGGACACTTATCGGTGAAATCATGGCGCCGGCGATCCGACGCATGAAGGTCAAGGAAAAAGCCTAAAGGATTAAATATTGACTTTTCAGGGGATTTCAGGTCAAAATTAAAAGGGTTTAACGGGAAATGAGGATATGGTGAAAGTCTTCGGCTCGGGAAAAGCCGTGATCAGGCAATGCCTGAACGGATGGCTTATCGTCTTTTCGTGATAAGATCGACCACTGGTGTGAAGGACTATTAAATTTTTGGAGGAATTGAATGAAAAAAACATTATTTAAAGGACTTTTAATACTGGCTCTGGCCGGTATGGTGTTCAGCGGCGTGGCCGCGGCCGAGGAAAAAATCTATATTAACGGCATAGACGCCAATTATCCGCCGTTCAGCTTTATTGACAGCCAAGGCGAACCCGATGGGTTTGATATTATGGCCATTAACTGGATTGCCAAGGAAATGGGTTTCAAAGTCAAACACCAGCCAATCCAGTGGGAAACCATCGTCCCCAGCCTCAAAGCCGGTAAAATCGACTTGGTTGCATCCGGAATGAGCGTTTCCGAAGAGCGTAAACAGCAGGTCAATTTCTCCACGAGTTATTATAAAACCGTGATGATTCTGGCTGCCAAAAGAGATAATCCCATTATGCCGAATCAGACCATGGAACCGGACATGAAATGGGGCGTCCAACGCGGCACTTCGGAAGCCAATTGGATTCAGGACAAGCTGATAGAAGATAAGGAAAAAAAATTCAAGCTTCAGCAGTACGATTCCGCACCGCTGGCCTTGGAAGATCTGATGAACGGCCGCATTGACCTTGCCGCGGTGTCTCAGACATCCGCAGAAGAGCTCATGGAAAAAGGAATGGGCATCAAGATTCTCGGCACCTACGGGCAACCGGACGATGAAACCGCTTATGCCGTGCGAAAAGAAGATACCGAGTTCCTGAACAAGTTGAACGAAGGCCTGAAACGCCTGATGGCCAGTGCTACCTGGACGGAATTAAAGGCAAAATACAACGTCAGATAATTTGCGTTGCAGTTTATCTGAATCGCAGTCACCCAAGGCTTCGAGAGTAATCTCGAAGCCTTCCATTTTTTCCGAGCCCCTATGACATCCGATGGCATCACCGCAATTCAGGAAGGTTTTTTTTATCTTCTCAAAGGATCATGGATCAATCTGGCCGTGGTGGTTGGCGCCATGGCCCTTGGTCTGCTGCTGGGGCTTCCCCTTGCGCTGGGCCAGATTTATTCCGGAAAAACGACTCGCAGCCTGATCGGCGTTTATGTGTGGTTTTTTCGAGGAATTCCCCTTCTGGTGTTTTTATTTCTGTTTTATTTTGGCCTGCTTTCCTTTCTGGACATCAACCTTTCGGCGTTTTCAGTGGCCATTATCGTGCTGGGACTCATCAGCGCGGCTTATCAGTCCCAGATCTTGCGGGGCGCGATTCTCTCCATTCCGGACGGCCAGATGAAGGCGGCCCGCGCCCTGGGGATGAGCGATGCCGGGGCCGTTTTTTATGTGATTCTGCCTCAGGCCCTTCGCATATCCATTCCCGCGTGGTCCAATGAATATTCCATTCTGCTGAAGGATTCCGCGGTAACTTATGCGCTTGGCGTCTCCGAGCTCATGTCCCGCACCAACCATGTGGCGTCCCGAACCTACCAGCATCTCCATCTTTACCTGCTGGCCGGCTTCATGTTCATGCTGCTGACCTACCTGGGAACCCGGAGCCTGGCCGCGCTGCAAAAGCGCCTGAAAATTCCCGGATACACGCACTAAAGAAAGACTTATGGACCCCATTTTAACGGTTGAAAACCTTTGCAAGCAATTCAGCGATCGTCCGGTTCTGGATGACGTGTCCCTGTCGATCAACGCGGGTGAAATCAAGGTGCTGATCGGCCCTTCGGGAGCCGGCAAAAGCACCCTGCTTCAAAGCATCAATTACCTGGTCCCCCCCGACAGCGGGCGGATATTGCTGGAAGGCCGACCTGTCAACGCGGCGGATAAAAAAGCCCTGTGCGGCTATCGCCAGCAGGTGGGAATGATTTTTCAGGAATTCAACCTGTTTGATCACTTAAGCGCGGTTTCCAATATTGAAATCGGTCTGATCCGGGTCAAGGGCCTTCAGAAGACCGCCGCCAGACAGCGAGCCATGTCGGAGCTGGACCGGGTGGGGCTGAGCTCCCACGCAAACCATTATCCGGCGGAGCTTTCCGGCGGACAGAAGCAACGGGTTTCCATTGCCCGGGCACTGGCCATGGATCCCAAAATCATGCTTCTGGATGAGCCCACGTCCGCGCTGGATCCGGAACTGATCGGCGAAGTGCTTTCCGTTATCACAAAACTGGGCCAAGCCGGAATGACCATGATTCTGGCAACCCATCAGATTGCGTTTGCCAGAAACGTGGCAACGGAAATGATTTTCATGGAAGCCGGCAAAATCGTGGAACAGGGAACGCCGGATGTTATTTTAAACCATGCCTGCTGCCTGCGAACGCGTGAATTCTGTTCCAGCATTACCGATCTGACCTGTAATAAATAATGGAAGAGCTGGTCTATATTCAACACACGGTGTTTCCGTCCTTGATGCAGGGACTGGGAGTCAGCCTTCTGCTGATCCTGCCATCCGCCATCTGCGGCCTCTGCCTGGGAGTGGCGGCAGGAACCCTTCAGGTCTATGGCTCGCCGGTGACAAAGCTCATGATGAACGGTTATGTGCTGATTTTCAGGGGATTTCCCCTGATCATTCAGCTTTATATCTGGTATTTCGGACTGGCCCGGATCGGCCTCTTCCTGTCCCCTTTCACGGCATCGGTCCTCGGGTTCAGCCTGTGCAGCGCAGCCTATCATTCCGAGTATATCCGCGGCGCCCTGCTTTCAATCAAGCACGGGCAGGTCGCGGCAGCGCAGGCCCTGGGTTTTACGCGACTTCAGACCCTACTGTCCATTATTCTGCCTCAGGCCTTTCGAAGGGCGCTTCCGGGCTGCGGCAATGAAATCATTTACCTGATCAAGTATTCATCCCTGGCTTATATGGTTACCTGTATCGAACTGACCGGCAAGGCAAAGATACTGGCATCCGCATCTTTCAAATACATCGAGGTGTTCATGATTGTCGGCGCAATTTATCTTTTTCTGGTGACCCTGGCTTCCTGGCTGCTGAGCCGCCTTGAAACCCGATTGGTCGTTCCCGGATTTGAGCGGTACAAATCATGACGGACCGGGAAATTCCCTATAATTATACTTCGGCGGATGACGGACAGATCGTCCGGTTTCTTCTGGGAAAAAAGGCCTGGTATGCCCTTGAAAAGCTTCGCTATCGCCGGGTCAAGGGAAAGCTGCTGAGGCTCCTGCTTCGCTTTATCGGGGATAGCTTCATTCTCTTCCGCAATCCCTTCATTTATCAGGACCTCATCGATAATTCCCGCAGGCGTCAACATTTTTTGTGCACGGCCAAAGACGATCTGGCGACTGTCAATGCTCATCTGACCGCAGATCCGGACGAACAGGCCATCATTGCCGCCTGCCGGTCCTTTCTGGCTGAACTGGAAATCGCGCTTTTAAGTATCCGTGAAAAGCGCAGGCAGATTCATCGCACGCTCGGCGCCATCGTTGGCGAAAACAATGTGTGCTTTGATCCGTTTTCCCTGATCAGCCATGCCACGGACGCCACGGACTGGCGGCTTTATCTTCCCCTTGCCGTTGTTTACCCGACCGAAGCCGCCCAGATCTCTCCCTTGCTAAAAGCGATCGCAGCTCTCAAACTACGGGTCATCCCCCGGGGCGGCGGCACGGGACTGACCGGCGGAAGCGTTCCGGTCGGCGCCGACTGCATTGTGCTGAATGTCGAAAAGCTAAATCGCATTCACGGCATCTTCGAAACAGACATCATGTATCCGAATGGATCCATCCAAAAA